>NZ_JBNHFW010000004.1:0-162804 GCF_059090685.1 Arthrobacter sp. Y3225209
CGCGGACCGCGCCTCCGGCTCCGGGGCGGGTCCGCGGCCGCCGCTGGTTCCCCTGTTTGTGCTCGGCTTCCTCGCCCTCATCCTCGTGCGTACCTTCGGGCTGCTGCCTGCACCGGCACTGGAGGTGGCATCCGTGCTCCAGGAACTGCTTTTTGCCGCCGCCCTGTTCGGACTGGGCGCCGGGGTGCGGGTCCGGGCGCTCTTTGCTTCCGGCATCCGTGCCGTCGCCGCCGCCCTGGCATCCTGGGCGCTGGTGGCGGGGCTGGGGCTGGGCGTAGCGGTGGCCATTACCGGCTGACCGAAGGCAGCTCAGGCAGCTGGTGCATCCGGTGCAGGGAAAGCACCGGAGGCGCCGGGGAACACACTGCCGGTAGCGGCGCCGGCAGGCCGGAATCCGCCCCTCTACTTGTGGCTGGGATGCACGGCCGCCTAGTGTCCAACGAGGAGGAGCACAGCCATCCCATCAGGAACGGAAGGCGGGTTTCCGCGCGCCGTGGATTGGAGCCTGAATGGCCTCGGATGCCCGCCTGCCCGGAATGCTTCCGGACTCCGCGCACCCTTCCGGCACTGCCGCAGGACGTCGCCGCGACCGGCGTGCAGGACGTCGCCCGGGCCGGCCCGCAGACGGACCGGGAACCCGGCTGACCTTTGCCGCCCGCCTGCCGGCGGCGGCCGGACTGGTCTTCTGCGGGATTGCGGCCTGGTCCGTGATCGGCAATCTGCTCAGCCCGCACTACGGGTTTTCGCAGTATCCCCGGGGGTGGGCCGCAGCAGCTGCCGGCGCCGTCCTGGTCCTGATGGCCGGGCTGTACCTGCTGCAACAACGGAGTACCGGTGCGCTCTCCCGGCACCGCGGGCTGCGGAACCTGATGCGCGTGATCCTGTGGGCAGGTCTTTTTGCGCTGCAGGTCCGGCTGGTGTTTGCCGTGCGTCTGCCGGCGGACTGGGATTCCCATGCTGTTTTTGACTCCGCTGCCGGGTTGGCCCAGGGCACACAAACAGCGCTCTCCTCCTATTTCGGCATCAACCCGAACAACACCCTGCTGGCGCTGCTGCTGTCCGCCTACCTCCGCTTCGTCACTGCCCTGGGCGTGACGGACCTTGAGATGGCCGCCGCGTTCCTGAACGCCGTCGTCCTCTTTGCCGTAACGGTGCTGACGTACTGGGCGGCGCGGATGCTGGCCGGCACCAGCGCCGCCGTGCTGGCACTGCTGCCGCTGGGCATCTTTGTGCTCTTTTCCCCGTGGGCGGGAGTGCTCTATTCGGACACCGTGGGGATGGTGTTCCCCATCCTGATCCTCTGCCTGCTGCTTGCCGCCTGCCGCAGCGGGCACTGGCAGGTCCGGATACCTCTGTGGATCCTTGCCGGCGCTGCCTGTGCAGTGGGCTACGGCATCAAGCCCACCGTACTCATCTGCCTGGTGGCCGCCGGCCTCACTGCCCTCTGCCTCCTGCCCGGCAGGCAGGGTACTGCCGGCCTCCTGGCGGGACTGGCTGTGGTCACGGGCAGTTTCCTCGCGGCATACGCAGGCATCAGCACCTTTGAGCGGAACAGCGCCGCGGTGCCGGACACGGACCGCGCCCTGCCCGCCACCCATTTCCTCAAGGTGGGCGCCCAGCAGGCACCCGGGCCGCACGGGCCGTACTACGGCAGCTACAACCAGTCCGATGCCGAAACAACGGTGCAGATTGCAGACCCGCAGGAGAGGTTCCGGCATGGCCTGGACGTTTATGCTGCCCGGGTCCAGGCCATGGGTCCGGCAGGCTACGCGGGGTTCCTCAACCACAAACTGCTGTGGATCACCGGCGACGGGTCCTTTTTTACCTGGGGTGAAGGCACCGTTGACGGCAACGACTTTGTCTCCGACAACCCGGCAGACCAGGCCATCCAGGACTTCTTCGGCAATACCCGCCCCCATTTCCCCTGGACGCTGTCACTGTGGCAGGGAACCTGGTTCCTGCTCCTCGCCCTCGCCGCGGTGCCGCTGGCGCTCCGGACCCCGGTCCTGCTGCGCCCGGAACTCTCCGCCGTGCGGATAGCGCTGCTGGGCCTGCTGCTGTTCCTGCTGCTCTCGGAAGCGAGGTCCCGTTTCCTGTACCTCTACACCCCGTATTTCATTCTCCTGGCCGTTGTCTCCTTTCAGGCACTCGGCCGCCGTTTCCTGCCGGCGCGCACCGGACAGGACCCCGCTCGACACCGCGGCCCGGCGCGCACCGGACGGGCCGCCGGACGCGCTAAGTACGGTGAAGGTGATTGAATGAACAAGTGTCCAACCAGAATCTGAGCCGTGACGAAGCCGCCCGGCGCTCCCGCCTGCTGTCCGTGACCTCCTACAACGTCCATCTGGACCTTGGTAATGCCGAAGATGCCGGCGCCGCCGGTTTCCGGTCCACCAGCACCATCGTGTTCAGTTGTTCCGAACCCGGGGCGGCCACCTTCCTTGATTTCATCCACGGCGGGATCTCCTCCGTGGTGCTGAACGGCCGGGAGTTGGACCTCGCCACCGCCGTGGACTCCTCGCGTATCCACCTGCCCGGCCTGCAGGCAGAAAACACCGTCACCGTGGACGGTACGGCGCTGTACAGCCGCAGCGGCGAGGGCCTGCACCGTTTCGTTGACCCGGCTGACGGGCAGACGTACCTGTACACGCAGTACGAACCCGCCGACGCCCGCCGGGTGTTCGCCAATTTCGAACAGCCGGACCTGAAGGCCTCCTTCAGCTTTTCCGTCACAGCCCCGGCCGGCTGGCACGTAGCCTCCAACGGTAGCGAAACCTCCCGCACGCAGACGGACGACGGCGGCCTGAGCCGCTGGGAGTTCGCGCCCACCCAGCGCATTTCCACCTACATCACCACCGTGCTGGCCGGCCCGTACCACCGGGCCGAAGACCAGTGGTCGATGACACTGCAGGACGGTTCGGAGCTGCAGGTGCCGCTGGCGGCCTATTGCCGGTCTTCCCTGGCGGAGTACTTTGATCCGGAGAACATCTTTGCGGTCACCAAACGGGGCCTGGACTATTTCCACCGCCTCTTTGCCTTCCCCTACCCGTTCGGGAAATACGACCAGGCCTTTGTTCCCGAGTACAACCTGGGGGCCATGGAAAACCCGGGCCTGGTGACCTTCACCGAGGCGTATGTCTTCCGCTCCCGGGCCACGGAAGCCCAGTACGAGGCACGCGCCAACACCATCCTCCACGAGATGGCCCACATGTGGTTCGGCGACCTGGTCACCATGGCGTGGTGGGATGATCTGTGGCTCAAGGAATCCTTCGCCGACTACATGGGCGCCCTCGCGGTGGACCGCGCCACGGATTTCACCAATTCCTGGGTGAGCTTCGCGAACCGGCGCAAGGCCTGGGCCTACGTCCAGGACCAGCTGCCCACCACGCACCCCATCGTCGCTGACATCCCGAACCTGGAAGCAGCAAAACAGAACTTCGACGGCATCACCTACGCCAAGGGCGCTTCGGTGCTCAAACAGCTGGTGGCCTACGTAGGGTTCGACACGTTCATCGAAGCGGCACGCGGTTACTTCCGCGACCATGCCTTCGGCAACACCACGCTGGCGGACCTGCTGGCTGCCCTGGAAGCGGCTTCCGGCCGGGACATGGGCCAGTGGTCGCGGCAGTGGCTGCAGACCGCCGGGGTGCCGGTACTGGTGCCGGAGACGGAGACCGACGACGCCGGGAACTATACCTCGGTAGTGATCCGCCAGAACGCACCGGATCCGGTGAGCGGGGAACAGGTTCCGCGGCCGCACCGGCTCCGCATCGGGCTGTACAACTTTGACGACGCCGGGTTCCTGATCCGCACCGACAGCATTGAACTGGATGTGGCGGGCGCCCGGACCGAGGTCCCCGAGCTGACCGGTCGGAGCCGCCCGGCACTGCTGCTGCTCAATGACGAGGATCTGACGTACGCGAAGATCCGCTTTGACCAGCAGTCACTGCTGACGCTGATGGATTCCCTCCACCGCCTCACCGATCCCCTGGCCCGGGCAATCAGCCTCTCCGCCCTGTGGAACAGCGTCCGCGACGGTGTACTCAGTGCGCGCGACTACGTCCGGCTCATCCAGCGCGTGGCCCCGCAGGAGTCCGGTGCAGGGGTGCTGCAGGTCCTGCTGGACAACGCGCTCTCCGCCGTGGAGTACTACGCGCCTGCTTCGCTCCGCGGAGAGCTGCGCGAGGAGCTCTATGCCGCCATGGTTTCCGCACTCCACGCTGCCGAGCCGGGCAGCGACCGCCAGGTCATCTGGGCCCGTGCTGCTGCGGCAGCCGGACGCCGCAGCAGCACCCATCATCAGCTGCTGCGGGGATTACTGGACGGCAGTACCGGCATCAGCGGGCTGACCGTTGATTCCGATCTGCGGTGGCGCCTGTGGCTGGCCCTGGCAGCGACCGGGCTGGCGAACCGTGCGGAACTGAACGCGGAGCTGGAACGGGACAACACGGCGTCGGGCCGCGTGGGGTACACCACCGCTGCCGCAGCCTTCCCCGAGCCGGCGGTCAAGGACTCGGCCTGGCAGGCCGCCGTTCATTCGGATGCCCTGTCCAATGAGCTGCTTTCGGCCACCATTGCCGGCTTTACGCTGGGCAGCCACGAGTTGCTGGACGGCTACACAGAGGATTACTTCTCCTCCCTGGCCGGAGTATGGGCAGGCCGCAGCATCGAGCTGGCCTCTCGTGTGGTGGGCGGACTGTATCCCGGCCACCAGGACGCGCTGCCCGGCACTGTCCCGGCGGACCACCCGGTAGTGCAGAAATCCGTGGAGTGGCTGGAGCTGCATCCCGACGCACCGGCAGCCCTCCGCCGGATCATCATCGAAGCGCAGGACCAGCTGCTGCGATCGCTGCGGGTGCAGGCCGCCGCGCAGTGACGCCGGAAGAGCAGTGACGCTGGAGGCGCAGTGTGAACCTGAAGGGCAGCGACGCTAGGGCGCTGCCCGCTTGGCGACCGTCAGGAGTACAGCCGAATCCTCCAGGGCCTTCAGGGAGTGCCGCGCCTGCGGCACAATCAGCAGGTCCCCGGCGGAACCGTCCCAGGTGATGCCTTCGGAAATCAGGCTGACCCTGCCCTTGAGCACGTGGACGGTCGCCTCCCCCGGGTTCTCATGCTCATCGAGCATGAACCCTGCCTGCAGGGCGATGACTGTCTGGCGCAGGACGTGTTCGTGTCCCCCGTAGACCGTGGCGGCACTGCGTCCGCTGGACGCCTGGCGGGCAGTTTCCATCTGCCGGCGGGCGAGGGCAGTGAGTGACTTTTTCTCCATGGCCGCAGTCTAGGCCCGGTACCGGCGGCCGGGGTAGCATCCAGCCCGCCCGCACTGCACCGTGGCCACTCTGCCCCGCGGCCGTACCGCGGATCAGGGTACCCGGTTCAGCCACTCCGGCGTGTTGAACTTTTCCTTGACCTTTTCTTCGGCGAGAGCCATCTCTTCCTCGCTGATACCAGCCTGCACGGCACCGTACCGGGTGGTGAAAGTGTCCATCATGGTGGCAATGATGTCTTCGCGCGAGAGACCGGTCTGGCGCTTGAGGGGATCCACCCGCTTTTTCGCGCTGGTGGTGCCCTTGTCGGAGAGCTTTTCCTTGCCGATCCGCAGCACCTCCACCATCTTGTCCGCATCGATGTTGTAGGACATGGTGACGTGGTGCAGCATGCCGCCGCTGCTGAAGCGCTTCTGGGCGGCTCCGCCGATCTTGCCCTGCTCCGTGGCCATGTCATTGAGCGGTACGTACCAGGCCTGGATGCCGAGCTTCTTCAGGGATTCCATCACCCAGGCGTCGAGGAACGGGTAGGAATCGGCGAAGCTGAGCCCGTCCACCAGGGACTGCGGAACATAGATCGAATAGGTGATGGCGTTGCCGTGCTCCATGAACATTGCCCCGCCGCCGGTAATGCGGCGGACCACCGTAACACCGTGGCGCCGGGCGCCTTCGGGGTCCACTTCATTCTTCAATGACTGGAAGCTGCCAATAACCACTGAGGGCGATTCCCACTCCCAGAACCGGAGGGTGGGATTCCGGTGGCCCGTGCCCACTTCCTCGGCCAGCACTTCGTCCATGGCCACGTGCATATGCGTGGACAGCGGCGTGGGAGGAATGATTTCCCACTGGTGATCACCCCAGCCGGTTGCCTTCCCCAAGGCGCGGCGCACCGCGGTGGCTACGGCCTCCGGAGAGAAACCGAAGAGCACTGCGTCGGGGGCCAGGCGCGCATGTACGGCGGCGGCAATCTCACCGAACGGGGTTTCGGCCGGGAGGCCCTCCAGGGCCGCGTTGATATCCAGCAGGGCTTCGTCCGGTTCCAGGAAGAAGTCTCCGCCCAGGGACACGTTAGCCAGACGGCCGTCGCGGACGTCCAAATCCACTACCACGAGCTTGCCACCGGGAACCTTATATTCCCCGTGCCGCCGCGTGCCGTACTGTTCTTCGCTTGCCATCAAGGACTCCTCTGCTGGAACCGGTGCCGGAACCGGTCGGCCCCGTGACGGGGAAAGGCCCGCCGGGCAGATGCCGACGGACCTTTCTCCAAGTAATGCTCTTTATCCCAAATGGGTTACTTCTTGGCGCCGAAGCCCTTGAAGCGGGCGTTGAAGCGCTCCACGCGGCCGGCGGAGTCCATGATGCGCTGCTTGCCCGTGTAGAACGGGTGCGATGCGGAGGAGATTTCCACCTCGATGAGGGGGTAGGTGTTTCCGTCTTCCCACTCGATCGTCTTGGAGGAGGTGGCGGTGGAGGCCGTCAGGAAAGCGGTGTCGGACGCCAGGTCACGGAAGACAACCGGTGCATACTTGGGGTGGATATCAGACTTCACAGTTTTACCTTCTTTTGGTACCTGGATTTTGCCAGGCACAGGTGGTTAAAAGCTTTAGCGGCCGGAGTTTTCGGCCAGCAACCCATACTAGCGCATCAGCGCCTCCGCATGGAAACGGCTCCCGGGCGCGGCCGTCAGGGAGCAGGGAGGGTGCCCCACTGCGAGTTTACCGCCGTAATCCGCGAGGATATGCCCTGGTTCAGCCCGAGAATTTCAATCCGCACCGGCCGGTAGTAATCATCCAGGAAAAGGGTGAAGGAGCCGGCCGGTATTTCCGCTCCGGAAGCCGGGTCCGGCGGCGCCTCCCGGCCTGCGGTGTCGAAGCTGCCACTGATCCGGGTGAAGAGCGCGCCGTCCAGCGGTGCGGCATATGCCACCTCCACCGGCCGGGCCGAGGCCACCATTCCCGCTAAGCGCTCCGGCCGGACTGTCAGTTCGGCGGCGTTTGCCATGACCGCTGCATACGCTTCTTCCGCCGTACCGTCCGGATTCGCCGATACGGCTGAGCCCGCCTGGCGTAACTCCCTGCGCCCCTCCCGGATACTCACGTGAACGTCCAGCTCTTCGTTGTTCAGCTCCAGGGCAAACTCCGGGGTGGTGGCGAAGGCAACGGTGTAGGTGCCCGCCGGCAGCCAGCTGGTCTCCGTTTCCAGGGTTTGCACTGCTCCCCCGCCGGCAGCCATGGCGGCGGACAGGCACTCCCCGGCTTCGGCAGCGGGCATGGGCGCCGTGTCACGGCGCAGCAGCCACTGGCAGGCGTCCTGCACGGGCGCGGGCATGCCGGCCTGGCTGCCGGTGACGCCCACGCGGGCGGGGGTGGTGGGTGTTGGCTGAACCGGTGTGGGGGCCGGCGTCTCTGTCGGACGCGGGGCAGCCGTGCGGGGTTGAAGGGGGGTGGCTGAGGCCGATTCCTCGCGGGCACGCAGCTGGTCCGCTGTCGGCCCGCAGGCTGAAAGGGGAAGGAGCAGGGCAGCGGCGAGGGCCAGGGCAAGGCCCGGGCTGGCGATCGCACGGCTTTCCATGGCGGCTCCACTGGCTTTTCCAACTGACTGGCTGGGCACAGTCTGGCACCTGGGCCGCCTCAGGGTAAGAGCAAAGCGCCTGGCGGGCCTTTACGGCCGGCACTCCCAAAAGGCCACGGCGCTGGCGGCTGCCACGTTCAGGGAGTCGACGCCGCCGCTCATCGGGATGCGCACGGCCAGGTCCACACCTGCAAGGGTGCTCTCGGACAGTCCGTCCCCTTCGGTGCCGAGGATCAGGGCAAGGCGTTCGTCGCGGCGTGCGCTGAGTTCATCCAGGGTCAGGGAATCCTCGCGCAGGGCCAGCGCCGCAGTGACAAAGCCGGCGTCCCGCAGCTGGGTGAGCTGGCCGGGCCAGTCCGTCAGGCGTACCCACGGGACCTGGAACACGGTACCCATGCTGACCCGGATGGCACGCCGGTACAGCGGATCGGCGCAGCGCGGCGTCACCAGCACCGCGTCGACCTGCAGTGCCGCGGCGGAGCGGAAGATCGCTCCGATATTGGTGTGATCGACAATGTCTTCCAGAACGGCAACGCGCCGTGCGGTGGACAGCAGTGCGGCCAGGTCCAGCGGGGCAGGCCGTTCCATTGCGGCGAGGGCACCGCGGTGCAGATGGAAGCCGGTAATTTCCTCGAGGATGTCCGCCGTGCCGACAAAGGCCGGAACCTCGGGGAAACGGTCCAGGATGTCCTGCAGGTCCGGCAGCCACTTCTCCGCGAGGAAGAAGGACCTCGGCCTGTGGCCGGCGTCGACCGCCCGGCGCAGTACCTTGGAGGACTCGGCAATGTACATGCCCTCAACAGGCTCCCTGCGGCGCCGCAGGGAGGTGTCCGTCAGGGAGGTGTAGTCGCTGACGCGCGGATCGTCGGCGGAGCTTAGGTACTCAAGGCTCACCCGTGCACCGGTCCTAGCTGCGGCGTGCGGTGGCGAAGTACCGGCCGCCGTCGCGGCGCAGCTCCAAAGGCAGGTCGAAGGCGGTGCTCAGGTGCTCCTCGGTAAAGACGTCGTCAATGGGACCTGCTGCCACTACCCCGCCGTCGCGCAGCAGCAGCGCGTGCGTAAAGCCGGTGGGCACTTCCTCGAGGTGGTGGGTGACCAGCACCATGGCGGGGGCTTCCTCGTCCCTGGCCAGTTCCCCGAGACGGAAGAGCAGGTCTTCGCGGCCGGCCAGGTCCAGGCCCGCGGCCGGCTCATCCAGCAGGAGCAGTTCGGGGTCCGTCATAAGGGCGCGGGCAATCTGCACACGCTTGCGTTCGCCTTCGCTGAGCGAGGCGAACCGGCGGTTCATAAAGGTGGACATACCCCAGTCATGCAGCAGGCGGAAGGCGCGGCGTTCGTCCAGTTTTTCGTACTTTTCCCGCCAGCGGCCGGTCATGCCGTAGGAGGCGGTCAGCACGACATTAAGAACTGTTTCGTCCTCGGGAATCTGTCCGGCCAGGGCAGCCGAAGCCAGGCCGATGCGGGGGCGGAGTTCAAAAACGTCGACGGCCCCCAGCACCTCCTCGAGGATCCCCGCGACGCCGCGGGTGGGGTGCATCCGGCCGCCGGCAACCTGCAGGAGCGTGGTTTTACCGGCGCCGTTGGGTCCCATGATGACCCAGCGTTCCCCCTCCTTGACCTGCCAGTTCACGCCGTCCAACAGGGCCTTGCCGCCGCGAACCACGCTCACGCCGGCAAATTCAAGAACATCACTCATAGCACTAGACACTAGGCTAAAGAAAGGGACATTGGCGAAACGATACGCCGCAGCGGCCGCTCCGAGGACGGCCGGGGAACCCCTTACCCACCAGGTACCTACGCCTGCCAAGCAGAACGGATGCCATGCCGAACGCCCCCGAATACAGTGTTGTCAGCTACGGACGGGAGATCTCCGACGCCTACCTCGGCACGGTCCAAGGCGCGGTTACGGGCCTGGGAGCGCGGATCCTTGAACTGGAGAACACGGGCGGAGACGGGTACACGGTGTGCAAGCTGTACGTCGGGTACGACGGCGGCCTGGACCGCCTGCGCGCCGCCGTCGCCACCGCGGCGGCGTCGGTGGATGTCCGTGCCGGAGGAGAGCAGAGCGCGGTGGTGCCTCCGTCGCTGCTGCAGAAGGCGCGGAAGCTGCTGGTCATGGATGTCGACTCCACCCTGATCCGCCAGGAAGTTATTGAATTGCTGGCAGCCCACGCCGGTCGCGAAGCGGAGGTGGCGGCCGTGACCGAGGCCGCAATGCGCGGGGAACTGGATTTTGCCGCGAGCCTGCATGCCCGGGTCAAAACCCTGGCCGGACTGCCGGCGTCCGTCATTGACGAGGTGGGGGCCCGGATTGAGCTCTCTGTTGGTGCCGAGGCTCTGGTGAAGGAATTCCTGGCCGCAGGCCACGGTGTGGCAGTGGTGTCCGGCGGCTTCAGCCAGGTCCTGGAGCCGCTGGCCGCCCGGCTCCAGCTGACGTTCTCACGCGCAAACCTGTTGGAAATCGAGGACGGCGTACTGACGGGCAGGGTCAGTGGCGCCGTGGTGGACCGCGCGGTCAAAGCACGGTCGCTGGCCGAATGGTCCGATCAGCTTGGTGTCGCCCGGGAGCATACGGTTGCTGTGGGCGACGGTGCCAATGACCTGGACATGCTGGCGGCGGCCGCACTGGGCGTGGCGTTCAACGCCAAACCGACCGTGCAGGCCGCCGCGGATGCCGTGCTGAACCTGCCCAACCTGGACGTGGTGCAGCACTTTGTGAAGCTCTAGGCGGTCTCGCCGGCCTTCAGGTAGTCGGCCCCGCCCACATACTCGGTATGCCCTGAGGGAACGTCCGCGGTAGCCATGCGGGCCACTTCGGCACCGAACTCAGCCACCGAGTACAGCTTGCCGGCTTCCTCGCGGCGGGCCTCGATGGCTCCGGGATTGGCGCGGTCCAGCAGGGTGGCGGTGACGGTCCCCTCGATCATGTCGCCGGAGACAACCACCAGCGAGATGCCCTTCCTCTCGAGGTCCGGCAGCAGTGCCCGAAGGGCGTCCTCGCCGGCACGCTTGCTCAGCGCCACTGCCTCGTATTCGGGCATGGTGGGCACTGACTTGATGAAGTGCGCCTGGTGGCTGGTCACGAAGACCACCCGGGAACCGGCGGGCATCACGTCCAGGGCCGCCTTAAGCATGTTGACCTGCGCGTCGCGGTTCAGCTTCAGCGCGTAATCCTCTCCCATGCCGGTTTCCATGCCGCCGGAGGCATTCAGCACCAGGACGTCGAGTCCGCCGAAACTGTCCTGCGCCGCGGCGACCAGGGCGGCGGGGCCTTCGGGGACGGTCAGGTCCGCACCCACGGCGACAGCGCGGCCGCCGTCGGCCTCAATGGCCGCAACCACTTTGTTGGCGCGGGGCGCCTTCTGCCGGTAGTTGACGACGACGCCGGCGCCCTCAGCGGCGAGGAACTTCGCCACCTCGGCTCCGATACCGCGTGAGGATCCGGTGACGATGGCGGCTTTGCCCTCCAGCAGGCCCATGGGAACTCCTTTTTGTGGAAAGTATCTAAGTGTTGTGCTCCAAAGCCCATCCTGCCAGCCGCCGGTCCCGGGAACAGTTGAGGAAACCTCCAACGAATCCGGGACCGGCCATTACCTGCGGCTAATGGCCCATGCCCAGGCCGCCGTCGACCGGGATGACCGCACCGGAAATGTACCCCGCTTCGCTGCCGGCAATCCAGCGCACCACGTTGGCCACTTCCTCGGGCTCGGCAAACCTGCCCGCGGGAATGGAGGAAAGATAGTTCTTCTGTGTGTCCTCGGGCAGGGCCTTGGTCATGTCGGTGTTGATGAATCCCGGTGCCACAACGTTGGCAGTGATGTTCCGGGAACCCAGTTCCCGGGTGAGTGACCGTGCGATGCCGATCAGGCCGGCTTTGGAGGCTGCGTAGTTGATCTGCCCGGGCGAGCCGTAGAGTCCCACCACCGAGGAGATCAGCACTACGCGGCCTTTTTTCATTCGCAGCATGCCCTTGGAGGCGCGCTTGATTACACGGAAGGCGCCCGTCAGGTTGGTGTCCACAACATCGGTGAAGTCGTCTTCGCTCATCCGCAGCAGCAGCGTGTCGCGGGTGATCCCGGCGTTGGCTACCAGAACCTCGACCGGCCCGTGCGCCGCCTCAACTTCGGTGAATGCGGCGTCCACGGATGCCATGTCCGTCACATCGGCCTTCACTCCCAGCATGCCGTCGGGCACTTCGCCGCTGCGGTACGTGATGGCAACCCGGTCGCCGCCGGCCAGGAAGGCCCGGGCAATTGCCAGCCCGATCCCGCGGTTTCCGCCGGTGACCAGGACGCTGCGGCCGGACTCGTGCTCTGGGGTGTTCTGCAACGGATATTCCTTCTTTCCACGTTCGGCAGGGGTGCTCCGATCCTACGTGGGACCGAATCAACTTCTACAACGCGGCCGGGAATGAGAGAATGGACGAACCTGTTTGGAGAGTGATGACAAAGCACACAAACCGCGGGGACGGCGTTCCCAGAATCACGGCCGCACCCACGCCGCACACTGATGAGATGCACGCCCGGATGGTCAAATACGGCGTGTCCATGGGCATCCGCGTCGTCTGCCTTTTCCTGCTGTTTTTTGTGCACGGATGGCTGCTGTGGGTGGTGATCGCGGGCGCCGTCGTTATCCCGTACTTTGCCGTCATCCTCGCCAACGGGGGTTCGGACACCAGGAACATGACCGCCTCGGACGCCATGATCTCGCAGCCTCCGGCTGCGGCGGTGGAGGCCCCGGCAGCGCCGGTATCCCCTGACCGGACTGAATCTCCCGAAACCAGCGTGGTGCAGGGCGAGATTATTGATAACGACGACGAAGACAAGGCTCCGCCCACCGCATGAACCTCCTAGACTCACTCTCCGGTGCTCCGTCGCCCGATCAGGGGGCTCCCGTGTGCTCGCGGAAAGCCTGCCGGAATGATGCCCGCTGGCAGCTGCTGTGGAACAACCCCCGGATCCATACCCCGGACCGAAGAAAAACCTGGCTCTCCTGCGAGGACCACCGCGGCTGGCTGGAAGACTACCTGCGGACCCGCGGGCTGTGGAAGGAAACCCTTCCGTTGGGAGCCGATGCAGGTTCCGGGGCAGCCGGAACCGATGAAGGCGGGCAGGCATAGATGTACCGCTTTCTTCTTTCCAGCCGCTGGCTCGGCTGGTTTGTGCTCGTCTGCATTTTTGCTGCCGCCTGCGCCTGGCTCGGGTCCTGGCAGATGGACCGCCGTGCGGCATCGCTGGCGGATACCAGCCGGATTGAGGCCAATTACGACGCCGACCCGGTCCCCTATGCCGAGGCCGCGCGCTATTTCGACAGCTTTGAGGAATCCGCCGAATGGCTGCCGGTACGCCTGGAAGGCACCTATGATTCCTCGGAACTGCGGATTATCCGCAACCGGCCGCTGAACGGCCGCGCGGGTTATGAGGTGGTGGTGCCGCTGAAGCTTGATGACGGCACGGCTATCGCGGTGAACCGGGGCTGGCTGCCGATCGGCAATAACGAGGCAGGGCGGCCGGACACCATTCCGGCGGCCCCCGAAGGCCGGGTGAGCGTGGTGGCCCGCGTGAAGCCGGGGGAACCTGCCCTGGACCGCAGCGCACCGGAAGGGCAGCTTCCCTCCATTGACCTGGCGGCCTTCGGTGAGCAGCTGGACTACCCGCTGCACCAGGGATCCTACGGCCTGATGGCCGCCGAAGACCCCTCCGCAGCCGTTGTACCCGAAGCCGCTCCGCGCCCCGAGGTAAATGAGGGCCTGCACCTTTCCTACGGCCTGCAGTGGTACGCCTTCGGCCTGATGATGTTTATCGGACTGGGCTATGCCGCCCGTCAGGAAGCCCTGAACCGCTATTACGGGCGGATCGAGGACGAGGACGACGACGAAACGATCTCCGCGCACCCGGCACCCTCCCGGCGCCGGCCGCCGCGCAAAAAGCGGCGCCCGACCGGTGAAGAGGAAGAGGACGCGATCCTGGACGCGCAGGGGCTGTAGCCGGTCCGGACCCGGCTGCTACTGGTAGGAAATGAACCAGGGTTTGGGTGAGACGTCGGTGTACGTCTGTTCCGGCGTCAGAGTCGGCAGATCTTCGTCGTAGAAGTTCTTCCACCCGGGCCAGATCCCGGGCTGCAGGCCGGTCAGGAGCGTATTCCACGTCTCCAGTTTCTGCCCCGGGGTGCCATGGCCGTCGGCATGCAGGCTGACCGCAAGTTCGTCATGGCTGACGTCAACCTGGTCACGGTTGGTGATCATGGCGGTATTGAACTGGTGCAGCATAAATACCTTTTGCGGAAGGGCATGCTCCCGGGTCAGCTCCGCCAGCCAGCGGGCCGTCGCATTGATCTCCCCGGCGTCCACGGACCCGATCTGCTCCATGTGCCGCTGTCCCGGTGCGAGCCGCCATTCAGCGTCCAGGGCCAGGCCCACGGACGGCCGTTGCAGCAGCTCCGTGTAGGTTTTGGCCTGATCCATGAACGTGCTGCGCCCGGGCTGCAGGTCCAGCACCACATACACACCGGCGGCTTCTGCAGCCTCAATCCACGGGAGCAGATCGGCTGCGGGGGTAACGCGGGAGTAGTTGCCGTCCGGACCGGCCTCGGCACTGGCCACGGTGGCGATAATCTCCAGGGCCGGAATGACCGGCTCAGCGCTATGCGGCTGGTATTGGGCCGCGGCGTCCTTGGCGCGCTGGATGGTTGCCGCAATCCCCTGCTCCCCCAGAACACCCAGGCTGCCCCCGCCGGGATGGCCGTAGAGGGCCACCATGCGCCGCTGGGGGAACACGGTCTGGCCACCGCCGGGGAGCTGGACACCCGTCCGGGCCACCGCTACGCGGTCCGCGAGGAGCTCGGGGGTGCCGAAGGCTTCACCGGCCGCAAAGACGTCCGCGTCAGGACGCCCGTGCAGGAACGCTACCGTGTCGGGGTCGGCCCGCGGGTCTCCGCCAGGCAGGCGGAGAACCGTGGCTCCGGCAGCCCGAGCCGTGGCCTCCGCGGCCGCAGCGAGGGGGCTGCCGTCACTGAGGAACACGGCGTCAGCCTTTTCTGCGGGAGCGGCAAAGTCCGGCAGCGCACCGGCGTCGTCGGTTAGTTCACGGTTCCCCAGTACCGGCTCCCAGCCGGCGTCCGGGGTTCCGTAGGTCAGGACGGACGTGGTTTCCAGCCGGTCGAGTTCAGCCCGCAGGCCGTCCCTGGCTGCGGGATCCTCCCCGGCAGCGTCGTCCACCTGCAGCAGGGGGATACCGAGCCTGGCGGCGTCCTCACCCGCTGCCGCCAGATGGGGCCCGCTACCGGCGGTGACCACGGCGACAGGGGCCGTGCGGAAAAAGGCGGCGCTGGCCGCCCGCGAGGCCGCTGCCGCACCGCCGTCGAAGAACCCGGTCCTGCCGTCCTCCTCTGTCAGCACCACGGCCGGAACCGCAGGGGTGTCCCCCGCCGCTGCGCAGCCACCGAGTGTGAGGCTCAGTGCCAGGGCCGAGCCGATCAGAAGCCGGGAGCGCGGGACAGCGGACAGGACGGGCAGGGACGGGGAAAACGAAGGGATGGCGCAGTGGCTTTCTGTAGTGCGGCGGCTGCGGGCGGGGGAAATCCGGCGGTGTGCCGGATCCGGGTCAGGCCAGCGTGACCAGGTCCAGGTAGTTTTCGTTCCAGTGGTCCTCGTCGCCGTCGGGCAGCAGGACAACCCGCTCCGGGTTCAGCGCGGCAACGGCACCCTCATCGTGGCTGACCATCACTACGGCGCCGGTGTAGTTGCTCAGGGCACCCAGGATTTCCGCGCGGGAGGCAGGGTCGAGGTTGTTGGTCGGTTCATCGAGAAGCAGCACGTTGGCCGAGGAGGCCACAATGGTGGCCAGCGCCAGGCGGGTTTTTTCACCGCCGGAGAGCACCCCGGCCTTCTTCTCAACGTCGTCGCCGCTGAACATAAAGGAACCCAGGACGCTGCGGACCTCGGCATCATCCATGTCCGGCGCCGAAGAGCGCATGTTTTCCAGGACGGTACGCTCGGTGTCCAGGGTTTCGTGTTCCTGGGCGTAGTAGCCCACCTTCAGGCCGTGCCCCGGAATGATCTTTCCGGTGTCGGGCTGGTCCACTCCGGCCAGCATGCGCAGCAGCGTGGTCTTGCCGGCACCGTTCAGGCCCAGGATGACCACCTTCGAACCCCGATCAATGGCCAGGTCCACGTCGGTGAAAATTTCCAGCGAGCCGTAGCTCTTGCTCAGGCCTTCAGCCATCATGGGGGTCTTCCCGCAGGGGGCCGGATCCGGGAAGCGCAGTGCGGCAACCCGGTCCGTGGCGCGCACGGCGTCGAGCCCGCCCATCAGGCGGTCCACGCGCTTGAGCATGCTCTGCGCGGCGGAGGCGCCCGAGGCGCGGGCCTTCATCTTGTTGGCCTGGGCCAGCAGGATGCCGGCCTTCTTCTCCGTGTTGGCGCGCTCACGCTTACGGGCGCGCTCGTCGGTCTCGCGCTGGACCTTGTAGCGCTTCCAATCCATGTTGTAGATGTCGATGGTGGCGCGGTTGGCGTCCAGGCTGAAGACCTTGTTGACGGTGGCTTCGAGCAGTTCCGTGTCGTGGCTGATCACAATCAGGCCGCCGGTGTGGTTCTTCAGGAATTCCCGCAGCCAGGCAATGGAATCAGCGTCAAGGTGGTTGGTGGGCTCATCGAGCAGCATGGTGTCAGCGTCGGAATACAGGATCCGGGCCAGCTCCACGCGGCGGCGCTGGCCGCCGGAGAGGGTGCTCAGCGGCTGGTTCAGCAGCCGGTCCGGCAGCGCCAGGTTGGCGCAGATGGTGGCTGCTTCGGACTCGGCGGCGTACCCGCCGGCGGAAAGGAACTCCGCCTCGAGCCGGTCGTAGCGGTTCATGGCCTTCGAGGAGATCTTCGGGTCATCGCTGGCCATCTCGTCCTGGCACTTCTTCAGCTGCGCGGAAACCTTGTCCAACCCGCGGGCGGAAAGGATCCTGTCGCGGCCCAGCTGCTCCATGTCCGGGGTCCGCGGATCCTGGGGCAGGTAGCCGATCTCGCCGACCCGCTTCACGTGTCCCGCGGCAGGCAGTGCCTCGCCGGCGAGGACCTTGGTGAGCGTGGTCTTCCCGGCGCCGTTACGGCCCACGAGGCCGATCTTGTCTCCCTTGTCCACACGGAAAGAAACCGCTTCCATGAGAAGGCGTGCGCCTGCGCGCAGCTCGAGACCAGATACGGAAATCACTCAGTGGACCTTTCGAAGGTTTTTGGTGTTGCTTGATGACGCTGCGCGGGGCGCGGGCCTCGTACCGGGTGGGAATCCACCGAGGCGGGGAGGGTCACAGGGACCGGTTGGGAAGGCCTTGTTGGCCGGAACAGCCTTCCCAGTCTAGCCGCACGGACCGTTTTGTAGAAAACCTCCAATGGAATCGCGTCTGCGCGCCGCTAATGTTCGAAACGCGGGACGGTTCGGTTCTCTTCCAACTTCGGAAAGTGCAGCGATGAACAACACACGGGCAAATGCGGCGGATCCAACTCCCGCAGCAGGCAGCGGTCCTGCCGCAGCAAAGACCTCCCCCGACGGCGGAGCACAAGCGGCAGCAGGTGCCCATCAGGGCCGGGAGCGCCGCGCTCCGCGACGGTCCTGGACCCCCACCGACCTGTCACTGATAGCCGTCTTCGCTGCACTGACAGCTGTGTTCTCCATTCTTCCCGGCATTCCGCTGGGCGCCGGCGTGCCCCTGACGCTCCAGACGCTGGCCGTTATGCTGACCGGAATGATTCTCGGTCCCGGCCGGGGTGCGGCAGCGGTGGGGCTGTTTCTGCTCGCCGGGCTGGCGGGCCTTCCGGTGTTCAGCGGGTTCCGCGGCGGATTGGGAGTCCTGGCCGCACCGTCAGCCGGATACCTGCTGTCCTTTCCCGTAGCGGCATTTGTTGTGGGCGTCCTGTCCGCGGTGGTGCTGCGCCGGATCAGCCGGGCGCGGTATGTGTGGCTTTTCGCCGCCGCCATAACAACCAGTTTCCTTGTGGTCCACCCGGCCGGGATCACCGGCCTGATGGTGAACGCACACCTGGACTTCAGCGCGGCGCTGGCCGCTGACATGGCCTTCTGGCCCGGCGACGTACTGAAGAACCTGTTGGCTGCAGCCGTGGCGGTCAGCGTTTTCAAGGCCTTCCCCGGGATGGCCCCGGCCGGCCGCCGGACGCGGCGCTGATGCCTCGGATCCTGCTGCAGGACGTCAGCGTTCTGCCGGCATCTCCAGGAACGGATACAGAACCGCCGCCCATTCTGCATCCGTTCTCCCTGGAACTGGCCGGCCCCCGCACAGCGGTGATCGGCGCCAACGGGTCCGGCAAATCGACCCTGCTGAAACTCCTCAACGGTTTGGTCCTGCCGGACACCGGGTCCGTCACCGTGGACGGACTGGACACGGCTCACAAGGGTGCGGCCGTGCGGCGCCGGGTCGGCTTTGTCTTCACGGATCCGCTCTCACAGCTGGTTATGCCGACCGGCAGGGACGACGTCGAGCTGTCACTGCGTGCCTCGGTGCCGGGCCGTGCCGCGAGGCGGCACACAGCAGAAGCCCGGCTGGCTTCGCTGGGCCTGCTGGACCTGGCGGACAGAAGTATCTATGACCTATCCGGCGGTGAGCGCCAGCTGATGGCACTGGCCTCCGTACTCGCGGTGGAGCCGGACATCCTGGTTGCGGATGAGCCCAGCACCCTGCTTGACCTGCGCAACACTGTACGGCTGCGCGGGATCTTTTCCTCGCTCCCGCAACAGGTCATTTACACCACGCACGATCTGGAGTTCGCCGCCGACGCGGACCGCGTCATTGTGATGGAGAACGGTTCGGTGGTGTTCGACGGCGGTCCGCAGGAAGCCATAGCCGCCTACCGGGCGCTGGCCCTCGGAGTGCGGTGAGGCGCCGGGCCGGCCGCGCGGCGGCAACCGACCTCCTTGGCGGCTACACGGAGGGATGTTCCCTGGTCCACTCGGCGCCCCTGTGGACCAAAGCCGCAGTGCTGGTGGCGCTGTCCGTCACGGTGCTGGTGTTCTCCTCCCCCACTGTGCTGGGTGCCGCCGCGGTGCTGGTTGCCCTGCTTTACGCCGCAGCCGGGCTGCTGCGCCGGATCTGGCAGCCGTTGCGGCTGATGTGGCCGCTGCTGGTGCTGCTCGGTGCGTTCCAGATCTGGTCCGCTGGGCCGGTAACCGCGGTGCTGGTGACCGGCAATATCGTGATCTGTGTTGTTGCCGCCCGGCTGCTGACCCTCGCCACCTCTCCCCAGGAGCTGCTGGACGGGCTTGTGTCGCTGGCGTGGCCGCTGCGCTTTGCCGGTGCCGACCCGGAACGGTTTGGACTCACGCTGGCCCTGATGCTGCGCAGCATTCCGTTCCTGCTGGGGTCCGCCAGGGACGTGCGGGAATCCGCAATGGCCCGCGGGCTGGAGCGCAATCCGCGGGCGTTGACGGTGCCGGTGGTCATCCGTTCGGTGGCGTACGCCAGGCAGACCGGAGATGCCCTCGCAGCCAGGGGGCTGGGTGAGGCTTCCGGGGCACGTCATGAGCCTGCCCGGGACCGTGAGCGTCCCGGCGCTCGGGGCTAGCCGGAACCGGACCGTACCACGCTGCCCTGTCAGCCTGCGGGCTGTCCGACGTTGACCTCGGTGAAATCCCGGCAGAGCAGCCACGCCCCGTTCGTGAGCCGCCAAGACTCCAACAGCAGTGCGCGGCCGGTGATCTCGGCGCCGCTGCGGTAGGTCATTTCATAGAAGACAACTGCCTCATCCCGCCCCCGCGGAGTCACGGTGCGGAAATCCGCGTGTACGGTACACCCCTGCATGTCTGCCACGGTGCCGGCAAAGCCTTCCCGGGCGGTGGCGGCATCAAAGGGGGCGGTGGCAGCAGCCTCCTGCCCCAGCCAGCCGTGATATTCCGGGGAAAGGAACTCCTCGATCGGTGCGCTGCGCCCGGTGCTCATGGCCTCATTCCAGGCGTCGATATACCGGTCATGAAAATGCGTGGTCCCGCCGGCCATAGTGTTCCCCATGGCGAGAACGTAGCACCGCCGGAGTGTGCCGTCGCCGCGACACGCAGAAGGGCCGCCGCCGGAGTGGTTCCGGTGGCGGCCCTTCGTGGATGGCGCAGCGAACCTGCTAGATGTTGAAGCCGAGGGCCCGCATCTGGTCGCGTCCGTCGTCGGTGATCTTTTCAGGTCCCCACGGCGGCATCCATACCCAGTTCAGGCGCCACTCGTCGACAACGCCGTCGAGTGCCTGGGCGGTCTGCTCTTCGAGCACGTCCGTCAGCGGGCAGGCCGCCGTCGTCAGCGTCATATCGATGAGCAGGGCGCCGTCGTCGGCGTACTTCAGCCCGTAGAGCAGGCCGAGGTCCACCACGTTCACCCCCAGTTCGGGGTCAATGACGTCCTTGAGGGCCTCTTCGACGTCCTCCAGGGACGTCTGGGCCAGATCGGAGTCGCTCATATGTTGCTCCTTCAGCTGCTCTGTGTCGCGTGTATCAGTTACGCGCCGGCTGCGGCGTTGGCGCCGGTGAAGCGGTCGTAGCCTTCTTCTTCGAGCCGGTCTGCCAGTTCGGGGCCGCCCTGCTCGGCGATGTGGCCGTCAACAAAAACGTGGACGAAGTCAGGCTTGATGTAACGCAGGATACGCGTGTAGTGCGTGATCAGGAGCGTACCCATGCCGCCCTTGGAGTGCTCACGGTTGACACCCTCGGAGACAACCTTCAGCGCGTCCACGTCGAGGCCGGAGTCGGTCTCGTCCAGGATGGCAAACTTCGGGTGGAAGAGCTCGAGCTGCAGGATCTCCACACGCTTCTTCTCACCGCCGGAGAAGCCTTCGTTGACGTTGCGCTGGGCAAAGTCGGCGTCAATGCGCAGGTCGGACATGGCTGCCTTGACGTCCTTGGTCCAGTGACGCAGCGAGGGAGCCTCGCCGTCCAGTGCGGTCTTGGCGGTCCGCAGGAAGTTGGTCATGGTGACGCCGGGGACCTCTACCGGGTACTGCATGGCCAGGAAGAGGCCGGCGCGTGCACGCTCGTCCACGCTCATGGACAGGACGTCTTCACCGTCGAGGGTGATGGAGCCGCTGTCCACGGTGTAGCGCGGGTGGCCCGCAATGGTGGAGGCCAGGGTGGACTTACCGGAGCCGTTGGGGCCCATGATGGCGTGCGTCTCACCGGTGTTGATGGTCAGGCTGACACCCTTCAGGATCGGCTTGCGGCCCTGTTCGGTCTCAATGCTGACGTGAAGATCCTTGATCTCAAGAGTAGACATGCGAGTTGGCTTTCTCCTTTGCACCCTGTGGTGCGTTACTAAGCTTTGGGGATGGAAGGCGGGACATCCGAAGGTGCCGGAAGGATCCGGCACCTTCGGTGAGGTCCTAGTAGGCTCCGGAGGCTTCGAGCTCGCGCTCGACGGCGTCGGTGAGACGCTCTTCCAGGGCCGGAACCTTGATCTGCTGGATGATCTCGGTGAGGAAGCCGCGGACCACCAGACGGCGGGCGGTTTCCTCGGGGATGCCGCGGGCCATCAGGTAGAACAGATGCTCATCGTCGAACCGGCCGGTGGCGCTGGCGTGGCCGGCACCCTCGATCAGTCCGGTTTCGATTTCCAGGTTCGGAACGGAGTCGGCACGGCCGCCGTCGGTCAGCAGCAGGTTGCGGTTGACCTCGTAGGTGTCGGTGCCTTCTGCTTCCTTGCGGATCAGGACGTCGCCAACCCACACGGTGTGCGCGTCGCGGCCCTGCAGGGCGCCCTTGTACATCACGCGGGACTTGCAGTTGGGTACTGCGTGGTCCACGAACAGACGCTGTTCCAGGTGCTGGCCGGCGTCGGCGTAGTACAGGCCGAACATTTCCACGTCACCGCCGGTGGCGGTGAACTTGGACGACGGCGTGATGCGCACCAGGTCGCCGCCGAGGCTGACGACAACATGCTTGAACTTCGCGTCGCGGCCGATCCTGGCGTACTGGGCGGAGGCGTGCACGGCGTCGTCGTCCCAGTCCTGGACCGAGACCACGGTCAGCTCTGCACCGTCCTCAACCACGATCTCCACGTTCTGGGACAGCACGGCCGAACCCTTGTGGTCCAGGACCACAACACCCTTGGAGAACTTCTGCGCGGTGATCACAATGTGCTGCGCGGCGGGATCCTTGCTGACACCGTTGATGGTCAGCGTGACGCTGCCGTCCACCACGGTTTCGGCAGGCAGGGTCACAGCGGTGGCTTCACTGAAGTCCTCCCAGGCAGCCGCAGCCACCCGGTCCTCCGGAATACCGGCCGAGCCGATGCGGGCATCGGTGCGGGCAATGCTCTCCACGAGAACACCGTCCGGAGCCACTACTGCCAGCTCGGGTGCGGAACCGTTCAGGTCCGCAGTGTGCAGGCCGCGCAGGCGCTTAAGCGGGGTGAACCGCCAGTCCTCTTCGCGTCCGTTCAGTTTGCCGAAGTCAGCCCGGTGGTAGGAGGTCATCCGGCCGGCGCGGGAGCTGTCCGGGATGCCCTCTCCGCCGCCGTGGCTGTGGGCCGTGCTGCTGTCGCCGCCGAGGGGCGAGGAATCGTCATTCAGCGGGGAAAGGTTTTCGCCTTCCTCGGTGAAGCCGTCAATGCGGATGCGGTTGGACTCGGAGGAGCCGACCTTCGCCTTGACCTCCTCCACTACGTTGCTGACCTTCTCGGTCACTGTTTCGACGACGTCGTTAAGCTTCGACATTAACCGACGGCTCCTTCCATCTGGAGTTCGATGAGGCGGTTGAGTTCAAGGGCATATTCCATCGGCAGCTCACGGGCGATCGGCTCAATGAAGCCGCGCACGATCATTGCCATTGCCTCGTCCTCGGGAAGGCCGCGGGACATGAGGTAGAACAGCTGCTCCTCGCTGACGCGGGAAACAGTGGCTTCGTGGCCCATGGTGACGTCATCTTCGCGGATGTCCACGTACGGGTACGTGTCCGAGCGGGAGATGGTGTCCACCAGCAGGGCGTCGCAGCGCACGGTGTTGGCCGAGTGCTTGGCGCCTTCACGGACCTGGACCAGGCCGCGGTAGGCAGCACGGCCGCCGCCGCGGGCCACGGACTTGGAGATGATGGAGCTCTTGGTGTTGGGAGCAATGTGGACCATCTTGGATCCGGTGTCCTGGTGCTGGCCCTCGCCGGCGAAGGCGATGGACAGGGTCTCACCCTTGGCGTGCTCGCCGACCAGGTAGACAGCCGGGTACTTCATGGTGACCTTGGAACCGATGTTGCCGTCGATCCACTCCATGGTGGCGCCCTCGTGTGCAATGGCACGCTTGGTGACCAGGTTGTACACGTTGTTGGACCAGTTCTGGATGGTCGTGTAGCGGACGCGGGCGCCCTTCTTCACGATGATCTCGACGACGGCGGAGTGCAGCGAGTCCGAGGTGTAGATCGGCGCGGTGCAGCCCTCGATGTAGTGGACGTAGGAATCTTCGTCCGCAATGATCAGCGTGCGCTCGAACTGACCCATGTTTTCCGTGTTGATGCGGAAGTAGGCCTGCAGCGGGATTTCCACGTGGACGCCCTTGGGGACGTACACGAAGGAGCCGCCGGACCACACGGCGGTGTTCAGCGAGCCGAACTTGTTATCGCCCACCGGGATAACCGTGCCGAAGTACTCCTGGAACATTTCCGGGTGTTCCTTCAGTGCGGTGTCGGTATCCAGGAAGATAACGCCCTGGCGTTCCAGGTCCTCGCGGAGCTGGTGGTAAACAACCTCGGACTCGTACTGGGCGGCAACGCCGGAGACCAGGCGGCCACGCTCCGCTTCGGGGATGCCGAGCTTCTCGTACGTGTTACGGATGTCCTCGGGCAGGTCCTCCCAGGTGTTCGCCTGCTTCTCGGTGGAGCGCACAAAGTACTTGATGTTGTCGAAGTCGATGCCGGAGAGGTCTGCGCCCCAGGTCGGCATGGGCTTGCGGTCGAAGTACTTCAGGCCCTTGAGGCGGAGGTCCAGCATCCACTGCGGCTCGTTCTTCTTCGCGGAGATGTCGCGGACGACTTCCTCGCTCAGGCCGCGGCGGGCGGTTGCACCGGCGACGTCGGAGTCGGCCCAGCCGTACTCATAGTTGCCAATACCCTCTAGCTCAGGGTTTTTCTCCAGGATGTCTGAAATCACAGAATCCGGCACCGTGGCAGGTGCCGATGGCTTCTGGGTTACTTGATCCGTCATCACGGCCTTTCTTGCTGATGAATGGATGTGGTCTGGGTGGTCTCGGCGTGCAGGGGTACCTGCGGCGCAGATCTGGTCCGGCCCACGGGAATGTGGGTCGTACAAACGTGTCCGCCCCTGGACAGCGTGGAAAGTCTGCGGACATCCACGTCCAGAAGGCGGGCGAAAACTTCGGTCTCCTTGTCACAGAAGACGGGGTAGGCCGTGGCCAGGCCCTGGATCGGACAATGGGCCTGGCAGAGCTGGACGCTGAGAAGCGTGCTCTTTTTTGCCGTGGCGCCGATCATCGTGGTGGACGCAACAAAACCGTCCTTGGTCAGCTCCGCAGCCAGCGCCTCGGCCCGGTCCGCCGTTTCCGGCCCGGCGGCGTCGACCACGGGACGGTAACGCTTCTCCATTTCGGCGAACCGGTTCGCGGCGAACGCCTCAATGGCCTGGGGTCCAAGTCCGGCACCGAGCTGGCGCAGTGCCTCCGTGGCAATATCCAGGTAATCGTTGCCCAGGTACGCCTGGCCCTGCGGGCTGAGGACATAGCGCCGTGCCGGCCGTCCGGCTCCGGAGGCCGAGTTGCGGACCAGTTTTACCTGGATCAGCCCCTTGGCGGAAAGTGCGTCAAGGTGGCGGCGCACGGCTGCGGGTGTGAAGCCCAGCCGTTCGCCCAGCTCGGCCGCACTCACCGGGCCGTGTTCCAGAACCGCACCGAGTACCTTGTCCCTGGTGCGTTCCTCCGCTTCGCGGGCAGCGCCTGGCGCGGCCGCCGCCTTGGTTTCAGAGTTGCTCACAGAATACACAACACAAGCATGACCTAATCTGTTCCCCGTTTCCACTAAGGCAAGGCTTCCCATTGCCTGCCTTCCCGTGCCGGAACCACTACTACCTAACGTAGAATATGCAGGTGCCTATCGATGAACCCTGCCTGACCATTAAAGGTCTGATCAAGGACTGTGGCCCGGTTGCTGGTCTCGACGGCAAAATGATCCGCGTACTCGCCGGCGTAGACTTCACAGCCCGCCGCGGTCAGGTCACCGCCCTGCTCGGTGCCAACGGCGCCGGCAAGACCACCACGCTTGAATGCGCCCAGGGCCTGCAATCCATTAACGGCGGTGAAGTGCGGCTGCTGGGGCAGGACCCGTACCGCGCTGACGCCAGGCTCCGCAGCCGTGTCGGCGTGATGCTGCAGGACGGCGGGCTGCCGCCGTCAGCCCGACCCGTGGCCCTGCTGGAGCATGTGGCCCGTATGTACGAGGCGCCCCGGCCGGTGTCCGAGCTGGTGGAACGCCTGGGCATCCGCAGCTTCGCCAATACCGGGATCCGCCGCCTCTCGGGCGGGCAGAAACAGCGCCTGGCCATGGCCGCCGCGCTGATTGGCCGGCCGGAAGTGCTGTTCCTGGATGAACCCAGTGCCGGGCTGGACCCGCAGTCGCGGCAGATTGTCTTTGACCTGATCGCCGAACTGCGTGCGGAGGGACTGGGCATCATTCTCACTACGCACCTGATGGATGACGCGCAGAAGCTTGCGGACTACGTGTACATCATTGACGCCGGGAAAACCGTCGCCTCCGGCACAGTCGCCGAACTGACCTCCGCCACCGGGCACCAGGCCGAACAGCGGCTGCTGACGTTCGACGCCGATCCGGGCCTGGACCTCACCGGTTTGGCTTCAGGGACGCTGCAGCACCTGGACGTGGCCGAAGCGGCCCCCGGGCACTATGCCCTGCGCGGCGCGCTTACCCCGCAGGACCTCGCTGACGTGGCCGCATGGTGGGCCCGGCGCGGGATTCTGCCGGCCTCGGTCCACATGGCCTCCCGCACGCTGGAGGATGTCTTCCTCGACCTTTCCGGAAGGACAATCCGTTGAGTGCTCCCGCTTCGCTGCCCGCGCGCATCCTGAATCAGGGCCGCTACGAAGCAGTCATGATGCTGCGCAACGGGGAGCAGCTGATCCTTGCCGTGGTGCTGCCGCTGCTGGCCATGGTTGCCCTGGTGGTCACTCCCCTGTTGGACGGCTACGGGACCAGCCGGATCAATATGGCCACCCCGGGGATTTTCGCGCTCTGTGCCATGTCCACGGCGTTCACCGGCCAGGGCATCGCCACCGGCTTCGACCGCCGCTACGGGGTGCTGCGGTACCTGTCCACCACTCCCCTTGGCAGGGCCGGGCTGATCGCCGGCAAGGTGATCGCAGTGCTCGCGGTCCTGGTGATCCAGGTTGCGCTCGTCTCCATAGTGGCGCTGCTCTTCGGCTGGCGCCCGGAGCTCAGTGGGCTGGTGCCGGCGGTACTGCAGCTCCTGCTCGGCGCCATTGCCTTTACCGCGCTGGGACTGCTGGTGGCAGGCACTGTCCGGCCCGAGGCCACCCTGGCCATCACCAACCTGCTCTGGATCCTGCTGGCTGCGGCCGGCGGTATCATCATCCCCGTAGGCAACCTGCCCGGCATCGTGCAGCCGTTTGTGGAAGTCCTTCCCTCGGCTGCGCTTGGGGATGCCCTGCGCTCGGCTCTGATCGACTCGCAGTTCAATATTTCCGCCACGCTGATTCTTCTGGCGTGGACAATACTGGGCGGCCTGGGTGCTGTCCGCTGGTTCAAATGGAGTTAGCTACCGTGTCACAGACCTCGGCCGGTGTTCCGGCCCGGCAATCCAACAGCCGACAGCCTGCAACGGGCCGGCTCATCCGTTCACTGGCAGTCGCCTCCCTAGTAGCCAACATCGTCATTGTGGTCACCGGTGGCGCCGTCCGACTGACCGCTTCCGGACTCGGTTGCCCCGAGTGGCCGCTGTGTACCGCTGATTCGCTGGTCACCACCCCGGAAATGGGCGTCCACGGAATCATTGAGTTCGGCAACCGCCTGCTCACGTTTGTCCTGACCGCCATTGCGTTCGCCACCCTTTTCTCCGTGTGGCGCCTGCGGGCCGAACGCCGCGACCTGTGGTGGCTGTCCATCGGCCTGCTGGCAGGCATTCCGGCGCAGGCCGTCATCGGCGGCATTACCGTCCTCACGGGACTGAACCCCTGGGTTGTGGGCCTGCACTTCATTGTGTCCATGCTGCTGATTGTCGCCGCCGTCGTCCTTGTGAACCGGGCCTGGCTCTCGCCGGAAGACCTGGCAGTGCGCCACGCTCCGCTCGCTGGGAGGACTCTTCGCCCGCTGCTGGGCGCCGTGGGCGTGCTTGCGGCCATCACCGTGGTGCTGGGCGTGGTTGTGACTGGCTCCGGCCCCCATGCCGGGGACCACGGAGCGGCCCGCAACGGGCTGAACCCGGACCTGATGACACGCATCCACGTAGTGCCCGTCTACCTGCTGGTCTTCACCCTGGCCGTTGCCCTGTACCTGGTCTTCCGCCGGGTAACCGATGCCCGGCTGCGCAATGCCGTGGTGCTGGTGACCGTTGTTGTCCTGGCACAGGCCGTCATCGGGTACGTCCAGCACTTCCTGCATCTGCCCATCGCCCTGGTGGCGCTGCACATGCTCGGCGCCTGCCTGCTGACGGCCGCTGCGGCGCAGGCTGTGTTCGTCGGCTTCGCCAGGCAGGTCCCCGGTGGCGATACCGTCCCCGCGGCCGCTGCTGCGCCTGTGGACTAACCGCCGCTGCACTGCCCGTTGAAAGGGCCGGCCCCCGCATTGGACTGCGGAGGCCGGCCCTTTTTTGGTGCGCCGGGGTCTGGTGGGCGGCGGTATCTGGCGGGCGGCGGGGCGTTTAGGGGTCTTGGGACGGGCCCGTCCCTATCCTTATCCCCGTCCCGGGCGTTAGGGTGTGCCGAACCGGTGCCGGCTCCGGCTTCAGCCCCAGCCCCAGGCTGCCCCGAACCAGTGCCGGCTCCGGCTTCAGCCTCAGCGTCAGGCCGCCCCGAACCAGTGCCGGCTCCGGCTTCAGCCTCAGCGTCAGGCCGCCCCGAACCAGTGCCACCGAAGCCCGTGCAGCTGATCCTGCGCAATTATCCGTTCGGGATACCCGCAGTGCACCGGATGCTGTCAGGATCTGGTCCGGGCCGCGCCTGCTGCTGTATTGATGCCAGTGTCCGGGTATTTGGCCCTGAGCCGAAGCCGGCAGCCGGCAGCCGAAAAAGCGCGGCGAGCCCCGCACGAAGCAGCCCGGACCACGAAGCCCGAACATGCAAAAGCGGCCGGAGCCCGAAGGCCCCGGCCGCTGCCAGTCTGCTGCTGCGCACGTACAGCGCGCAGAAACCGCTCCTAGACCAGTGCACCGCCAACAAAGGGGTCCACGGCCAGGGCGAGGAAAAGGATGGTGAGGTAACTGATCGACAGGTGGAAGACCTTCATGGCCGACTTGTCGCTGAGGTCTTCACGCTGTGCCCGGGAGTGCAGCTTGTGGGACTCGGCAATAAACCACACACCGGAAAGTACAGCTGCGCCGGTGTAGACCCAGCCGGCGCCGCCCACGGGTACCAGCAGCAGCGAGCAGGCCACGGTGGCGTACGCGTAGAGCACCACCTGGACCGAAACCAGCTGGGCGCCGGCCACGGCACCGAGCATGGGAACGCTGGCGTTGCGGTAGTCCTCCCCGTACTTCATGGACAGCGGCCAGTAGTGCGGCGGGGTCCAGAGGAAGATGATCATAAAGAGGATGATGGCCGGCCATTCGACCTTGCCAGTCACGGCGGCCCAGGCAATAAGGACGGGCATGCAGCCGGCTGCACCGCCCCAGACAATGTTCTGCGTGGTCCGCCGTTTGAGGATCAGCGTGTAGAAGACCACGTACAGCAGGATGGCGCCGAGGCCAAGCAGCCCGGTGAGGGGGTTGGCCCCGAACCACAGCATGGCAATGGAAACAATGCCCAGCACCCAGGCGAAGACCATTGCCTCCCGCGGGGAGACCTCGCCGGTGACGAGCGGACGGTTTTTGGTCCGCTTCATCAACTTGTCCATGTCGCGGTCGATGTAGCAGTTAAAGGCGCCGGCACTTCCTGCCGCCAGCGCACCGCCAACCATCGTGACCAGGATCAGGCCAAGCGAGGGCAATCCCTGCTGGGCAAAGATCATGGTGGGCAGGGTGGTTACGAGCAGGAGCTCGATGACGCGGGGTTTGGTGAGCGCCACGTATGCCCGGACCTTGCGGCCCGCCGTCATCTTCCCCGAGTAGACAGGGGATTCGGCATGCTGGGTAGTCACGAAGCGATCACTGTATCCAATCTGGAACGAAAAAGTCCGTCCTCATCATAGCCTCTATCGGCTGTAGAAATCGAAGTACAGCCCGCCGGGGCGTATATACGCGCGCGGCGCCGCCGCATTTGCGGGTGACAGCAGGCTACCCGCACAGTGTCCGGGCCGGGAGTCAACGCCGCCCAAATCGGCTCCGTTGCCGCGTTCGCAGCGTTGCGGGCCCGTCATCGTGCGGCAATAAGGCAGGCAGGAAGCACCCGCAGAGGATAAGGTTGGAGCGGACCTTTCCTGCAGCCAAATAAGGTATCGCGGCTGCGAAAGCGACCCGCAGTATGAAAAAGGTTTCCGCAGCGTGAAGCTGCGAATAACGGAAGCAGCGAATCCCCCGGTGGGGAATCGATTTCCTTCCAACGTTGGTTGTAGTGGTAAAGGCACCGGTAACACCCGCTGTCCGCGGGGGTTTCCGGGCATGTCCGGCACTGTACGGTGCCGGTTATCTGCACAGAGAGGGGCCCGTAAACGTGCCACATATGGAAGAGCAAGAACTGACCTGGACGGATACGGACCGCAAGGCAGTGGACACCGTCCGCGTCCTGGCCGCCGACGCCGTGGAAAAGGTCGGCAACGGACACCCGGGTACGGCCATGAGCCTGGCCCCGGCCGCGTACCTCCTGTTCCAGAAGGTTATGCGCCACGATCCGAGCGATCCCCACTGGATTGGCCGCGACCGCTTTGTCCTCTCCCCCGGGCACACTTCACTGACCCTTTACATTGAACTCTTCCTCTCCGGCTACGGCCTGGAACTCGAGGACCTGAAGTCCCTGCGCACCTGGGGCTCCAAGACCCCGGGGCACCCCGAGTACCGGCACACCGACGGCGTGGAGATCACCACCGGCCCCCTCGGCCAGGGCCTCGCGTCCTCTGTCGGGTTTGCGTTTGCCCAGCGCCGCCTGCGCGGCCTGCTCGATGCCGACGCCGCCGAGGGCACCAGCCCGTTCGACCACACCATCTGGGTCATTGCCTCCGACGGCGACCTGCAGGAAGGCGTCACGGCTGAGGCCTCCTCGCTGGCCGGCCACCAGGAACTGGGCAACCTCGTGGTGATTTACGACGAGAACCACATCTCCATCGAAGACGACACCGACATTGCCTTCACCGAAGACGTGCTCAAGCGCTACGAAGCCTACGGCTGGCACACCCAGCGGGTGGACTGGACCAGGACCGGCGAATACGTCGAAGACGTCAATGAGCTCTACAACGCACTGATGGCAGCCAAGGCCGAGACGAACCGGCCGTCCATCATCTCCCTGCGCACCATCATCGGCTGGCCTGCACCGAACAAGCAGAACACCGGCAAGATCCACGGCTCTGCCCTGGGTGCCGACGAAGTGGCCGCGCTGAAGGAAACCCTGGGCTTCGACCCGGAGAAGAGCTTCGACGTCGACCCCGAGGTCCTCGAGCACGCACGCCAGGTGGTCAGCCGGGGCGCGAAGGCCCACGAAGAGTGGAACGAAGGATTCCAGGCCTGGCAGGATGCCAACGCCGAGGGTGCTGCCCTGCTGTCCCGCCTGGAGAAGGGTGAACTTCCCGAGGGCTGGGAAGACAGCCTTCCCGTCTTCGAGGCCGGCAAGGACATGTCCACCCGTGCAGCCTCCGGCAAGGTTCTTTCCGCCATCGGCCCGGCACTGCCCGAACTCTGGGGCGGCTCGGCGGACCTCGCCGAATCCAACAACACCACCATCGAAGGCTCTCCCTCCTTCATCCCGGCCGGCAAGCAGACCAACGCCTGGTCCGGTAACCCGTACGGGCGGGTGCTGCACTTCGGCATCCGGGAACACGCTGCCGCGTCGATCGTCAACGGCATCACGATGCACAGCAACACCCGGGCCTTCTCCGGAACGTTCCTGATCTTCAGCGACTACCAGCGTCCGGCCATCCGCCTCGGCGCCCTGATGGGTGTTCCCTCCATCTACGTCTGGACCCATGACTCCATCGGGCTCGGCGAAGACGGACCCACCCACCAGCCGGTGGAGCAGCTGGCTTCCCTGCGCGCCATTCCGGGACTCGACGTCGTCCGTCCCGGAGACGCCAATGAGGTAGCCGTTGCCTGGCGGACCATTTTGGAGAACACCGAGAACCCGGCCGGCATTGTCCTCACCCGGCAGAACATCCCCACCTACGCCCGCGGCGAGGGCGGCGCCACAGCCGAGGCGTTCGCATCGGCCGAAGGCGCGGCACGCGGCGGGTACGTACTGGCTGAGGCCGTCCGCGACGGCGCCGTCGTGACGCCGGACGTGATCCTGATCGGCACCGGCTCCGAGGTGCAGCTGGCGGTGGAGGCCCGCGAGGTCCTGGCAGCTGAGGGCGTGGCGGCACGCGTTGTGTCCATGCCCAGCATCGAGTGGTTCAACAAGCAGGACGAGGCCTACCGGGAATCCGTACTGCCCAAGGACATCCGTGCCCGGGTTTCCGTTGAGGCCGGCATTGCCATGGGCTGGCGCGAGATCATCGGCGACGCCGGCCGCAGCGTGTCCCTGGAGCACTTCGGCGCCTCGGCCGACTACAAGACGCTGTACCGCGAGTTCGGCATCACCTCCGACGCCGTGGCACAGGCTGCCCGCGATTCCCTGACCGCCGCCGGCGGCAGCGGCTCTGCTCCCGACGGCACCCCCGGTGCCGCTTCCGGGGCACAGTCCACCGAGACCGGCGACCAGCAGTAACCCCTTCACAAAGGAGCACCACCATGACTTCCACACCCACTGCCGCGCTTTCCCAAGCCGGTGTGTCCATCTGGCTGGACGATCTTTCCCGCGAACGGATTGTGTCCGGCTCCCTGAAGAAGCTCATCGACGAGAAGAACGTCGTCGGCGTGACCACCAACCCGAGCATTTTCGCTGCGGCCCTGGCCAACGGCGAGTCCTACGCCGCCCAGGTGCAGCAGCTTTCCCGCTCCGGTGCCGACGTCGACAAGTCCGTCTTCGAAATCACCACCGATGACGTCATCCAGGCCTGCGACGTGTTTGCTCCCGTGTACGAGGCAACCCACGGCGTTGACGGACGGGTCTCCATTGAGGTTGATCCGCGGCTGTCCCGGGATACCCAGGGCACCATCAACGAGGCGAAGGAACTCTTCGACAAGGTCGGCCGCGCGAACGTGCTGATCAAGATCCCCGCCACGAAGGAAGGGCTGCCGGCCATTTCCGCCACGCTGGCTGCGGGTATCAGCGTCAACGTGACCCTGATCTTCTCCCTGGAGCGCTACCGCGAGGTCATCAACGCGTTTATGGTCGGCATTGAGCAGGCCAAGGAGAACGGACACGACCTTTCCACCATCCACTCCGTGGCTTCCTTCTTCGTCTCCCGCGTGGACGCCGAGATTGACAAGCGCCTGGACGGCATCGGCACCGACGAAGCCACGGCCCTGAAGGGCAAGGCCGGCCTGGCCAACGCCCGCCTGGCCTACCAGGTCTTCGAGGAACAGTTCGCGACCGAACGCTGGCAGGTGCTGGCTGCAGCCGGTGCCAACGCGCAGCGCCCGCTCTGGGCGTCCACCGGCGTCAAGGACCCGGCCCTGCCGGACACCCTGTACGTCACGGGGCTCGTGGCTCCGGAGACGGTGAACACCATGCCGGAGAAGACCCTGGAAGCCACCGCAGACCACGGCGAGGTTACCGGCAACACCATTGCCGGCACGTACGAAGAGTCCAACGGCGTCCTGGACCGCCTGGACGGGCTGGGCATCTCCTACAACGACGTCGTGGAGCAGCTGGAAACCGAAGGCCTCGATAAATTCGTGGTCAGCTGGGGCGAACTGCTTGAAACCGTTCAGACCGCACTGGATACCGCGAAAGAGGCGTAGGAAAAAATGACCACACTGTCCTTTGAAGCAGCCGGAGCAGCACGTGCAGCAGTAGATGCCCATGTGCCCGAACTCGTGGGCGACGAAGTAGCGTCGCGCCTGGTAGCCCAGGACCCCACTCTCTGGGGTCCTGACGCCGAAGCTGAGGCGTCGATCCGCCTGGGCTGGCTGAACCCGGGGGAAAGTTCCCGGCCGCTGCTGGGACAGATTGCGGCGCTTCGGGAGGAGCTCGCCGCCGAGTCGGTGACCCGCGTGGTCCTGGCCGGCATGGGCGGCTCCTCCCTGGCGCCGGAGGTTATTACCCGCACAGCGGGAGTGGACCTGACGGTCCTGGATTCCACCGACCCGGACGTGGTGGCAGCCGCCCTGGGTGAGCGACTGGCGGAAACCGTGATTGTGGTGTCCTCCAAGTCCGGCTCCACCGTAGAGACGGACTCCCAGCGCCGGGTCTTCGAACAGGCCTTTACCGATGCCGGGATTGACGCCAAGTCCCGCATCGTCGTCGTGACCGATCCCGGATCACCCCTGGATGCAGCCGCGCGGGAAGCCGGCTACCGTGCCGTCTTCAACGCCGACCCGAACGTGGGCGGACGTTACTCGGCGCTGACCGCCTTCGGGCTGGTGCCTTCCGGCCTGGCCGGGGCCGACATCGAAACCCTGCTGGACGACGCGGAAATGACCGTGGAGATCCTGCGCGATGACGCTCCGGACAACATGGGCCTGGAGCTCGGCGCAGCGCTGGGCGGTACCGAGCCGCTGCGCAACAAGATTGTCATTGTGGACGAAGGTTCCGGACTGGCAGGTTTCCCCGACTGGGCCGAGCAGCTGATCGCCGAGTCCACGGGCAAGCTCGGGACCGGTGTGCTGCCCGTTGTCGTTGAGGCCGGCGCACCGGAGATCACCTCGGACGCGGCCGACATCCTGACCGTACGCATTGTCCCCGCGGACTCCGAGGCACTCCCGGAAGGAAACCAGGTGCTGGTTGCGGGCAGCCTCGGCGCACAAATGGTGCTGTGGGAGTTTGCCACGGCCGTGGCCGGACGCCTGCTGCACATCAATCCGTTTGACCAGCCGGACGTGGAAGCCGCCAAAAAAGCGGCACGCGGACTGCTGGATGCGACCCCGGAGCCCACGGAACCCGCCTTTATTGACGGTTCCGTTGAGGTTCGCGGCCCGGCGTCCCTGCTGGGAACGGCCAACACCCTGCGCGGTGCACTGACGGCGCTGCTGGGCGAACTGGGGCCGGAGGGCTACCTGAGTGTCCAGGCCTACCTGGACCGCGACCGGCAGGCTGGCCTGGCCGATATCCGTGCCGACCTCGCGGCTGCCACCGGCCGTCCGGTGACCTTCGGGTGGGGACCGCGGTTCCTGCACTCCACCGGCCAGTTCCATAAGGGCGGACCGGCGGAAGGCGTCTACCTGCAGATCACCGGCCGTCCCGCCACCGACGTCGCGATCCCCGACCGGCCCTTCACTTTCGGCGAGCTCATCAGCGCCCAGGCCGCCGGCGATGCCTCCGTGCTGGCCGATCAGGGCCGCCCCGTGCTGCGCCTGCACCTGCTCAACCGCGAGGAGGGCGTCCGCGAAATCGAAAACGTCGTGCGGTCCCTCTCTGCTCAAGGCGGTAACAAGTAAATGGCCGCAAAGGAGAAGACCGGCAGGAGGAACCCGCTCCGGGATCCGCGGGACCGGCGGCTGAGCCGGATCGCCGGGCCGTCCTCCCTGGTAATCTTCGGGGTGACCGGAGACCTGGCGCGGAAGAAACTGATCCCTGCCGTCTATGACCTGGCCAACCGCGGGCTGCTTCCGCCGAGTTTTTCGCTGGTCGGTTTCGGCCGCCGGCCCTGGAGCCACGAGGAGTTCGCCGCGCAGGTGAAGGAGTCGGTGCAGGCCCACGCCCGCACCGACTTCAACGAGAACGTCTGGAAGCAGCTGGCCGAAGGTATCCGTTTCGTTGAAGGCGGTTTCGACAGCGACGAGGCTTTCGGACAGCTCAAGGCAACACTGGAAGACCTCGACGCCCAACGCGGAACGCGCGGCAACCATGCCTTCTACCTTTCCGTCCCGCCCAAGTCCTTCGAACAGGTCTGCCAACAGCTCTCCGAACACGGGCTGGCGAAAACCTCGCAGGGCAAGTGGCGGCGGGTGGTGATCGAGAAGCCGTTCGGCCACGACCTGAAGTCCGCACGCGAACTGAACAACGTGGTGGAATCGGTGTTCCCGGCCGACTCGGTGTTCCGCATCGACCATTACCTGGGCAAGGAAACCGTCCAGAACATCCTGGCCCTGCGGTTCGCCAACCAGCTGTTCGAACCAATCTGGAACGCCAACCACGTGGACCACGTGCAGATCACCATGGCGGAGGACATCGGCATCGGCGGGCGCGCCGGCTATTACGACGGCGTGGGTGCGGCCCGCGACGTCATCCAGAACCACCTGCTCCAGCTGCTGGCACTCACCGCCATGGAAGAGCCCATCTCCTTTGACGCTGACCACCTGCGGGCTGAGAAGGAAAAGGTCCTGGCTGCGGTCCGGCTGCCCAAGGACCTCTCCCGCAGCTCGGCACGGGGCCAGTACACCGGCGGCTGGCAGGGCGGTGAAAAGGTCACCGGTTTCCTGGAGGAGGAGGGCTTCAATCCCGAATCCAGGACTGAAACCTTCGCCGCCATCCGCCTGGACATCAACACGCGCCGGTGGGCCGGTGTCCCGTTCTACCTGCGTGCCGGCAAGCGGCTCGGCCGCCGCGTCACGGAGATCGCCGTGGTCTTCAAACGCTCCCCCAATCTGCTGTTCCGTGAGCACAATGATGACGATTTCGGCCAGAATGCGGTTGTGATCCGGGTGCAGCCGGACGAAGGCGCCACCATCCGGTTCGGCTCCAAGGTGCCCGGGACCCAGATGGAGGTCCGCGACGTGTCGATGGACTTCGGCTACGGCCATTCCTTCACCGAATCCAGTCCCGAAGCCTACGAACGGCTCATCCTGGACGTGCTGCTGGGCGAACCGCCGCTCTTCCCCCGCCATCAGGAAGTGGAGCTGTCCTGGAAGATTGTGGATCCCTTCGAGGAGTACTGGGCATCGCTCGATGAGCAGCCTGAGCCGTATGCCCCGGGCAGCTGGGGTCCCGACTCCGCCAACGAACTGCTTGCCCAAGATGGAAGGACCTGGAGAAGGCCGTGATAGTAGACCTGCCGGACACCACTACGTCCAAGGTGTCCAAGGAAATAGTTGCCATGCGCGAAAAGGGCGGCGTGGTGACTCTTGGCCGGGTGCTGACTCTGGTGGTGGACACGCAGCCCGACTTCGTCGAAGAGGCCATTGCTGCAGCCAACGAAGCCAGCCGGGAACACCCCTGCCGGATTATCGTGCTTGCCGAAGGCAGCTCCGCTGATCCCACCCGGCTCGATGCGCAGATAAGGGTCGGCGGAGACGCCGGCGCCTCCGAGGTTATTGTCCTGTCCGGGCACGGGGAACTTGCCGGTGAAAGCGAGTCCCTGGTCTCGGCGCTGCTGCTGCCGGATGCGCCCATTGTGGTGTGGTGGCCGCACGGCGTTCCGGAGAACCCGGCAGAGACTCCGCTGGGGTGCATAGCGCACCGGCGGATTACCGACGCTGCGACCGAGCCCAACCCCAAGGAGGCGCTGCTGCACCTGGCGGATACCTATGCGGCGGGCGATACGGACCTGAGCTGGACGCGGCTGACCAACTGGCGGGTCCAGCTGGCAGCCGTCCTTGACGGCGCAGGATCGTCGCCGGTGCAATCCGCCGTGGTCGAAGGTGCTTCGGATTCGGCCAGCACTTTCCTGCTCGCCGCGTGGCTGAAGAAGGCCCTGGCCGTACCGGTGGAAATCATCGAAGGCGAAGCGGGCACTGGAATCCACCGGGTGCAGTTCCGCAGGCCGGAGGGAGACGTGGTGCTGGCACGCCCTGACCAGGTCACGGCCCACCTTACCCAGCCCGGCCAGCCCGAACAGCAGATTTCGCTTCCGCGGCGTACCCTGCGGGACTGCCTCGCCGAGGAACTGCGCCGGCTGGACCCGGACGAAGTGTTTGGAGAAGTACTCACTGAGGGACTGGCCGCGTGCCTGTCCCAGGAAGGGGCCAGCGCATGAGGCACTCCCCCAACGGCGTCAGCATCCACCCGGACCCGCAGGCACTGGTCTCGGCCATTGCTGCCCGTCTGATCACCAAACTCGTTGACGTGCAAAGCCGCCGGGGCGAGGCCACGGTGGTTCTCACGGGTGGAAGCGTGGGGATCGCCGCGCTGGAGGCCGTCACTGCGAATCCTGCCCGGACTGCGGTGGACTGGACCCGCGTCAACTTCTGGTGGGGCGATGAACGGTTCCTGCCGCAGGGCGATCCGGAGCTGAACTCCCTTCAGGCCAGGCAGGCCATGCTGGCACCCCTTGGGGTTCCGGCCGAACGCATTCATGCCGTGGCCACGTCCAACGAGGTAGCGACAGTGGAAGAAGCGGCAGCGGATTATGCCCTGCAGCTGGCCGAAGCGGCCGCAGCCGAGGAGCTTGCTCAGGGTTTCGAGCCGGTTGACCCGCGGCTGCCCCGCTTCGATGTACTGCTGCTCGGTGTCGGTCCGGATGCGCACATTGCCTCACTCTTCCCGGAAATGCCGGGGGTGCGGACGGTCGGTGCAACCACCGTGGCAGTTCGGGACGCGCCCAAGCCGCCGCCGGAACGTATCTCCCTGACCCTGGAAACGATCAATACCGCTGAAGAGGTCTGGCTGGGAGTTGCCGGCGACGATAAGGCCGGCGCCGTGGGCCTGGCCCTGGCAGGCGCCGGACCCATCCAGGTGCCGGCAGCCGGTGCCCGCGGGCGAACCAAGACCCGCTGGCTCATCGACCAGGCGGCAGCAGCCCAGCTCTCCCGCCGCCTGCTCGATTCCGAGCAGGAGCACGCCGGCACGGACGACGACGAGGAATAAGGCACCACAGCACAGGAAAGGCCCCCGGCGAAACCGCCGGGGGCCTTTCCTGTGGTGAGTCTGTTATTAGGCTTCGCCGGCGAAGCGCTGGATCAGGCCGAGGGCCACGATGACCAGGCCCCAGGCCAGTGCAAGCCCCACCGTGAAACGGTTCAGGTTCTTTTCCGCAACGCCGGAGGAACCGAGGCTGCTGGTCATGCCGCCGCCGAACATGTCCGACATGCCGCCGCCGCGTCCCTTGTGCAGCAGGATCAGCAGGGTCAGCAGCAGGCTCGTGATGGCAAGAAGCACCAGCAGGATGATCTTCAGAATTTCCACTTACGGCCTTTCGGGTGACTCATGGATTGGGGACGCCGCTGCGGCGCCCTTCAGCGGCAGTTCAGTCAGTCACCAGATGTTGTTCGAACCTGACAATATTAGCAAACTCGCCTACATCCAAACTGGCGCCGCCCACCAGCACGCCGTCTACGTCACGCTCGCCCAGAATACTGGCGGCATTGGCAGCCTTGACCGAGCCGCCGTACAGCAGGCGCGTCCTGGCTGCAGTGGCGTCGTCGTACAGATCCGCGATTTCCGCGCGGATGGCAGCGCACATTTCCTGAGCGTCCTCCGGGCCTGCGACTTCACCGGTGCCGATGGCCCATACGGGTTCGTAGGCGATGACGAGGTTGGCCACCTGCTCCGCGTCGAGGCCCGAAAGATCCTTGCGGACCTGCTCCAGGGTGTGAAGCACGTGGTCCCCGGCCTGGCGGACTTCAAGGCCCTCACCGACGCAGAGCACGGGCACGAGGTTATGCCGGTAGGCCGCCTTGAGCTTCTCGTTCAGCAGCTCATCGCTTTCTCCATGGACGGAGCGGCGTTCGCTGTGGCCCACCAGGACGTAGCTGCAGCCGAGCTTGGACAGGAACTGACCGGAAACGTCGCCGGTGTACGCGCCGGAATCAAACGGAGACAGGTCCTGAGCGCCGTACTCCACCTTGAGCTTGTCGCCCTGGACCAGGGTCTGGGTGCTGCGGAGGTCGGTGAACGGCGGGAACACCACTACCTCCACCCGTCCGAAGTCGTGGCGGGCGTCGCTGAGCGTCCAGGCCAGCTTCTGCAGCAGGGTGATGCCCTGGACGTGGTCCATGTTCATCTTCCAGTTGCCGGCGATCAGGGGTGTGCGGTCGAACTTCCCGTTCGTGGAGGTTGTCATGGTTGCTCCGGTTTCTAACTCGCGGTGCACCGGCCGTGCGGGCCGGGCGGGATGGGACATGCAGGTGCGGGCCCGCGCCGGTTACCCGGCGGCGGACCCGCACCGAAAAACTACTTATCCAGGACGGTGAGGCCCGGCAGGGCCTTGCCTTCCAGGTATTCGAGGCTGGCGCCGCCGCCAGTGGAAATGTGCCCGAAGTCCGCTTCGGAGAAGCCCAGCTTGCGGACAGCCGCCGCGGAGTCGCCGCCGCCGACAACGCTGAAGCCGGAGGAGTCCTTGAGCGCCTGGGCAACGGCACGCGTGCCGTTGGCAAAGGCTTCGAACTCGAACACACCCATGGGTCCGTTCCAGAAAATGGTCCGGCCCTTGCCGATGTGTTCGGCAAACGCGTCCGCGGAGTCGGGCCCGATATCCAGGCCGATGCCCGAAGCACCAAAACGGCTGGACTCCATGGCATCGGCAGGGACGGTGGCAACATCGGCGTCGGCGGCGAACTTATCCGCCACCACGATGTCGGTCGGCAGGACAAATTCGCAGCCGACCTCCTTGGCACGGCTCAGGTATCCCTTAACATTCTCGATCTGGTCTGCCTCCAGCAGGGAGGCACCCACCTGGTGGCCCTGGGCGGCCAGGAAGGTGAAGACCATGCCGCCGCCCACCAGCAGGTAGTCGGCACGGTCCATCAGGTTCTCAATGACGGCGAGTTTGTCCGAAACCTTCGATCCGCCCAACACCACCACATAGGGCTTTTCGGGGTTTTCGGTCAGGCGCTTGAGCACCTGGACCTCGGTGTGCACCAGATCCCCTTCATAGGCGGGCAGGATCTCAGCGATGTCGTAGACGCTGGCATGCTTGCGGTGGACGGCGCCGAAGGCATCATCCACGTACGCGCCGCGATCTCCGGTCAGTGCCGCAAGGTCCCGCGCCAGGGCCTGCCGTTCGCCGTCGTCCTTGGACGTCTCCCGGGGGTCGAAGCGGATGTTCTGCAGCACCAGCACGGACCCTGCGGCCAGGGAGCCTGCCAGTTCCCGTGCGCTGTCCCCCACCACGTCTTCGGCGAACTCCACCGCGAACGGGGAAAGTTCGTCAAGCCGCTCGACGGCGGGGCGCAGCGAATACTTCTCGTCGGGCGTGCCCTTGGGGCGGCCGAGGTGCGCCATGACAATGACTTTTGCGCCGTGTTCCACGAGCTTCTGAAGCGTGGGAATGGAAGCCCGGATACGGCCGTCATCGGTGACGCGGCCGTCCGCCAGCGGCACGTTCAGGTCCGAGCGGACCAGGACGTACCTGCCTTCGACGCCGTCACTGATCAGGTCGGAGAGAGTTTTGACAGTCATTTCTACCTTTGCGTGCGGTCGGTTAAAGTTTCGAGGCGACGAGGGACGTCAGGTCCACCAGGCGGCAGGAGTAGCCCCACTCGTTGTCGTACCAGCCCACAACCTTCACCTGGTTGCCCATCACCCGGGTGAGCCCGGAATCGAAGATGCAGGAGGCCGGATCGGTGACGATGTCGGAGGAGACAATAGGCTCGTCCGTGTAGCGCAGGATGCCCGCCAGCGGACCGTTGGCCGCCGTCTTGTAGACATCGTTGATCTCCTCAACCGTGGCTTCGCGGCCGACTGTCACGGTCAGGTCCGTCACCGAGCCGGTGGGAACCGGAACCCGGAGGGCGAACCCGTCCAGCTTGCCGTCCAGTTCGGGAAGCACCTGCCCGATGGCCTTTGCAGCACCGGTGGTGGTGGGCACAATGTTCAGGGCGGCGGCACGGGCCCGGCGCAGGTCACGGTGCGGGCCGTCCTGGAGGTTCTGGTCTGCGGTGTAGGCGTGCACGGTGGTCATCAGGCCGCGTTCAATGCCGAAGGCTTCGTGGAGCACCTTGGCCAGCGGGCCGAGGCAGTTGGTGGTACAGGAGGCGTTGGAAATAATGTTCTGGGTGGCGGGATCATAGTCCGCATCATTGACCCCCATCACGATGGTGATGTCTGAGCCCTTGCCCGGTGCGGAAATCAGCACTTTCTTGGCGCCCGCATCCAGGTGCTTCTTCGCGTCTTCGGCCTTGGTGAAGAAACCGGTGGACTCAATAACGATGTCTACGCCCAGATCCGACCAGGGCAGGTTTGCGGGGTCGCGTTCCGCCAGGACCTTGATGGTTTTGCCTCCAACAACAATGTTGCCGTCCCGTACTTCAAGGTCGGCTCCCAGCCGGCCGGTCACGGAATCGTACTTCAGCAGGTGGGCGAGGGTTTCCGGGCTGGTGAGGTCATTGACGGCGACGATGTCGAGGTCCGCGTTCTGCTCCAGTGCGGCACGGAAGTAGTTGCGGCCGATACGTCCGAATCCGTTGATTCCAACACGAGTAGTCACTTTTCTGTCTCCTTGATAAGGGGTCAATTGAGAACTGAGTGACCTCGGTAAGAAGCCACCGGACTGACTGCGGCCTGACAACCTCCGCTTGGGGAACAAATCCGGCCGCGGCGCCGTGTCTCCGTCCTGCCCGGATGCCGGAGCATCGGGCAGGACGGTGACCTACGGAATATCTTACGCGTCACAGTCTCCGTAGGGACCGGGACGGCAGCACATTGGTGCTGTTTGGGTACGGACTAGGCCGGGACGATCAGGCCCTTGGCACCGGTGCGGGCAGCGTCGAAGCGTGCTGCGACATCGGCCCAGTTGACAATGTTCCAGAAGGCCTTGACGTAGTCAGCCTTGACGTTGACGTAGTCCAGGTAGAAGGCGTGCTCCCACATGTCCAGCATCAGCAGCGGAATGGTGCCGACGGGGACGTTGCCCTGCTGATCGTAGAGCTGCTCGATGACCAGGTTCTTGCCCAGCGGTTCGTAGGCCAGGATGGCCCAGCCGGAGCCCTGGATGGAGTTGGCCACAGCGGTGAACTGGCCACGGAACTTGTCGAAGGATCCGAAGAACTCGTCGATGGCCGCTGCGAGTTCGCCTTCGGGCTTGTCGCCGCCGTCCGGGGACATGTTGTTCCAGAAGATGCTGTGGTTGGTGTGGCCGCCCAGGTGGAAGGCCAGATCCTTGGAGAGCTTCGTCATGGTGCCGAACTCGCCCTTTTCGCGGGCTTCGGCCATCTGTGCCAGTGCCGTGTTGGCGCCTGCTACATAAGTGGCGTGGTGCTTGTCATGGTGCAGTTCCATGATGCGCGCGGAGATGTGGGGTTCCAGGGCTGCGTAGTCGTACGGCAGTTCCGGCAGTGTGTATTCGTTCACGAAAATCCTCCGTTGATATGTCGGATCGATGATCCGGACGGAATGCCCGTCCGGAAACTCATGGTGCCGCCAAAAGGCAGCATGCTTAGTCCATCCTATGCAATATCGCTATTCATCCAACATTTCCGGCGTGACACTGGACTCAGTACCCGGAATCCCCAGTTCAGCTGCCCTCTTGTCGGCCATGGCAAGCAGCCGCCGGATCCGGCCGGCGATGGCGTCCTTGGTCATGGGCGGTTCGGCCAGGTGGCCCAGTTCGTCGAGGCTGGCCTGCTTGTGTGCCACGCGCAGCTCCCCCGCGTAGCGCAGGTGCTCGGGCACGTCCTCGCCCAGGATTTCCAGGGCACGCTCCACACGGGCGCCGGCAGCGACGGCGGCCTGGGCCGAACGGCGCAGATTCGCGTCGTCGAAATTGGCGAGCCGGTTTGCGGTGGCCCGCACTTCCTTGCGCATCCGCCGTTCCTCCCACACCATCAGCGCATCGTGGGCGCCCATCCGGGTAAGCAGGGCGGCGATGGTGTCGCCGTCGCGGATCACCACGCGGTCCACTCCGCGGACCTCGCGTGCCTTGGCGGAAATGCCGATCCGGCGGGCGGAACCGACCAGGGCGAGGGCGGCCTCGGGTCCCGGGCAGGTAACTTCCAGGGAGGAGGAACGGCCGGGCTCGGTGAGGGACCCGTGTGCCAGGAAGGCGCCCCGCCAGACGGCTTCGGCGTCGGCTGCGGAGCCGTTGACCACCACTGAGGGCAGGCCGCGGACGGGACGGCCGCGGGAGTCGAGCAGCCCGGTTTGCCGGGCCAGGGATTCGCCGTCCTTGACTACGCGCACCACGTAGCGGTTTCCGCGGCGCAGGCCGCCGCCGGAGACCACAATGATGTCGCTGGCATGCCCGTAGACCTCCGCGATGGCCGAGCGGAGCCGGCGGGCGGTGGAAGCAAGGTCCACTTCGGCTTCGATGACTATGCGTCCGGAGATGATGTGAAGCCCCCCGGCAAAACGCAGCATCGCCGATACTTCAGCCTTGCGGACTGAGGATTTTTTTACCTCGAGGCGCGAAAGTTCCTCTTTTACTGCTGCGGTCAGCGCCACAAAAACACTCCTAAATCTCCCCAAACATATCGTGGAAGGCGGTCGCGAGGCGGAGCGGATCATGGATCGGACGCCCCGATGCTGCCCCCACCTTACCGAAGACCGCGCGGCCGCCCAGTTCGGCGACGGCCTCTTCGAACGCTTCCCGGTCCCCTACCACTGACGGATCCACCAGGACGGCATCCACCTTGAACTCCGGGGCGTAACGCCGGATCACAGCCAGGTGGTCCACGGCGCTCATGCCCGCGGTTTCCGTGGTTTCGTTGCTCAGGTTCATCGTCAGGCAACGCTTGGCGGAGGTGGCGCAGAGCGCATCACGCAGCTGCGGCAGCATCAGGTGCGGAAGCACCGAGGTGTACCAGGACCCCGGGCCGAGGATGACCCAGTCGGCAAGGTCGATTGCCTCCAGGGCAGCCGGGCAGGCCGGTGCGTCGGCCGGCAGCAGCCTGACCTCATGGACGTTGCTGCGGGTTCCGGCGGCGGCCAGGCGGGCCTGCCCGGTTACCGTCTCGATCCGGGTGCCGGCAGCGGTCCGCCGGATCACGTCGCCTTCAATGGTCAGCGGCAATGTGGACATCGGCAGTACCTGGCCGCGGGCACCGAGCAGCGCACCGGCCCACTGCAGTCCGGCTACCGGATCCCCCAGCAGCTCCCAGAGGGTGACAATCAGCAGGTTGCCCAGGGCATGGTCGTCCAGTGAACCGTCCACACCCGGACGGGAGCGGAAGCGGTGCTGCATCACGTCACGCCAGGTCCTGCCCCAGTCGGTGTCGTCGCAGAGCGCGGCCAGCGCCATCCGGAGGTCTCCGGGCGGCAGGACACCGAGCTCCCGGCGCAGGCGGCCCGAGGACCCGCCGTCGTCGGCCACGGTGACGACGGCGGTGAGGTCGGTGGTGAGCAGCCGAAGGGCAGACAGGGACGCAGAGAGGCCGTGGCCGCCGCCCAGGGCGACAACGGATCCGGCCTTACCGGGTTCCTCCCGTCCCTTCGCCTCCGGTATCAGCGGCAGCGGTCCGGTGAGAAAGGACATTATTCGCGCCCCAGATCCCGGTGGTGGGAGCTGACGGTGACGCGTGGAAGCTGGGCCAGGCGCTTGGCCAGCTCTTCGGTAACCGCTACGGAGCGGTGCTTGCCGCCGGTGCAGCCCACGGCAATGGTGGCGTAGTGCTTGTTCTCCCGGCGGTAGCCGTCGATGACCGGCTCCAGGGCTTCCACGTAGCGGTCCAGGAAGTCGGCGGTTCCCTTGGCCTGCAGGACATAGTCCCGGACATTCTCGTCCAGCCCGGTGTGCGGGCGCAGCTGCGGGACCCAGTGCGGGTTGGGGATGAAGCGGACATCCGCCACGTAGTTCGCGTCCACGGGCAGTCCGTATTTGAAGCCGAAGCTCATCACGTTCAGGCGCAGCACAATGGGACCGGACTCGGTAAACAGCTCGGTGACGGTGGTGGCCAGCGCGTGCACGTTCAGCTTGGAGGTATCCACCACGACGTCGGAGCTGTCCCGCAGCTCGGCAAGCACCTCGCGTTCGGAGGCGATGCCATCCAGGATGCTGCCGTCCCCCTGAAGGGGGTGCGGGCGCCGGCCCTGTTCAAACCGGCGGACCAGGGTTGCGTCGTCGGCGTCGAGGAAGAGCACCCGGTAGGCGACGCCCGCGGCACGCAGGTTCCGCAGGGCTTCCTGGATGTCCCGGAAGAGCTCCTTGCTGCGGACATCGATGACGACGGCCAGCTTGGGGATGGACTGCGGCATCCTGGACACCAGTTCGGTGAGGGTGCCCAGCATCAGCGGCGGGAGGTTCTCCACCACGTACCAGCCGTGGTCCTCGAGCGCATTCGCAGCCGTGCTGCGTCCGGCGCCGGACATGCCCGTGACAACGAGCAGCTCGGATTCCTCGGGCTTGACTATGGACAAGCCGTCCTCTTGCGTCATGTGGTGTGATCCCATCCTGTTGCACTGCCTGGCCCTGCCCGGAAAGGCATCATCCGTTCCCGCGACACGCCGGTTTCCCAGCGTAGCTAAGTTTCCAGGATTTCGCCGGTGGACATGTTCACTGCCGGTGCCGCCTCCGCCTTGGAACTATCGGCCAGACGGCTGCGGAGGTTAGCAGCCATGGCCGGTCCGATGCCGGGAACCTGCTGCAGTTCCTCCTCGGAGGCAGCCCGGAGTTTCTTCACTGAGCCAAAGTGCTTGAGCAGGGCCTGCCGCTTGGCGGGGCCCAGGCCCGGGACCTCGTCCAGGAGCGAAGCGGTCATGGACTTGCCGCGCTTCTGGCGGTGGAAGGTGATGGCAAACCGGTGCGCCTCGTCGCGGATACGCTGCAGCAGGAACAGTGCTTCGGAGGCGCGGGGCAGGATCACCGGGAAATCGCTGTCCGGGACCCAGACCTCCTCGAGGCGTTTCGCCAGACCAACCACCTGCACGTCGGTGATGCCCAGGTCCGCCAGTGCCCTGGAGGCCGCGGCAACCTGGGGCTGGCCGCCGTCGACCACCACCAGGTTCGGCGGATAGGCGAACTTGGTGCGCGGCGCCGGGGTCAGGGTATCCGTGAGCGGCTGCACGTCGGTTGCGCCGTCGTCGAGACGCTCTGCCGGCAGTTCCTGCGGGGCATCCGGATCAGCTGCCGGATCCGCGTTTTCAGCCAGGTAGTTGCGGAAGCGCCGCGAAATGACGTCATACATGGAGGCAGTGTCATCACGTGCGGCTTCTCCGGTGATGGAGAACTTCCGATAGTCGGATTTCTTGGGCAGGCCGTCTTCGGCCACCACCATGGAGGCCACTACATTGGTGCCGGAGACGTGGGAGATGTCATAGCATTCGATCCGCAGCGGAGCCGCGTCCAAGTCCAGGGCCTCCTGGAGCTCCTGCAGGGCGGCAGAGCGCGTGGTGATGTCGCCCGCCCGGCGGCTCTTGTGCAGCCGGAGGGCATCGGAGGCGTTGCGGGCCACGGTTTCCATGAGCGCTTTTTTGTCGCCGCGCATGGGCACCCGGATGTCCACCCGCGCGCCCCGCAGGCCGTGCAGCCACTCGGCCAGTTCCTCGGCATTGGGGGGAAGCACCGGGACCAGGACCTGGCGCGGAATGCGGTCCGTGGAATTCGCCTCGCCGTAGACCTGCTGGATCAGGTGCTCCACCAGATCCGCGGTGTCGTTGTCCTCCACCTTTTCCACCACCCAGCCGCGCTGTCCGCGGATGCGCCCGCCGCGGACGTGGAAGACCTGGGCTGAGGCCTCCAGCTCATCCTCTTCGAGGGCGAAAATGTCCGCGTCAGTGTCTTCGCTGAGCACTACGTTGTTGCGCTCGAACACTTTACGCAGTGCGGAAATGTCGTCGCGGAGACGGGCCGCGGTCTCATAGTCCAGTTCGGACACCGCGGCCTGCATCTCCTTTTCCAGGCTGGAGATGAACCGTTTGCCCTCCCCTGCCATGAAATCGCACAGCTCGGCGGCGAGCTGGCGGTGGTCTTCGGGGCTGATCCTCCCCACGCAGGGGGCGGCGCACTTGTCGATGTAGCCGAGCAGGCAGGGCCGGCCGGTGCGTTCGGCGCGCTTGAAAACGCCGCTGCTGCAGGTGCGCACCGGAAAGACGCGGAGCAGCGTGTCCAGGGTTTCCCGGATGGCTTTGGCCGGGTAGAAGGGCCCGAAATAGCGGGTGTCCTTGCGCCGGTCGCCGCGCATCACCTGGGCGCGGGGGTACTTCTCCCCCATGGTCACGGCCAGGTAGGGGTAGGACTTGTCGTCCCGGAACATGATGTTGAACCGCGGATTGAATTCCTTGATCCACGTGTATTCAAGCTGCAGTGCTTCCAGCTCGGTTCCCACCACGGTCCACTCCACGCCGGCGGCAGTGTGCACCATGGCCCTGGTTTTGGGCATCAGGCCGCGCGGATTGGCGAAGTAGGAGTTCAGTCGGGAGCGGAGGTTCTTGGCCTTGCCCACGTAGATGATCCGGCCGTGTTCATCCCGGAAACGGTAAACGCCCGGGGCCGTGGGGATCTCCCCTGTTTTTGGCCGGTAGGTTGCTGGATCTGCCACTGTTCCATCCTACGTTCGCCTCCGCGGCGTCCCCGACGTACGGCCGGCGTTTCGCGGGACGCTGAACCCCGCGGGCTACCCCTCGGGCCGGTTGCGGTTGTAACTCTCCGCGCGCTCCTGGCCGGTGAGTTCGGCGATGGCGTCCATGACCCGGTCCGTGGCCTGCCGGCGCGCCGGAAGGGCATGTTCGGGTCCGGTCTTCTGGAAGTACAGCGGCGCACCGACCCTCAGGGTGAAGTGCCCCGGCTTCACGGTCTTTTTGCCCGCCGGCTGCAGGTTCTCCGTGCCGATCAGGCCCACCGGAACCACGGGGGCACCGGAGGTCAGTGCCAGCCAGCCGACGCCGGTCCGGCCGCGGTAGAGCAGCCCGTCCCGTGAGCGGGTGCCCTCGGGGTAGATGCCTACCCCTCCGCCGTCCTCGAGGATGTCCAGCAGGGTCCGGAGGGCTGCCACACTGGCGGCCTGCTGGTCACGCTGCACCGGGATGGACCCCACGCCTTCAAAGAAGCTCTTCATGGCGTAGCCCTTGAGGCCCGTGCCGGTGAAGTACTCGGCCTTCGCGAAGAACCCGACCCGCCGCGGCAGCAGCGCCTGCACCAGGACGCTGTCCAGGAAGGAGAGATGGTTGCAGGCCACAATGAAGGGTCCGCTGGACGGTACGTTCTCCAGTCCGGTGATGGTGGGCCGGCACAGGCCGCCCACAAGGCCGCGGATACTGGTCCGCGTGAGGTTATAGAGCGCCATGGAGCGCCGGTCCGTTCTCAGCGGAGCGCAGTACCGCATCCACCAGTTCCGCGGCGGTATCCACCACAACGGCGGCGCCGGCTCCGTCCAGTTCGCCCGGGGCTGCGAAGCCCCAGGACACACCGATGCAGTCCAGTCCGTTGGCGTGTGCACCCTCGACGTCGTGGCGCCTGTCGCCGATCATCACGGCCGCGTCGTAGCTCCCGGCGTGCCGTTCCAGGGCCGCACGGATAATGCTGCGCTTGCCGTCCAGTGCGGCGGCGGCCTGTTCATCCGCCGGTGAGCCGTGCACGGAGGCGAAGAGTCCACCCATCTCCTGCACTCCGAGGAGTTCCACGGCCAGGGCCTCCGGCTTCTGGGTGGCAACGGCCACCGTGTGCAGGGCGCCCAGCCGCTCGACGGCGTCGCGGATCCCCGGGTAGGGACGGCTCTGTGCCATCCCGGCGGACCGGTAGCCGGTGCGGTATTGCCGGATAACCTCTTCGACCCGGCTTTCCGGTACGCCTGCGATATCCCGCAGGGAGGTCACGAGGGCGGGGCCCACCATCCGCTGCAGGTCCGCGTCAGCCGGAACCGGAAGGCCGCAGGCGGACAGGGCGGCACTGATACCGCCGGTGATGGCGCCGTTGGGGTCAACCAGCGTTCCATCGAGATCAAAGAGCACCAAGAGCCGGGGAGAAGTCACGGCCCAAGTTTGGCATACAGGGAAGGACTAAGGGAAAAAGGTATACCAATAATGGAATATGTCGGCGGCGGTTATATTCCGCAGAAGTGTCTGTGGCAGCGTCGCGCCGTGCCCGGGCAACACGGCATGGCCGGGCCAAACATCACGCGGTCCGGAAGACGGGAATGCCCCCGGACAGTCCGCCGAAACGGACCGCCCGGGGGCATCATGGCGCCCTGCCGCAGAACGGCTACGGGTTGAGGATCTCCGCGAGGAACGTGGCCGTGTGGCTGCCCTCCACCTTGGCCACCTTCTCCGGGGTGCCGGAGGCCACGACCCTGCCGCCGCCGTTGCCGCCGTCGGGACCCAGGTCAATGATCCAGTCCGCGCTCTTGATCACGTCGAGGTTGTGCTCAATGGTGATCACGGTGTTGCCCTTGTCCACCAGACCCTGCAGCACTTCCAGCAGCTTGCGGACGTCCTCGAAGTGCAGGCCGGTGGTCGGCTCGTCCAGGACGTAGATGCTGCGGCCGTTGGAGCGCTTCTGCAGCTCGCTCGCCAGTTTCACGCGCTGCGCCTCGCCGCCGGAGAGCGTGGTGGCCGGCTGGCCGAGCCGGACGTAGCCCAGGCCCACGTCCACCAGCGTGTTCAGGTGCCGGGAGATGGGACCGAACGCTGCGAAGAACTCCGCTGCTTCCTCGATCGGCATGTCCAGCACCTCGGCAATGTTCTTGCCCTTGTAGTGGACTTCCATGGTTTCCCGGTTGAACCGGGCGCCGTGGCACACCTCGCAGGGCACGTACACGTCCGGCAGGAAGTTCATCTCGATCTTGAGCGTGCCGTCGCCGTGGCAGGCTTCGCAGCGCCCGCCCTTGACGTTGAAGGAGAACCGGCCCGGCAGGTAGCCGCGCACCTTCGCCTCATTGGTCTCCGCGAAAAGCTTGCGGATGTGGTCCCAGACGCCGGTGTAGGTGGCCGGGTTGGAACGCGGCGTGCGGCCGATGGGGCTCTGGTCCACGTGGATGACCTTGTCCAGCTGCTCCAGGCCCTCCACCCGGGTGTGCCGGCCGGCCACATGCTTGGCGCCGTTGAGCTTGTTCGCCATGGTCTTGTAGAGGATGTCGTTGATCAGCGTGGACTTGCCCGAGCCGCTGACACCGGTCACCGCCGTGAACACGCCCAGCGGAATGTCCACGTTCAGGTTCTGCAGGTTGTTTTCCCGCGCGCCCACGATCTTCAGCTGGCGGGACTTGTCCACCTTGCGCCGTTTGGCCGGGATCTCAATCTTCTTCCGGCCGGAAAGGTAGGCACCGGTAATGGAGCGTTCGTTGGTGAGCAGCTCAGCCAACGGACCGGAGTGCACAATCTCGCCGCCGCGCTCACCGGCACCGGGTCCGACGTCAACAATCCAGTCCGCTTCATGGATGGTGTCTTCGTCGTGCTCCACCACAATCAGGGTGTTGCCCAGGCTGCGCAGCCGGGTCAGGGTTTCGATCAGCCGCCGGTTGTCCTTCTGGTGCAGGCCGATGGACGGCTCGTCGAGCACGTACAGCACGCCCACCAGGCCGGAACCGATCTGGGTGGCCAGGCGGATGCGCTGTGCCTCGCCGCCGGAGAGGGTGGCCGCCGGCCGGTTCAGGCTCAGGTATTCGAGTCCGACGTCGAGCAGGAACGTCAGCCGCGCCTGGATCTCCTTGAGTACGTTGCTGGCGATCTGTGCTTCCCGTCCGGTGAGGGTCAGGCTGCCCAGGAACTCGGCGGCCTCACGGAGCGGTAGGGCGCTGATCTCGGCAATGTTGCGGCCGTTGATCAGCACGGAGAGGGAGGCAGGGTTCAGCCGCGCTCCCCCGCACTCGGGGCAGGCGATTTCGCGCATGTACTCCTCGTACCGGTCCCGGGCATGGTCCGATTCGGTTTCCAGGTGCTTGCGGTGGATGTACTGGATGACGCCTTCGAAGCCGGTGCTGTACTTGCGTTCGCGGCCGAAGCGGTTCCGGTACTGGACCACCACCTTGTGGTCCTTGCCGTTGAGGACTGCCTCGCGCGCCTTGGCGGACAGCTTCTTCCACGGGGTGTCCATGGAAAAGCCCATGTCCTTGGCCAGGCCTTCAAGCAGCCGGTTCCAGTATTCGGTGGTGGCGGCGCCCAGTGACCAGGGAGCGATGGCGCCTTCGGCCAGGGACTTGGACGGGTCCGGAATGATCAGGTCCTCATCCACCTCCAGCTTGGAGCCGATGCCGGTGCAGACCGGGCAGGCACCGAAGGGGTTGTTGAAGGAGAAGGAGCGCGGCTCAATCTCGTCAATGGCCAGCGGGTGCTCGTTCGGGCAGGCCAGGTTTTCGGAGAAGGCCCGGGTGCGGTCCTCACTGTCCTCGGGCAGGTCCACGAAGTCGACCACTATCCGGCCATCGGCCAGGGCCAGGCCGGTTTCCACCGAGTCGGTGAGCCGCTGCCGGATGCCGTCCTTGGCTACGAGGCGGTCCACCACCACTTCGATGTTGTGCTTGATCTGCTTGCCGAGCTTGGGCGGGTCGGAGAGCTGGATCTGCTTGCCGTCCACCCGGGCACGGGAGTAGCCCTTGGCGGCAAGTTCCTTGAACAGGTCCACAAATTCGCCCTTGCGGCCGCGGACCACCGGGGCGAGGACCTGGTAGCGGGTACCTTCTTCAAGCTCCAGGAGCTGGTCCACAATGGCCTGCGGGGTCTGCCGGCTGACCGGCTCGCCGCAGACGGGGCAGAACGGGCGTCCCACGCGTGCCCAGAGCAGGCGCATGTAGTCATGGATCTCGGTGATGGTACCCACGGTGGAACGCGGGTTCTTCGATGTGGACTTCTGGTCAATCGAGACCGCAGGCGAGAGGCCTTCGATGAAGTCGACGTCGGGCTTGTCCACCTGGCCCAGGAACATGCGGGCGTAGGCGGAAAGCGATTCGACGTAGCGGCGCTGTCCTTCCGCAAAGATGGTGTCGAAGGCCAGCGACGACTTTCCGGAGCCGGACAGGCCGGTGAACACGATCATGGCGTCCCGGGGCAGATCCAGGTCAACGTTCCGGAGGTTGTGCTCGCGCGCCCCCTTCACTACCAGTCGGGACAGATCATTGGCAGTATGCGGCGCAAACACAGTGTCCGCCGTCGTGAGAGTCGATTTAGGCACGTTTTCCACTCTAGTTCAAACACCGATTCGAAAACGTATTCGAGCAGCCGAGTTTCGCCGCAGGCGAAGAGCAGCAGCCTTACTGCAGGGCGGCGCGCACCAGCGCGACGGCGTCGTCCGCGGGAATGCCGTTGGCGCGGGCCGCGTCGGCAAACACCCGGGCGGCCTCGGCTACCCGGCTGCGGCCGGCGTCACCGGCGGCGGCCACCACTGTTCCCGCCCGGGAGCGGGTGGTGACCACCTGGGCCTGTTCCAGCTCCCGGTAGGCCCGCGCCACCGTGTTGACCGCAAGCCCAAGGTGGCCTGCCAGCGCGCGGACCGGCGGCAGCCGGGTGCCCACGGCGAGCCGGCCCTCGTTAACGGCGTCCAGGATCTGCAGGCGCAACTGCTCGTACGGGGGGACCGAGCTTGCAGCGTCGATCCGAACCCAGGGCAGGACACCGGGATCGGTGACGGTGGAGGGCGATTCAGGGCCGGTGCCGGGCGCGGGAGTCATGATGCCATGCTAGTGCCCGTCCGGTGTGGACGGCGCAGCGGCCGCCTCAGCACCCCCGGCCGATTCCACTGCAGGTCCGGCGAACTGGGAGCGGTACAGCTCGGCATAGAAGCCCTCGGCAGCGAGCAGCGCGTCATGGACACCCTGCTCCACAATCTCTCCGTTGCGCACCACCAGGATGACGTCCGCGTCGCGGATGGTGGAGAGCCGGTGCGCAATCACGAAGCTGGTCCGGTCCTGACGGAGGGCATTCATTGCCATCCGGATGGCCACCTCGGTGCGGGTGTCCACGGAGCTGGTTGCCTCATCCAGCACCAGGATGGCCGGGTCGGAGAGCCAGGCGCGGGCGATTGTCAGCAGCTGCCGCTGGCCCTGGCTCAGGGATCCGCCGTCATAGCCCAGCACGGTGTCATAGCCTTCCGGCAGGGAGCGGACAAAGTGGTCCACGTGCGTAGCCAGTGCAGCGGCATGGATCTGCTCGTCCGTGGCCCCGGGGGCGCCGTAGGCCAGGTTTTCGCGGACGGTGCCCTCAAAGAGCCAGGCGTCCTGCAGCACCATGCCGATCCGGCTGCGCAGCTCTTCGCGGCTCAGCCGGGCAATGTCCACGCCGTCAATGGTGATGCGTCCGGCATCAACGTCATAGAAGCGCATCAGCAGGTTCACGAGGGTGGTTTTGCCGGCACCGGTAGGACCGACAATCGCCACCGTCTGCCCCGGTTCGGCGACAAAGGAAAGATCCTTGATGAGCGGCGCTTCAGGACTGTAGCTGAAGGACACGTCTTCGAAGGCCACCCGTCCGCGCACCTTGTCCAGATGTTCCGGGTGCGCCGGATCCGGTTCCTGTTCCCGCGCATCCAGCAGCGCGAACACGCGTTCGGCCGAGGCGACGCCGGACTGGAGCATGTTGATCAGCCCGCCCAGCTGGCCAAGGGGCTGGCTGAACTGCCGGCTGTACTGCACAAAGGCCTGGACCCCGCCGATGGACAGCTGCCCGCCGGCCACCTGCAGCCCGCCCACCACGGCCACTGCCACGTAGTTCAGGTTCGAGATGAACATCATCGCCGGCATGATGATGCCGGAAACGAACTGTGCCCGAAATGCTGACCGGAACAGACGGTCATTGGCCGGCGCGAATCCTTCAATCACCCGTTCCTGTTGCCCGAAGGCCTTCACCACGTCCTGGCCGGTGAACATTTCCTCGATATAGCCGTTCACCTCACCGGTGGATTTCCACTGCGTTTTGAACTCCGCCTGCGAGCGCCGGGCAATGAGTACCGTCACCAGGGCGGAGACCGGAACCGTGACCACGGCGATCAGCGCCAGCAGCGGGGAAATGGAGAGCATCATCGCCAGGACACCAATGATGGTCAGCACGGAAGTGACTATCTGGGTGAGGCTCTGCGAGAGGGTCTGGGCCAGGTTGTCGATGTCATTGGTGACCCGGCTCAGGACATCTCCGCGCGACTGCTGCTGGAAGTGGGACATGGGCAGGCGGAACAGCTTGCCGTCCACGTCGCGCCGCAGCCGGTACATGGCGTTCTGGACAATACGGGCCGTGAGCCGGGCCTGGAACCAGCCGAAGACGAAGGCCGCCAGGTAGATCGCCAGGACGCCCAGCAGGATCCCGCCCAGCCGGCCGAAGTCCAGCCCCTGCCCGGGCACCACGTCCATGGCGGCGAGCATGTCAGCCAGTTCCCGCTCCCCCGAGGCCCGCAGGGCCTCCACCTGGGCATCCTTGGACATTCCCGCCGGCAGGCTGTTCCCGATGAAGCCGTCGAAGATGACGTTGGTGGCTTCCCCCAGGATTCGCGGGGCACTGACCGCGAGCGCCACCGAGACGACGGCGGCCAGCATCACGGCGGCCACGCGGAGCCGGTCCGGTGCCATCAGGACCAGGATGCGCCGGACACTGGCGGCAAAGTTCTCGGGTTTCGCCGTTGCCGGGGCTCCCGGGCGTCCTCGCATGCCCGCCCCGTGCCCGCTCACGCGACCTCCTCGGCCGTGAGCTGGGAGGCGACGATTTCCCGGTACGTCGGGGAGGACTCCATCAGCTCGGTGTGGGTTCCCTGCCCTACGACCCGTCCCTCCTCCAGGACCACTATCCGGGCAGCGTCGGTGATGGTGTTGACCCGCTGGGCCACCACCACCACGGTGGCGTTCCGGGTCTGCGGTTTCAGGGCGCTGCGCAGCCGCGCGTCGGTGGCAAAGTCCAGGGCGGAGAAACTGTCATCGAAGAGGTAGATCGAGGGCCGCACCACCAGGGCACGGGCAATGGCCAGGCGCTGGCGCTGTCCCCCGGAGAAATTGGCACCGCCCTGTTCCACCGGATGGTCCAGCCCGCCGTCCCCGGCCCGGACGAAGTCTGCGGCCTGGGCGGTCTCCAGCGCTTCCCACAGTTCCGCGTCCGTTGCCTCCGGACGTCCGAAGCGCAGGTTGGAGGCAATGGTGCCGCTGAACAGGTAGGCCCGCTGCGGCACCAGGCCGATCCCGTGCCGCAGGGAGGCGAGGGTGACACCGGCAAGATCCTGGCCGTCCACGCTGACGGTGCCGGAAGTTGCATCAAGCAGGCGCGGCACCAGATTCAGCAGGGTGGTTTTCCCGGCCCCGGTGGAGCCGATGATGGCTGTGGTCTCCCCCGGCAGCGCCTCGAAGCTGATGCTGTGCAGCACCGGGCCCTCCGCCCCCGGATAGCTGTAGCCGACGTCGGTGAAGGTGAGCCGGCCGCCGTCGTACTCCAGTTCCGCCGCGTCCGGGGTGTCCGTGACGCTGGTGCGGGTATCCAGCACCTCGTAAATGCGCTCGGCACAGACTGCAGCGCGGGGCAGCATCATGATCAGGAACATGGACATCATCACGGCCATGAGGATTTGGATGATGTAGGCGATAAAGGCCGTCAGGGCGCCGATCTGCATTTGCCCGGCCTCAATCCGGAACGCGCCGAACCAGATCACGGCAACGGTGGCGAGGTTGGCCACCAACATGGCTGCCGGGAACAGCAGCGCCAGCAGCTGGCTGATCCGCAACTGGGTGCCGGTCAGGTCGGCGTTGGCCGAATCGAACCGCTGTTCCTCTGAGCGCTCGCGGATGAAGGCCCGGATAACGGCGATCCCCATGATCTGCTCCCGCAATACGGAGTTCACCCGGTCGATCTGCCGCTGCGCCCGCCGGAAAAGCGGGATCAGGCGCCGCAGGACCAAACCGATCACAACGAACAGCACCGGCAGGATCAGCAGCAGGATCCCGGAGAGCGGTATGTCCTGGTTCAGGGCCAGCAGCACCCCGCCAATGCCCATGATGGGCGCCGAGACCATCATGGTGAACGTCATCAGCAGCGTCATCTGGACCTGCTGCACGTCATTGGTGGTCCGGGTAATCAGTGACGGCGGCCCGAACAGGCCCACTTCGCGGGAGGAAAAGGTTTCCACGTTGGTGAACAGCTCGGAACGGATATTGCGGCCCGTGCTCATCGCCACCCGCGCGGCGAGGAACGTGGCAGCGATGGAACAGAGAATCTGGCCCGCCGTGACGGCGAGCATCCAGCCGCCCACCTCCATGATGACGCCGGTATCCCCGGTGACGACGCCGCGGTCAATGATGTCGGCGTTCAGGGTAGGCAGGTACAGCGTTGCCACAGTCTGCAGCAGCTGCAGCGCAACGACGGCGGCTACGGTGCCTTTGTAGGGAGCGAGGTACTGCCGGACCAGCCTCAGGAGCATCCTTGCAACCTACGCCCGTCTGCGGGTGCAGACAATAGCCCTGCGCAAGCACGTGCGGGAACGGCCTCGCTAGACTGGGCCGATGGAGAATCTGCAGAACATCACCATCCGGAGCGCGTCCGTGGGCACCATGGACAACAACGTTTATGTGCTCACCGACAAGGACACCGGCGCCCAGGTCCTTATTGATGCCGCTGATGATTTCGCCGCCATCCAGCGCCTGCTGGCCGAAGGGGCCGCCGATGCCCGGGTGCCGGCGAAGCTTGAACTGGTGATCACTACGCACAGCCACTGGGACCATGTCCGTGCGCTCGCCGAAACGGCGGCTGCCACCGGAGCGCGTACTGCCGCCGGGACGGAGGACATCGGGGACATCGAAGTACCCACCGTCCTGGCACTTGAACACGGCGACAGGGTGCCCTTTGGCGGCGCCGAACTTGAAGCACTCAAACTGCGCGGGCATACCCCCGGATCCGTGGCCCTGCTCTACCGGGAGCCGGACGCGCCGGCCCACCTCTTTACCGGTGACTCCCTGTTCCCCGGCGGCCTGGGCAACACGCAGAAGGACCCGGAACGCTTCGCGTCCCTGTACCGCGACGTATTCGAACGTATATTCGAATACCTTCCGGATGACACCGTGGTGCACCCCGGCCACGGCGCCGGCACCACTCTGGGGGCCGAACGGCCGCACCTGGCCGAATGGAAGGAACGCGGCTGGTAAAGGCGCACAACCCACGCTCCCCGTTGACCCTGCTTCGCGGCCGGCCGTACGCTCCAAAGGGGCCTGCCGGACCGAGTGATGGAGCGCAGCAGTGGCCGAACCAGCGTCGCCAAAGTCCCGGACGCCCCGGGCCCCGGGGCAGATTGGCCTCGTAGCCTGCGTAGCGTTCGGGGTTGGCACCACGGTGGGCGGAGGGGTATTCACCCTTTCCGGCACGGCGGTCAACCTGGCCGGACCGGCCGCCGCCGTCAGCTACATCCTCGCGGGCATCGTGATGTTCCTGTGTGCACTGTCCTTCATCGTGGTTTCCACCAGGGCCGGCGACGGCGAATCCGGCTACGCCCCCGTGGGCACCATCCTCGGCCCCTTCTGGCGGTTCATTGTGATGTGGGCCTTTTACCTCAACGGGGCCACCATCATCGCCTACCTGGTGGTCTCCTTCGGCGACTACTTCAGCGAATACTTCCTGCCCGCGGCCGGCACCCTCACGGTGGCGCTCGCCACCACCGTACTGGTCACCGCACTGAACCTCGGCCCGACGTCGCTCGTCGCCCGGGCGGAGACCTGGATTGTTGGCATCAAACTGGGGCTGCTGGTGCTGTTCTCCGTTTGGGGCCTCACCGAACTCCGGCCCGATGACCTTGACCGGCCGCTGCCTTCCGGCACCGGGGGGATCTTTTCCGCCGCCGCACTGCTGTTCACTGCCTACACCGGCTTCAACGTCATCACCAACATGGCCGGATCGGTGAAGAATCCGCGCAAAACAGTTCCGCGCGCCATCATGCTGACCATCCTGGTTTCCGGTCTCGTCTACCTCGGCACTGTCCTGGCCATGACAGCCAGCGGGATCACCAGGTTCACCGCCACCGGCGTATCCCAGGCTGCCGAGACGGTCATGGGGGCCTGGGGTGGCGTCCTGGTGGCGTTTGCGGCCTGCCTGTCCACGTTCTCGGGAGCCAACGCCAATGTGCTGGGCGCCTCGGAGATCATGCTGCGCATGGTGGCCCGCGGGGATGTTCCCCCGGCACTGGGCCGGCACACACGCAACGGCCACCCCTACATAAGCGTGCTGCTGCTGGGAATCATTACCGTTCTCCTGGTGGTGCTGCGGGACACCGCGTTTGTAGTCTCCGTTGCCAACGTGGCGGCGATTATCGCCATGATTGCCATCCTGGCCGTGCTGGCCGCGGCCGGCCAGCTGCCGTCACTGAACCCGGAAGCAATTGTGGCCGGCTTCTTCCTGACCGGTTTCGGTGCCGCCCTGTACTTCGCCCGGCTGTACGAACGCGGCGGCGCGGGAACCCGGGCGCATGCGAGCGCCCAGATCGATACCCTGAACACCCCGCTGATGAAAGCCGCACGCACCGGGACCATCGCAAACAGCGCGGATCCCTCCGGGCCGCGCCGGCGCCTGCCGCCCGAAGCCTGACCTACGCCGTTTTCCTTGCCACCATAAAAATGCGGCGGAACGGAAAGACGGTTCCCCAGCCGTGCTGCGGGTAGGCACTGCGCAGCAGAGCCGCGTATTCGGCCTCAAACCGGGAGAGCTCCTCTGCCGTCAGGGCAGCAATCACCGGGCGCAGCGCCGTGCCGCGGACCCATTCAAGTACCGGGTCCTCCCCGGGGAGAACCTGCTGGTAACTGGTCTCCCAGACATCGGCGTCCATCCCCGCTTCAACCAGGAGAGCCAGATACTCGTCGGGCGCGGCGACGGCGTCCGCATGGCGCAGCACCCCCTCCAGCTTCGGTGCCCAGCGGGCGCTCGCCGCCAGGTCACGCATGAGCACATGCGACGGGGCAGTGAAGTTGCCCGGCACCTGCACTGCCAGCCACGCGCCGGCGTCGAGCCGTTTGGCCCACTTCCGCAACAGATCCCGGTGGCCGGGAACCCACTGCAGGGCAGCGTTGGAGACCACCACGTCCGTACCGGCGTCCGGTTCCCAGTCCTCGATCCGGGACCGGATGAACTCCAGATTCAGAGGTGCACCCTCCAACGCCCCGGCCTGCTCAATCATGTCGGCGGAGGAATCCACCCCGGTCACCTGCGCACCGGGCCAGCGGGCGGCGAGCGCAGCGGTCAGTGCCCCGGTGCCGCAGCCCAGGTCCACCACCCGCCCGGGCGAGGACGCCGCTATCCGGGCGGTGAGGTCGAAGAAGGGCCTGTCGCGGTGCGAGGAGAACTGTGTGTACTTTTCCGGATCCCATTTCATGCGGCCGAGCCTACCGCCGGAAAGGGAGGAAAAACGCGACAGGCGCGGCCCCGTTAGTCTGGTAGAGACATGAAACTTCTTGAGCAGCTGCCCTCCGGTCCCTCCGCCACCGCAACCATTGACCCCGACGAGACCTACACCTCCTTCCTGGAATGGGTTGAGAGCCGGGGTATGTCGCTGTACCCGGCGCAGGACGAGGCAGTGATGGAACTGGTGACCGGTAACAACGTCATCCTGGCCACGCCCACCGGATCCGGTAAGTCCATGGTGGCCATTGCCGCGCACTTCCACGCCATGGCCCACGACGAGCGCAGCTACTACACCGCTCCCATCAAGGCACTGGTGTCCGAGAAGTTCTTCGCCCTGTGCGAGATTTTCGGTGCTGAGAACGTGGGCATGGTCACCGGGGACTCCTCGGTGAACAAGGACGCACCGATCATCTGCTGCACCGCGGAGATCCTGGCCAACATTGCCCTGCGTGAAGGGCCGGACGCGGATCTGGGCACGGTCATCATGGACGAGTTCCATTTCTACTCCGATCCGCAGCGCGGCTGGGCCTGGCAGGTGCCGCTGCTGGAGCTGCCGCAGGCGCAGTTCCTGCTGATGTCCGCCACTCTGGGCGACATGACCCGGATCGCCAACGAACTCAGCGAGCTCACCAACCGGGACACCGTCACGGTCTCCTCCGTGCAGCGGCCCATCCCGCTGCACTACTACTACGTGGAAACCCCCATCCAGGAATCCCTGGAGGAACTGCTGGCCACCAAACAGGTCCCCGTCTACGTGGTGCACTTCTCCCAGATCGAAGCCATTGACCGGGCCCAGGCGCTGATGAGCATCAACGTCTGCACCCGCGAGGAGAAAGACCGCATAGCCGAGCTGATCGCCGGGTTCCGGTTCGCCCCCGGCTTCGGCAAGACCCTCAACCGGCTGGTCCGCCACGGCATCGGCGTACACCACGCCGGCATGCTGCCCAAGTACCGCCGCCTGGTGGAGCAGCTGGCCCAGGCCGGACTGCTGAAGGTCATCTGCGGCACCGACACCCTGGGCGTGGGGATTAACGTGCCCATCCGCACGGTGCTGATCACTGCCCTGTCCAAGTACGACGGCACCCGCACCCGGCCGCTGAAGGTCCGCGAATTCCACCAGATTGCCGGACGCGCCGGCCGGGCGGGTTATGACACCGCCGGCACCGTGGTGGTGCAGGCACCGGAACACGTGATCGAAAACGCCAAGGCCATGGCCAAGGCGCAGGCGAAGTTCGGTGACGACCAGAAGAAGCTGCGCCAGGTGGTGAAGAAGAAACCGCAGGCCGGTTTTGTGTCCTGGGGCAAACCCAGCTTCGAGAAGCTCGTGGACGGCACCCCGGAGCCGCTCACCTCCAGCTTTAACATCACCCACTCCATGCTGCTGAACCTGCTGGAGCGCCCGGGTGACCCGTTCACCGCAGCCAAGAAACTGCTCACCAACAACCACGAGACGCGGTCCTCCCAGCTGGCGCTGATGAAGAAGGCCCTGAGCATCTACCGCGAACTGAAAACCGCGGGCATTGTGGAGGTGCTGCCCGAACCCGACGCCGACGGCCGCACCGTCCGGCTGAAGGTGCACCTGCAGCCCAACTTTGCCCTAAACCAGCCGCTGTCCCCGTTTGCCATGGCATCACTGGAAATCCTGGATCCGGAGAGCCCGTCCTACGCCCTGGATGTGGTCTCGGTGATCGAGGCGATTATGGAAAAGCCGCGCCAGGTGCTCTCCGCCCAGGAGAAAAAGGCCCGCGGCGAAGCGATCGCGGCCATGAAGTCCCAGGGCATCGAGTATGACGAGCGGATGGCGCTGCTCGAAGAGGTCACCTATCCCCAGCCGCTGGCGGAACTCCTGGAGCAGTCCTTCGAGGTATACCGCTCCGGTGCTCCCTGGCTGGGCGAGTTCGAGCTCAGCCCCAAGTCGATTGTCCGGGACATGTATGAGCGGGCCATGAGCTTCGGCGAGTACGTGCAGTTCTACTCGCTCGCGCGCTCGGAGGGCGTGCTGCTGCGCTACCTCTCCGACACCTACAAGGCGCTGCTGCACACGGTGCCCCCGGAGCGGCTCCGCGAAGACCTGGAGGACATCATCGAGTGGCTCGGCGAGCTGGTCCGCCAGACCGACTCGTCGCTGCTGGACGAATGGGAGGAACTCACCTCCGGAGTCAACCCCGACGCCAGCAGCGAACCCGTGCTGCCGCCCGTGCCGGACCGGCTGACCGCCAACGTCCGGGCCTTCCGGGTGATGGTCCGCAACGAGATGTTCTCCCGCGTCAAGCTTTTCGCGGACGAGGATGACCGCGCGCTGGGCGAGCTCGACGGCGACGCCGGCTGGGACGCCGACCGCTGGGCGGACGTGCTGGACGCCTACTTCGAGGAACACGAGGACATCGATGACGGCCCCGACGGCCGCGGCCCGAACCTGCTGATCATCAAGGAAGTTCCCGGCAAGTGGGAGGTCCGGCAGATCTTTAAGGATCCTGCCAACCACCTGGACTGGGGCATCACCGCGGAAGTGGACCTGGCCGCCTCAGACGAAGCCGGCAGCCCCGTCATCAAGGTGATCACCGCCGGACGGCTGGATTAGGCTGGATCCCATGCAGATCCGTCCCGCGCGCAAAGAAGATGTCCCCGTCATCCTGGAACTCATCCATGATCTGGCGATCTACGAAAAGGAGCCGCACGCCGTGAAGAACACGGTGGAGGCCCTCGAGGAGAACCTCTTCGGCCCGCATCCGGCCATTTTCGCGCATGTGGCAGTGGAGCAGGGACAGGTCCAGGGCTTCGCCCTGTGGTTCCTGAACTACTCCACCTGGGAAGGTGTGCACGGCATCTACCTCGAGGACCTGTACGTCCGGCCCGAAGCGCGCGGCAAGGGCATGGGCAAGGCGCTGCTGCGCACCCTGGCCGGGATCGCCGTCGAGCGCGGCTACGCCCGGGTGGAATGGTGCGTGCTGAACTGGAACGAACCCTCCATCCGGTTCTACAAGTCCCTGGGTGCGGTTCCGCAGGATGAGTGGACCACGTTCCGGCTGACCGGCGACGCGCTGTCCTCCTTCGGCAGCCCCGTGGTTTCAGGAGGGGCAGCATGAGCGCCCCGGTCCCGCGTATCCCCGTTCCCCACACTGCGTCGGCCCCCTACACGGTGCGTGGCATGAACGTCACCGACCACCGGTTCACCGTTCCCCTGGACCACGCGGCACCGGACGGGGAAAGCATCACCGTCTTCGCCCGTGAGTACTCCGATGCGGCCCTCCCTGCTGCCCGGGTGCGGGAACTGCCGTGGCTGCTGTACCTGCAGGGCGGACCCGGAGGCAAGGGCAGCCGGCTGCTGCAGTTCGGCGGCTGGACCAAGGCCGCCTCGAAGCACTTCCGCATCCTGATGCTGGACCAGCGCGGCACCGGGCTGTCCACCCCTGCGGACCGGCAGACGCTGGCCCTGCGCGGTGACGCCGCCGCCCAGGCGGACTACCTGACCCATTTCCGGGCGGACTCCATTGTTGCGGACGCTGAGCTGATCCGCCGGGCCCTGGGCTCCGGACCGTGGACCACTTACGGGCAGAGCTACGGCGGTTTCTGTACCCTCACATACCTCTCCTACGCGCCGGAAGGTCTGCGCGGGAGCCTGATTACCGGCGGCCTGGCGCCGCTGACCGGTCCCGCTGACCGGGTGTATGAGGCCACCTTCGGGCGGGTGGCCGCACGCAACGCCGAATACTTTGCCCGGTACCCCGAAGACCGGGACATCGTTACCCGCATAGCCCGGCATCTGGACAGCGTTCCCGAATTCCTGCCGTCCGGCGAACGGCTCTCCGTCCGGCGCTTCCAGATGGCCGGCTCGTACCTGGGTGGAAACACCCGGGTGGACGGCCTGCACTATTTCCTGCAGGAAGCCTTTGTTCCCACCCCCGACGGCGACCGGCTTTCGGATACCTTCCTGGAGACCATGCACGGACTGGTCAGCCGGGCATCAAACCCGCTCTACGCCCTGATGCACGAGTCCATCTACGGGCAGGGCGAAGCCACGAACTGGGCGGCCTGGCGGGTGCTGCAGTCCCATCCCGAATTCGAGCCCGCGGCCGCTGAGCCGCTGTTCACCGGCGAGATGGTCTATCCGTGGTACTTCGACGAGGACCCGGCGTTGGTGCCCTTGAAGGAGACCGCGGAACTGCTGGCGAAGAAGACAGACTGGGGTCCGCTCTATGACACTGCCCGGCTGGCACGGAACACCGTGCCGGTGGCGGCCGCGGTGTACACCGATGACATTTATGTGGACCGGGACCTCTCGCTGGAAACTGCTGCCGCCGTGAAGGGACTGCAGGTCTGGGAAAGCGGCGACTTCCATCACGACGGCATTGCCGACGACGGCGAGGCAATCTTCAACCGCCTGCTGGGCATGGTGCGCGGCGGCGACGCATAAAAAGCAGGTCCCCGGCGGATAGCCGGGGACCTGAAGCGTTTTTGTGGAGACTCCGCTGCGGAGCTTCGACGGTTAGAGGGGCTTCTTTGCAAGCTCCCGGACCCAGTCCGGGGTGGGCTTGCCGAGCTTGCGATCGGTGGTGAGGCGGAGGCGTGCTGCCCGGATCTGCACCCGCTCACGGTCCCGGTCAGGTACGGGCTGGTCGGCGGGACGCGGGGTTCTATCTCCGTGTGCCAGCGGCAGTGCTGCTGTTGTCATCGTCGACCTCCTCCGCTCCGGGTACGCTCGTGGTGTCTTCATTCTGGCCCATCCCGCCGTTCGAGTCCACTATCGCCGTCAGCGGGCGCGCCCAGGCAATGCTGATAATGGCCGCTTCTTCGGCCCCGGCAAGATCACTCTGGGCCAACAGATCCAGCACCCCTAATCCGGTTTCCTGCCGCCTGGGATCGTCCGACAGCGACGCCTCGATGGCCCACTCGGCACGTGCCCACCATTCAGAGCGTTGATCCGCCTTCCGGCGCTGTTCGAGGGTCTTCCACCCAATAATAAAGGTCAAAGCACCGGCGAGCAGAACAGCCAGGGGGCCCAGCGCAGCGACAATTTCCCACCAGGAGGTGGCACTCTCTGCGGGAAGAGCCGGAGCGACCGGCGGGGACGTTGACTGCATCAGCCCAGCGTAGCGCCGGCCGCCGACAATAGACGCGAAGCAACCCTAGGCGTGCCCGGCAGACTGCATCTGCCGCAGTTCCTTTTTCAGGTCTCCCACCTCGTCGCGCAGGCGGGCTGCCAGTTCGAACTGCAGCTCGGCCGCGGCCGCATGCATCTGCTCGGTCATGGAGGCAATCAGCTCGGTCAGGTCCTCCGCCGGGGCGGCGGCAAGTCCGTCCTTACGGACAGCCTTGCCCTTGCCCTTGGCCTTCTTGTTCCTGGCCGCTTCCTCCAGGAGTGCCTTGGTGTCGGCGTCCTCGCGGGCCAGCTGATCGGTGATGTCGGCGATCTTCTTGCGCAGCGGCTGCGGGTCCACGCCGTGCTTTTTGTTATAGGCGATCTGGATGTCCCGGCGACGGTTGGTTTCGTCGATGGCATGCGCCATGGAGTCGGTGATCCGGTCCGCGTACATGTGGACCTCGCCGGAGACGTTACGCGCGGCGCGGCCAATGGTCTGGATCAGCGACGTGGAGGAACGCAGGAAGCCTTCCTTGTCGGCATCGAGGATGCTCACCAGCGACACCTCGGGCAGGTCCAGGCCCTCACGGAGCAGGTTAATGCCCACCAGCACGTCGAACGTGCCCATCCGCAGCTCGCGCAGCAGCTCCACGCGCCGCAGGGTGTCGACGTCGGAGTGCAGGTACTCCACCTTCACCCCGTGCTCGAGGAGGTACCCGGTCAGGTCCTCGGCCATGCGCTTGGTCAGGGTGGTCACCAGCACGCGCTCGTCCCGTTCCGTGCGGGTGCGGATCTCGCCGAGCAGGTCATCGATCTGGCCCTTGCTGGGCTTGACCACCACCTGCGGGTCCACCAGCCCGGTGGGCCGGATGATCTGCTCCACGTAGCCGTCCGACTTGGACAGTTCGTATTTGCCCGGGGTGGCGGACATGTACACGGTCTGGCCGATCCGCTCGAGGAATTCGTCCCACTTCAGCGGCCGGTTGTCCATGGCCGAGGGCAGCCGGAAGCCGTGGTCCACCAGGGTCCGCTTACGGGACATGTCGCCTTCATACATGGCGCCGATCTGCGGAATGGTCACGTGTGACTCGTCCACCACGAGCAGGAAATCGTCCGGGAAGTAGTCCAGCAGGCAGTGCGGGGCGGTCCCCGGGCCGCGGCCGTCAATATGCCGGGAGTAGTTCTCGATGCCGTTGCAGAACCCCATCTGCTGCATCATTTCCAGGTCATAGGTGGTGCGCATCCGCAGCCGCTGGGCTTCGACCAGCTTGTTCTGGGATTCAAGTTCCGCCAGCCGCACCTGCAGTTCATCCTCGATGTTGCGGATAGCCCACTGCATCCGGTCCTCACCGGCGACGTAGTGCGACGCCGGGAAAACGTACATCTCGGTTTCTTCATGGATGACGTCGCCCGTCAGCGGATGCAGGGTATAGATGTTCTCGATCTCGTCGCCGAAGAACTCGACGCGGATGGCGTTTTCCTCGTACATCGGGATGATCTCCACCGTGTCGCCCCGCACCCGGAAAGTGCCGCGGTGGAAGTCCATGTCATTGCGCACGTACTGCATGGCCACGAACTTGCGCAGCAGGTCATCTCGGTTCATCTGCTGCCCGCGGCGCAGGGTCACCATCTGCTCGATGTACTCTTCCGGGGTGCCCAGACCGTAGATGCAGGAAACGGTGGCCACGACAATGACATCGCGGCGGGTCAGCAGGGCGTTGGTGGCGGAGTGCCGCAGCCGTTCAACTTCCTCGTTGATGGAGGAGTCCTTCTCGATGAAGGTGTCCGTCTGCGGGACGTAGGCTTCCGGCTGGTAGTAGTCGTAGTAGGAAACGAAATATTCCACGGCGTTGTTCGGCAGCAGCTCACGGAATTCGTTGGCCAGCTGGGCGGCGAGGGTCTTGTTTTGCACCATGACCAGGGTGGGCCGTTGAACCTGTTCCACCAGCCATGCCGCGGTGGCACTTTTGCCGGTACCGGTGGCTCCGAGGAGGACTATGTCCTTCTCGCCGGCATTGATCCGTTCGGCCAGTTCCTTGATGGCGGTGGGCTGGTCGCCGGCCGGCCGGTAATCGCTGACGACCTCGAAGGGCGCCACTACTCTCTTGATGTCCTGCGCAAGACTCATGTCTACAAAACTACTCCGCCATGCGGTCAGCCGTGGTCCGCTTTGCTAGGGGCTGAACGGAAATTATCCGGTCCCTTCGGCGTCCGGCCTGCGCCGGTTCATCGGCACCAGTCTCTGTTCCCACAGCGCCCGCACAGCGGCCGCCAGGTCTTCGGGAGTACCGGTGTTGTGCAGGACGACGTCGGCGGCCTCCGCGCGCTCAGCGGCGGTGGCCTGCGCCGCGATCCGCGCCCGTGCGGCGTCGGGATCCATCCCGCGGTCCCGGACCATCCGGACCAGGCGTTCCTCTTCGGGAGCCTCCACCACGAGCACAAAGTCAAAGTTTCCGGCCTGTCCGGTCTCCACCAGCAGCGGAATATCCTGCACCAGGATTCCATCCTGCGGAGCTTCAGCCGCCAGCGCTGCGGCGCGGGCACGGACCAGCGGATGAATGATGCCGTTAAGGACCGCCCGGCGCTCATCGTCGCCGAACACCACTGCCGCCAGCGCGGCACGGTCCAAACTGCCGTCCTGCGCGAGAACGGAAGGACCGAACGCCTCCACGACGGCGGCGAGACCGTCAGTTCCCGGTTCCACCACCTCGCGGGCCAGGGCATCGGCATCAATCAAAACGGCGCCGCATTCCACGAGGGTCCGGGCAACCAGGGATTTTCCGGCGGCGATCCCGCCGGTGAGTCCAACCTTGAGCATGCAGCCCAGCCTACCGCCGAAGCCCCGGGCCCCCGGGCAGTCGCGACGCCGGACCACTAGACTAAAGGGGTGAGTGACATCGACGCGGCGGCGGGGCGCTACACCACCGTTGCCGGGGAGCACCGCTCCGAACTGGAGATCAAACGCTCACGCTTCATCACGGTGCTGCGCCGCACCGAAACCGAAGACCAGGCACGGGCGCTGGTCGCAGAACTGCGCCGCGAATTCCACGACGCCCGGCACCACTGCAGCGCCTTCGTCCTGGGCCCGGGACGCGAGGTCCAGCGCTCAAACGACGACGGCGAACCCTCAGGAACCGCCGGCATCCCCATGCTGGAGGCACTGACCAAACGTGAAACCGCCGGCGGCGCTACGGACCTGAGCGACATCACGGCGGTCACCGTACGCTACTTCGGCGGCATTCTGCTGGGTGCCGGCGGACTGGTGCGGGCCTACTCGGAATCCGTCTCCACTGCCCTGTCCACCGCTCCCCTGCTGCAACGGCGTCGGATGCTGCTTTACGCGGTGCCGGCCGGCCACGCCGAGGCTGGACGGCTGGAAAACGACCTGCGCAATGCCGGCCTCAGCGTCACCGGCACCGACTACGGAGCGGCCGGGGCCAGTATCACCGTGGCACTGCCGGACATCCCGGGCAGTGCTGAGCATTTTCATGACCGGCTGGCAGCCTTCACCGCCGGGGTCAGCACCCCGGAACCGCTTGGAACAGAATGGATCGACCTGTGACGCAAGACCCCGCCGTGACACCCGGGTTTTCCTTTGAGAACCTCAGCCGCCGCCCCGATGTCGAGGCAGAGAACCTGCAGGCCCACGATGCTGCGGACCGGCTGCTGCTGGATACCGCCGCAGACCGCCTGCGCGCGGACGCAGGCGGCGTCGTCGTCATTGGGGACGCCTATGGTGCGCTGACTCTCGGAGCGGCCGCGCTGCACGGTGTGCGGGACCTGCGGGTCCATCAGGATCCGTATTCCGGTGAGCTGGCACTGGCACGCAACGCCGACGCCGCCGGGCTGGCCGGGGTGTACAGCTCGCTGCCGCTGGATCCGGCACTGGTGCACGGAGCCCGCACGGTGCTGCTGCGGCTGCCGCGGTCCCTTGACGCGCTCGAGGAAATAGCCGCCCTGATCGCACGGCATGCCGATCCCGGTGTGGTGGTTTATGCCGGCGGCAGGGTCAAGCACATGACCACCGCCATGAACGCCGTCCTGGGGCGGTGGTTCGGCTCCGTCTCCGCCGGCCTGGCCCGGCAGAAATCCCGGATCCTGACCGCGGCCGGTCCGCTGCCCGCTGAGCGGCTGCCTGAGGACCGGTTTCCGCTCGCCCAGAAGCACGATGTCGGACTCACCGCACCGCTGGAACTGCGGGGCTACGGTGCCGCATTTGCCGGGGCATCCCTGGACATCGGCACCCGGTTCCTGCTGCCGTACCTGGCGCAAGCACGGCAGGCGGCGTCCGCCATCGATCTGGGCTGCGGTACCGGGGCCATAGCCGCCTATCTGGCACTGACCCGCCCGGATCTGCAGGTGCTGGCCACAGACCAGTCAGCTGCCGCCGTGGCCTCCGCCTCCGCAACCATGGCAGCCAATGGCGTGGCGGAGCAGGTGCGGGTCCGGCGGGATGACGCACTGGCCGGTCTTCCGGAGCGTTCAGCCGAACTGGTGGTGCTGAACCCGCCGTTCCATATCGGTGCCAGCGTGCACGCCGGTATTGCGCTGAAGCTGTTTGCCGACGCCGGCCGTGTCCTGGTGCCCGGCGGGGAACTCTGGACGGTCTGGAACAGCCATTTGGCCTACAAGCCGGCCCTGACCCGGTTGGTCGGCCCCACCCGTGAAGTAGCCCGCAACCCCAAATTCACGATCACGGTCAGCACACGCGCCTAAGCGGACAGTAGCCCCGGCACGCCGGGCGGGACGTCCCTCTTCCCCCGCAGCGCATAATCCCGCACAACCAATCTGAGAGAGCGCTCTCTTGACAGTGACCGTTGTCACACCTAGGCTCACACGAAGATCAGAGAGCGCTCTCTCAGTCCGGCGGATGTTTGCGGACCGGCTCTCTTTTGTATCCAGCTTCAGTCCCGCCCCCCCCCGGCGGATCAGGTCCGGTTGCTGTCCCGGCACGGTCCAAACAGTTATCACCACCGGCTAGACCCACACACAAAGGAGTGACCGTGAAGAACTTTAAGCACCGGGCAGGAGCAGTGGCAGGCGCCGCAGCCCTCGCATTGCTCGCCGCCGGCTGTGGCGGCGGAGACAGCCAGGCCGGCACCGCGGAGGATCCCCTGGAAATCTCCATCACCACCTTCGGCACCTTCGGCTACGACGATCTCTACGCCGAGTACGAAGAAGCGAACCCGGGCATCAAGATCCGGCACAACAACATCGACCGCGGAGCCAACGCGCAGACTGACCTCTTCACGAAACTGGCCGCCGGCTCCGGCGTCAGCGACGTCGTCGCCATCGAAGAAGGCTGGCTCGGCGCCGTCATGGAGGTCTCCGACGAATTCGTGGACCTGAATGACTACGGCGCTGAGGACATCAAGGACAACTGGGTCGACTGGAAATACCAGCAGGGCACCGACGCGGAGGGCCGCGTTATCGGTTACGGCACGGACATCGGGCCGCAGGGCCTGTGCTACAACGGAAAGCTCTTCGAAGCCGCCGGCCTGCCCAGCGACCGCGAGGCAGTGGCGGAACTCTTCGGCGGGGATGACGCCACCTGGGACCGCTACTTCGAACTGGGCAACGAATACCACGAGAAGACCGGGCTGGGCTGGTATGACCAGTCAGGATTTGTCTGGAACTCCATGGTGAACCAGATGGAAGAGGGCTACTACACTGCCGACGGCGACCTGAACATTGAGGACAACGCCGCCATGAAGGAACAGTTCATGCAGCTCGCTGCCGGAACCGAGGCCGGCCTGTCCGGCAACGAGAAGAAGTGGGACTGGGGCAAGGGCCGCGCCTTCACCGACGGTTCCTTCGCCACCTTCGTGTGCCCGGGCTGGATGCTCGGCACCATTCAGGAACAGCTGGAATCTGCCGGCGGTGCCGAAGACTCCGGCTGGGACTTCGCCGATGTGTTCCCCGGTGGGGCATCCAACTGGGGCGGCGCCTTCCTCTCCGTATCGGAAGAGTCCGAGCACAAGGAGGAAGCAGCAAAGCTGGCCGCCTGGCTCACCGCCCCGGAACAGCAGGTCAAGCAGTCCGCAGCGGCCAACAACTTCCCCAGCACCCTGGAAGCACAGCAACAGCTCGCCGAGGATGCAACGCCCAATAAGGTCTTCAACGACGCTCCTACCGGGGCGATCCTCGCCTCCCGCGCGGAGGGCGTGAAGGCGCAGTTCAAGGGTCCGGATGACTCGGTGATCCAGGAGAAGGTCTTCGGAGCCGCTCTGACGCAGCTTGATGCGGGCAGCCTGGACGGCGAAGGTGCCTGGAACGAGGCGATCAAACTGCTGAACGAGCAGGTCGAACAGGACTAGCTCCCCGTCGGGGCCTCCGGGAAACCGGGGGCCCCTCATGGACTGTGAGAATCGAAATGACCGTAACCCTCAAGCCGTCCGCGCCCCCGGCGCCGGCGCACAAGCCCAAACCCTCTTTCCGGCAGCGCCTTAACGTCTGGGATTTCAAGGCGTCGCCGTACCTCTACATCTCCCCGTTCTTTCTCCTTTTCGCGCTGGTGGGCCTTTTTCCGCTCATCTACACGTTCTACGTGTCCCTCTACGACTGGCACCTGCTGAAGGGCCAGGGCGAATTTGTCGGACTGGGCAATTTTGCCAATGTGCTCGCGGACCGCTTCTTCTGGAACTCGCTCTTCAACACCATGAGCATCTTCCTGCTTTCAGCCATTCCGCAGCTGGCCGGCGCCCTGCTGATTGCCGCCGTGCTGGACCAGAACATCCGGGCCAAAACCTTCTGGCGCATGAGTGTCCTGGTCCCCTACGTGGTCACCCCCGTGGCCGTGGCACTGATCTTCACGAATATGTTCGGCGAAGACTACGGACTCATCAACAGCATCCTGGGGAACTTCGGAATTGATCCCATCATGTGGCGGACCGAGACCTTCCCCAGCCATGTGGCCGTGGCCAGCATGGTCAACTGGCGCTGGACCGGGTACAACGCCCTGATCCTTCTCGCCGCCATGCAGTCAGTGCCGCGGGAAATCTACGAATCCGCAGCCCTGGACGGTGCCGGTGCCTTCCGGCGCTTCTTCAGCATCACCCTGCCGAGCATCCGGCCCACCATGATTTTCGTGGTGATCACCTCCACCATCGGCGGACTGCAGATCTTCACCGAACCGCGCCTCCTGGACCCGACGGAAGCCGGCGGCTCCCAGCGGCAGTTCCAGACAACGGTTCTGTACCTCTGGGAAATGGGGTTCCAGCGCAAGGACTTCGGCGAGGCCTCTGCCATCGCGTGGCTGCTGTTCCTCCTGATCATCGTTGTCGGGATCATCAACCTGGCCCTGTCCAGGCGGATTGCCTCCGGCGGCCCGTCCCGCGGCCGCACCGCCGTGAAAGGGAAGAAAAAGTGAGTGTCATAGAGCGCAAGGCCGCGCCCGGACGGGAACCGGTACCGCCCCGCAGAGGGCCGAGTCTGCGAAACCGGGCCTTCGGAAACGGGCTTCGCCCCGGGTTCCTGACGTACGGTCTGCTGCTGGCCTTCTTTATCGGTTCCGCCTACCCGCTGTGGTGGTCGGCGATAGTGGGCAGCCGGTCCAACGAGGCACTGGGCCTGACCTATCCCCCGCTGCTGCCGGGCGGCAACTTCTGGACCAACGTCGGCGAGGTGATGGACACCATCCCGTTCTGGACCGCACTGTGGAACAGCGTCCTGATCTCCAGCATCATCACGGTGTCAGTCGTCATCTTCTCCACGCTGGCGGGGTATGCCTTCGCCAAACTGCGGTTCCGCGGCAACGGGGTGCTGATGGTTGCGGTGGTGGCCACCATGGCCATACCCACCCAGCTGGGCATCATTCCGCTGTTCATGGTGATGCGGACCCTCGGGTGGACGGGCGAAATCGGCGCGGTGATCGTACCGACGCTCGTGACGGCATTTGGTGTCTTCTTTATGCGCCAGTACCTGGTGGACGTGATCCCGGACGAGCTGATTGAGTCCGCCCGCATGGACGGGGCCAACATGATCCGGACGTTCTGGCATGTGGCCCTGCCCGCCGCCAGGCCGGCTATGGCCATTCTCAGCCTGTTCACCTTTATGTCGGCCTGGACTGACTTCCTTTGGCCGCTGCTGGTGCTCGACGCCGGAAACCCGACCCTCCAGACGGCACTCAGCCAGCTTCAGTCCTCCCGGTACGTGGACTACTCGGTGGTCCTGACCGGCGCAGTACTGGCCACCATCCCCCTGCTTGTGCTCTTTGTGCTGGCAGGCAAACAACTTATATCCGGAATTATGCAGGGAGCAGTGAAGGGCTAATGACAAACAACACCCCGGAATGGAACAACTTCCCGGCCGGCTTTATCTGGGGCTCCGCGACGGCGGCTGCCCAGGTTGAGGGCGCCGCCGCCGAGGACGGGAAGGAAGAGTCCGTGTGGGATGCCTTCGCGGCCGTCCCCGGCAACGTCCGGAACGGCGACACCCCCGCCGTGGCCGTGGACCATTATCACCGGATGCCCCAGGATGTGGCGCTGATGAAGGACCTGGGACTGGACTCCTACCGGTTCTCCACCAGCTGGGCACGGGTGCGGCCAGGCGGCCGGGACCTCAACCGGAAGGGCCTGGACTTCTACTCCCGCCTCGTTGATGAACTCCTTGAAGCCGGCATCCTCCCCTGGCTAACCCTGTACCACTGGGACCTCCCGCAGGCACTGGAGGAGGCAGGCGGCTGGACAAACCGGGACACCGCGTTCCGGTTCGTGGAGTACGCCCAGGACGTCTATTCGGCCCTGGGCGACAGGGTGGCCCACTGGACCACCTTCAACGAGCCCTTCTGCTCCTCGCTGCTCGGCTATGGTTCGGGTGCGCACGCGCCCGGCCGGCAGGACCCCCGCGCAGCAATTGCCGCCGTCCATCACCAGCACCTCGCCCACGGCATGGCAGTCACCGAGCTGCGCGGACTTGGAGCCAGGGAGCTGGGCATCACCCTCAACCTGAGCAACTCGATCCCCCGCGACGCGGCGGACCCGGTGGATGTGGAGGCCGCCCGGTTGTTCGATTCCCTGCAGAACCGGATTTTCCTGGACCCGATCCTCCGCGGCGCCTATCCGGAGGACTCGCTCCGCGACCTCGAACCGTACGGCCTGCACGAACTGATCCTGCCCGGTGACATGGAAACCATTGGGGCGCCTATCGATTTCCTGGGCGTCAACCACTATCACGATGACCAGATCAGCGGGCATCCGGACACCTCCGGCTCGGATGGGCACGGCGGCGGTTCCGGACGGCCCACGGCCTCACCATGGATCGGGGCGGAGCACATCACCTTCCCCAGCCGCGGCCTGCCCCGCACGGGGATGGACTGGGAGGTGAACCCCGGCGGCTTGCGCACGCTGCTGCTGCGGCTGGGGGAGGAGTATCCGCAGCTGCCGCCGCTCTACATCACGGAGAACGGGGCTGCCTACGACGACGAGGTGCTCGAAGACGGGAGCGTCCCGGACACGGAACGCACCCGGTTCATCCTCGACCACATCCGGGCGGTCTCGGAGGCCATCTCTGCGGGAGCCGATGTCAGGGGCTACTTTGTGTGGTCCCTGCTGGATAATTTCGAATGGTCCTGGGGATACAGCAAGCGTTTCGGCATTGTGCGGGTGGATTACGAAACGCAGGAACGGACGGTGAAGGACAGCGGCCATGCCTACCGGCAGCTCATCGCCGCGGGCAGGAGCACGGCCGCGGCGGCCTCAGCGGTGTGAGGTCCCGTAAGCTGGGCATCGGCCGAATGTCCCGGCCCCGGTCCCGAGGGAGAACATGGTGAACGCTGAGCCCGGCCAGGTCCGTCCTGCCCCGACCCTGGAAATGGTCGCGGCCCTGGCCGGGGTGTCCCGGGCAACGGTGTCCCGGGTAGTCAACGGCGCATCGTCCGTTGATCCGGGACTCACCGCCTCGGTGCAGAAGGCCGTGCAGGCCCTGAACTATGTACCTAACCGGGCGGCGCGGACACTGGCGAGCCGGCGTACTTTCACGGTCACCCTCCTGGTCCCGGAATCCACCTCGAAGGTCTTTGCGGATCCGTTCTTCGCCGCCGTCGTTGAGGGCGTTGCGCGGTACCTGAACACCACTGAGTACATGCTCAACATGGTGACGTCCTCGGAATCGAATCCGGAGAAAACCCGGCGCTACCTGTTGGGCGGCAACGTGGACGGCGTCCTGGTGGTCTCCCACCATACCGGCGACCACTCCTGGGCCCATCTGGACGGTTCCCTGCCCCTGGTCTTCGCCGGGCGGCCGCTCCTGAACTCCGCGGATGCGTACTTCGTGGAGGTCGACAATGAAAAGGGCGCCGCCACTGGCACCGCCCGGCTGACCGGATCGGGACGGACGAACATCGCCACCATCGCCGGTCCGCAGGACATGCACCCGGGCGTGGACCGTCTCGCGGGCTGGCGGGGCGAGGTTCTCCGCGCCGGGCTGACAGACGCGCTGGTGGAAATCGGCGACTTCACGGTCGCCTCCGGTGCGGCAGCCATGCGGCGGCTGCTGGACCGCGGGGCACCCCTGGACGGCGTGTTCGCCGCCAACGACCAGATGGCCGCCGGCGCGTACTCGGTCATCAGGGAGCACGGCCTGCGCATCCCCGAGGACATCGCCGTCGTCGGTTTCGACGACGACTATTACGCCACCAGCCTCACGCCCGCGCTGACTACTATCCACCATCCGATCTCCCTGCTGGGCGAGAAGATGGCCGAGGTACTGGTGGACCTCATCGAGGGCCGGCCGGCTGAGCGGATCACTCGCCTGCCGACCTCGCTTGTGGAGCGGGAATCGGCTTAAGGGCAAACCAAAAAGCGGACCCCCACTTTCGTGGGGGTCCGCTTTTATGTGGTTACTGCAACCGGGTCGCCGAAGCGACTAAACCGGAATTAGTTGCCCGTGAGCTTCTCGCGCAGTGCAGCCAGTGCTTCGTCGGAAGCCAGCGTGCCGGCACCCGTCTCAGCAACAGCCGGCTCGGAGGAGTAGCTGGTGGTGCCGGAATCGTTGGATTCCGATGCAGCTGCAACATCCTCCGAGTTGTGCTGAGCAACCTGCTTCTTGTGGGCTTCCCAACGGGCCTGGGCGTCAGCGTACTGCTGCTCCCAAGCGGCACGCTGGGTCTCGTAACCTTCGAGCCATTCGTTGGACTCGGGGTCGAAGCCCTCCGGGTACTTGTAGTTGCCGGCTTCGTCGTACTCTGCGGCCATGCCGTACAGAGCCGGATCGAACTCGGTGCCCTCGGGATCGACACCCTCGTTGGCCTGCTTGAGGGACAGCGAGATGCGGCGACGCTCGAGATCGATGTCGATGACCTTGACGAACAGTTCGTCGCCAACGGAGACAACCTGCTCGGCGAGCTCCACGTGGCGGACAGCCAGCTCGGAGATGTGGACCAGGCCTTCGATGCCGTCTTCGACGCGAACGAACGCACCGAACGGAACCAGCTTGGTGACCTTACCCGGAACAACCTGGCCGAGGGCGTGGGTGCGGGCGAAGGTCTGCCACGGATCTTCCTGCGTAGCCTTCAGCGACAGGGAGACACGCTCGCGGTCGAGGTCAACTTCCAGAACCTCAACGGTGACTTCCTGGCCAACTTCGACAACCTCGGAGGGGTGGTCGATGTGCTTCCAGGACAGCTCGGAGACGTGAACCAGGCCATCTACGCCGCCAAGGTCCACGAATGCACCGAAGTTGACGATGGAGGACACAACGCCGGGACGAACCTGGCCCTTTTCCAGCTTGTTGAGGAACGTGGAACGAACCTCGGACTGGGTCTGCTCGAGCCATGCACGGCGGGACAGAACAACGTTGTTGCGGTTCTTGTCCAGCTCGATGATCTTGGCTTCGATCTGCTGGCCGATGTACGGAGCCAGGTCGCGGACACGACGCATCTCCACGAGGGATGCCGGCAGGAAGCCGCGCAGCCCGATGTCGAGGATAAGACCACCCTTGACAACCTCGATGACGGTACCGGTAACGACGCCGTCTTCTTCCTTGACCTTCTCGATGTCGCCCCAGGCACGCTCGTACTGTGCGCGCTTCTTGGAGAGGATCAGACGGCCTTCTTTGTCTTCCTTGGTGAGCACCAGGGCTTCGACCTGATCGCCAACGGAGACAACGTCTCCGGGATCAACGTCGTGCTTGATGGAAAGCTCGCGGGAAGGAATGACACCCTCGGTCTTGTAACCGATGTCGAGCAGGACCTCGTCGCGGTCGACCTTGACAACGGTGCCTTCGACGAGATCGCCGTCGTTGAAGTACTTGATCGTTGCGTCAATCGCGGCGAGGAAGTCCTCGGCAGTACCGATGTCGTTGATGGCGACCTGCGGGGTACCGGACTTCTCGTTGGTGGTGATGGTCATGTAGTTGGGACTCCGATGTGGAAGTTGTTTTGTATTCCGGGCTGGTTTCCACTTAACCGGCAGCAGGCCTAGCGGCCGCCGCAAGCAAGATACTTGCCCAAGTGCAGGCCCTAGGCACGAAAACGCCTCTGACACACAGCTTGTTTGCCCGGAGATGGACAGGATGGGTAATAACTCGCGCTATTACGCGCCCGATCAGTCTAGCCGGACGCGCCAACGCAGGTCAAAGGGAGACGGTCATCCGGAGCCCGAAAAAATCACGCGGGCACTCAGGTGGTCAGAAATGGGTACTGCAGTACGGTGCCGGGCCGGCGCTGAACATCCCGTCCAGTACGGCCAGGGCCTCCGGTGTACCGCGCACCCCGCCTGCTGCGGCAAGGGTGCGGGCGGTGACATCACCAAGATACAGGGAGCCGAGCGCGGAGATGTCCACGGTGGCCTGCGGTGCCTGCGCTGCCGTTCCGGGAGCGATCGCCCGGACCGTCCCGGCACCGCCCCTGACCTCAAGAAGCCAGGTGCCGGCGGCGAAGCCCAGGGGGTCGCTGACATCCAGGGACACCGTACCGTCCCCGAAGTACCCGCGGGCTTCCAGCGCGGCCCTGGTATCCAGGATCCGCAGCCAGAGCACGTCCTCCACCTCGGTGACCTTGTAACGCCGCCGGTCCGCGAGCATCCACGGCAGCGGATCCGCGACAGGGGCAGCACCAAAGGTCAGCCGGTCCACCAGGTCAATGGCCCCGAGATATCGCCAGAGCTCGCGGTAGGCCTCATCGCTGGCGGCCACCAGGTCAGTGACCTTCATGGTGTGGGGTTCGTTCCGCCATCCCAGCGACTTAAAGGCGGCATAACCGTCCGGGACGCCGTCCGCGGTGTACCTGATCACGCCCCGCAGCGCCTTGTCCGGTTGTGTGGTCCCGTCACTCCATGCTCCGGAGGCACGCAAGGCGTAGCTGTGCTGCCTGCCCAGGGCACCGAAGGTCCGTTCCAGGTGCGCCCGGAAGATTTCCGGGGCGAGGGCCTGCAGCTTTCCGCCGTCAGCCACTGCAATGCTGCCTTCCGGCGGCGCGCTGACCTCCAGTCCCCCGCGGGTATCCAGCTGGACGGTGGCGGTGGAGCTGGCGGCGCCGAAACCGAACCGTCCGTAAATGGTGGCTTCGGAGGCGGTTAGCGCGGCCAGCGCCAGGCCGGACTCCTTCGCACGGGCAAGGTCGCCGGTGATGAGCCGGCGCAGGATGCCCCGCCGCCGGTGGGTGGGCCGGACGGTCACCATGGTGATCAGATGGGCTGCGAGCAGGTCGGCTCCACCCACATTCAGTCGGTTCACCATAGTGGCGTAGGTAGCCACCGGCACCGCCGGGTCCCAGGCATATTCAGGCGCGGCGTCGTCATAGACGCCGGTCAGGATCCGGCGGTCCCGCTGGTAGGCATCCACCATGGCCGCCACGTCCGACGGCGTCTGGCGCTCCTCATGGAACCCCAGGTTCACCGCGTCAACCCAGTTCAGCGTCCGTGTGTCGGCGGACTCGGGATTTGCGGCGTCGTATCCGGCGGGAAAGGAGACGAACCGCAGTCCATCGGCACTCCGGCTATCTGACTCGGTCATTCCTGCCCCCGTAGCTCGCATTGTTTCCTGCAGCCTAGAACATCCGGCCGCCCGTTGCAGGCGGCCGGATGCCGGAGCGTACCGGGAAAGGCGGGTCAGTGCCCTGCTTCGTGCCAGCTGATGCCCTGGCCCACGGAGACGTCCAGCGGCACCGAGAGGTCAGCGGCGGCGCCCATCTGCGCCCGGACCAGCTTCTCAACCGCATCCCGCTCGCCGGGAGCGACTTCGAGCACCAGTTCGTCATGGACCTGCAGCAGCATCCGGGACTTCAGGCCCTGCGCCTTGATTTCGGTGTCCACGCCGAGCATGGCCTTCTTGATGATGTCCGCTGCCGAGCCCTGGATGGGGGCATTCAGAGCGGCCCGCTCGGCCATTTCGCGCAGCTGGCGGTTGTCGCTGGAAAGATCCGGCAGGTACCGGCGGCGGCCCTCGATGGTGGAGGTGAAGCCGTCCTTCCGGGCCTGCTCGACGACGCCGCGCAGGTAGTCACGCACGGCACCGAAACGTTCGAAGTAGTCACGGATCAGGGTGCGGGCCTCGTCCACCGGGATGGCCAGCTGCTTCGAGAGGCCGAAGGAGCTCAGGCCGTAGACCAGGCCGTAGGACATGGCCTTGACCTTGGAGCGCATGGCACTGGTGACTTCTTCGGGCGCCACGTTGAACACATGCGAACCGACGAAGCGGTGCAGGTCCTCACCGGCACGGAAGGCCGAGATCAGCCCTTCGTCGCCGGAGAGGTGCGCCATGATGCGCATTTCAATCTGCGAGTAGTCGGCCGTCAGAAGTTCCTCGTACCCTTCGCCCACCACGAACACCTCACGGATGCGGCGGCCTTCCTCGGAGCGGATGGGGATGTTCTGCAGGTTCGGGTTGACCGAGGACAACCGGCCGGTGGCTGCCACTGTCTGTGCGTATGTGGTGTGGATGCGGCCGTCGTCGGCTACGGACTTCCGCAGCCCTTCGACGGTGGAGCGCAGCTTGGAGGCGTCGCGGAAGGCCAGCAGCTGCTCCAGGAACGGATGCCCGGTCTTCACAATGAGGTCTGTCAGCGCATCGGCGTCCGTGGAGTAGCCGGTCTTGATTTTCTTTGTCTTCGGCAGGCCGAGTTCGTCGAAGAGGACGGCCTGCAGCTGCTTCGGGGAGCCGAGGTTGATTTCCTTGCCGATGATCCGGAAGGCTTCCTCGCTGGCGTGGGTGATGGTGGCGCTGAAGTCATCGAGCAGCCGGTCCAGCTTCTCTCCGGAGACCGCGATGCCCGCAAGTTCCATTTCGGCCAGGACTTCCGAGAGCGGCAGCTCCAGCCCGCCCAGCAGCTGGTTCGCGCCGCGCTCCACCAGCTGACCGGCAAAATGCTCGCTCAGGCGCAGGGCGGCAAAGGCCTTGGACACAGCGGGGGTGGCGGCGTCCTCGTCACCCAGGGACAGCTCGAGCTGGTTGCTGCCTGCCGCCGCCGGCACAATGTTCATGCGCAGGTGGTACTGGGCCAGGTCCGCGAGGTCATAACTGCGGCGGTCCGGCTGGATGAGGTACCCGGAGATGGCAGTGTCATCCACCTCGCCGGCCAGGTGCAGGCCGCGGGCGGACAGCGCCTTGTAGGCTTCCTTGAAATCGTGCACCACCTTCGGAGCGTCCAGATCAGCGAGCCAGGCAGCGAGCACCTGCTCCGCGTCGGCGTCGAGCTCGGTCAGCGGCACATAGGCGGCGGAGGCGTCCGTTACCAGGGCGATGCCAACGACGTCGCGGGACGCGGCGGTTCCTTCAGTCACCAGCTGGACGGCGGTCCGGGCCTGGTTGGTGGCACGCAGCCAGGCCTCCAGCGCGGCGGCATCGGTGATGATGCTGTGGGCCGGGGCAGCGACTTCGGCGTGTTCGGGGCCGGCGGCTCCTTCTTCCTCGCCGTAGACGTCAAAGAGCCGCTTGCGCAGCGCGTTGAACTGCAGGGCATCGAAGAGTTCCTCGATGGCTTCCCGGTCCGGACGCTGGGCGGCCATGGCGTCCAGGTCCACCGGGAGGTCAAGGTCCCGCAGCAGCCGGTTGAGCCTGCGGTTACGCTTGACGTCCTCAATATTGGCGCGCAGCGAATCCCCCACTTTGCCCTTGATGGCGTCCAGGTTCTCCAGGATGCCTTCGAGCCCGCCGTAGAGCTTGATCCACTTTGCAGCCGTCTTGGGCCCTACGCCCGGAACTCCGGGAAGGTTGTCGGCGCTCTCGCCTACGAGCGCGGCCAAGTCGGAGTATTTGTCCGGCGGAACCAGGTATTTCGCCTCGACTGCGGCGGCGTCCATCCGGGGCAGGTCCGAGACGCCCTTCTTGGGGTAGAAAACCGTAACGTGGTCATCCACCAGCTGGAACGCATCGCGGTCACCGGAGACCACCATGACATCCCAGTTGCGGTCCGAGGCCTTGGCGGCCAGGGTGGCAAGAATGTCATCGGCTTCATAGCCGTCCATGGACAGGGTGGGGATGCGCATGGCTTCCATGACCTTGATGATCAGGTCCACCTGCCCGTGGAACTCCTCGGGCGTCTTGTTCCGTCCGCCTTTGTACTCGGTGTACTCCTCGGAACGGAACGTGGGGGTATCCAGGTCGAAGGCCACCGCCACGTGCGTGGGCTTCTCTTCCTTGATCAGGTTGATCAGCATGGAGGTGAATCCATAGACGGCGTTGGTGTGCTGGCCGGTGTCCGTAGAGAAATTCTCTGCCGGCAGGGCGTAGAAAGCCCGGAAGGCCATGGAATGGCCGTCAATAACCAGGAGCCGGTTATGGCCGCCGGCGTTGACGCTGCCCAGGGAAGCCGGAGCAGCGGCGGCAGTTCCGTCGGCGCTCACCGTGCCGGTTCCGGTGCCGCTCCCGCCGGGAGTTTCGAGGCTTGCGCTGTTGCTGTCTTCAAGGGGTTTTGCGGCCAGTTTGGTAGATTCACTCACAAATGCAAGCCTAGTTGCCATGAGCGAGATTTTCACGCCGGGCCAGGCCGGCTCCGAGGCGGACACGAACCCGTACAAGCGCGACCTGATCGAGGCCGGCATTCCGGAGGAAATGCATGAGTGGCTCTCCTCGCACGGCCCCGGCCGCCTGGTGGTGAAACTGGGCATCCGCTTCCTGGAGATGTCACCGGACCGGCTTGTGGCCACCATGCCGGTGGAGGGCAACGAGCAGGTGGCCGGAATCCTGCACGGGGGCGCCCACCTGGTCCTGGCGGAAACCCTCGGTTCCTTCGGCGCCGGCATGCACGCCGGACCGGGCAGGCACGCCGTGGGCATTGAGATTGGTGCCACGCATCACCGGTCGGTTTCCTCAGGTCTGGTGACCGGAACCGCCACCGCCGTGCACCTTGGCAATACCCTTACCACCCACGAAGTGGTCATGACCGATGAACAGGGCCGCCGGCTCTCCACCGCACGGATCACCAACATGATCCGCGAAACCCGCTAGCCGAACCCGTAGCTAAGCAGGACACTGCCGTCGGCGGACGGCCGCGCAGCCAGCAGCCGTGCGGACCGGCCGGCTGCCGACGGCAGGACCGGTTGTCCCGCGCCCAGCACTACCGGATGAAGTGTCAGGCGCAGCTCATCCAGCAGTCCGTGCCGGAGGTACTGCCCCGCCAGATCCGCTCCGCGCAGCCAGATGTCCCCGCCGTCGGCTGATGCCGCGATGTCGGCTGCAAACTCCGCCACCGGTCCCCGGACAAACATGATGTCCGCCCCTTCAACGCCGGGAAACTCATGGTGCGTGTAGACCCAGACAGGGGCCGGCGGACAGTCCCAGGCTCCCGTTCCCTCCTCTTCCACCTGCCTGCGGAGCCGCGCGTAGGTGCCTGCCCCCATAACGACGGCGCCTGCCGGAGCGGGCACCTCGCTGCCTAAGGGCTCCAGTCCGGCGGCATCAAATCCGTCCAGCGAAGCTGACGCGTAATACACGGCCCGGCTCATGGGCCCATGCTAGCCAGCGCGGGTTCCGCGGGAAACGGTGTTCCCTGGAAACGGTGTTGCCGCGAAACCGTGTTCCCGAGAAACGGCGGCGATAGACAGCTGCCCGGAAGCAGGTGCGCGGCCGGATGCCCCCGGGTCCCGGGCGGCGGGCGGCGGGCGTCGGGCGGAGCCCGAGAGGAATAGACCCGCGGGGCTCGGGGTTGTCCGCCTATGGAGTGAACCTGCCGCTGCCGGCGTCCCACGGGGGCGCGGACGGCGGCGATCTACAGGAAGAGTTACTTAGTGAATTTGTTTTCCCCCATGACCGCGGGCAGCCTGAAGCTGTCCAACCGCCTGGTAATGGCACCGCTGACGCGTCAGCGTGCCGGACGGGAAGGTATCCCAGGCCCCCTGATGGTGGAGCACTACCGTCAGCGTGCGTCCCTGGGGCTGATTGTCAGTGAAGGGACCTACCCCTCCCGCGAAGGGCAGGGGTTCCCGGGCCAGCCCGGCCTGGTTGATGCTGAGCAGCTGGACGGATGGCGGAAGGTTACCGACGCCGTACACGAAGCCGGCGGCAGCATTGTGGCACAGGTGATGCATGCAGGCCGGGTGACCCACACCAACACCACGGGCGGACTGGAACTGGTGGCGCCGAGCGCCATCGCAGTGGACGGGCTTTCCCACACCTATGACGGCAAGCAGCAGTATCCCGTGCCGCGCGCATTGGAAACCGAAGAACTGGCCAGGGTCATCGATGACTTCGTCCGTGCCTCACGGGACGCGGTGGATGCCGGGTTCGACGGCGTGGAGCTGCACGGTGCCAACGGCTACCTGCTGCACGAGTTCCTCTCCCCCACAGCCAACCTGCGGACGGACGGCTACGGTGGCAGCCCGGAAAACCGCGCGCGCTTTGTCATCGAAACCGTGCGCGCCGTCGCTGCGGAGATCGGTGCCGACAGGGTTGGCCTGCGGCTTTCCCCCGAACACAACGTCCAGGGCGCGCTCGAGACGGACCCGGCCGATGTGCTGGCCACCCACGGCGCACTGGTGGATGCCATTGCCCCGCTGGGCCTTGCCTACCTCAGCCTCCTGCACCGGGACCCCGCCGGTGAGCTGGTGCAGACCCTGCGCAGCCGTTTCGGCGGGCCGGTATTCCTGAACTCCGGCTTCGGCGTCATCACTACCCGGGACGAGGCCGTGGCGATGCTGGCCGACGGCCTGGCGGACGCCGTCGTTGTGGGACGCCCTGCCATCGCCAACCCGGACCTCGCCCGGCGCTGGGAGGAAGACCTGCCGCTGAACACTCCGGACGCCACCACGTTCTACTCCTTCGGCGCCGAGGGCTACACGGATTACCCGTTCTACGTTCCGGAGCACGCCGCGGAAAGCGCCGTTCGGAACTGACGGCGCTCCTCCCCCGGACAACGGAAAAGGCCTGCAGGATCATCACGATCCTGCAGGCCTTTTTGCCTGTTCTGTGCAGCGTAAGCCGCGCAGTTAGCCGTGCAGCGCCGGAACGATCAGGTAGATGCCGTACAGAACTGCTGCGCCGCTGAGGGCAAAGCAGGCAAAAGCGCCGGCTTTGGCCAGGGCAGGACGGGTTCTTGCGGGGGTGCCGGTGTCCTCATCGAGGGAGACCGCGTAGAGACGGACCCCGAAGGAGTAGATACCCACAACCGTCAGCGCGGCGAGGAGGGTGACCCCGAAAACCGTGAGGTAATCCAGCCAGTGGATGTTCATTTGGAACCTTCCTTGAGCTTGCCGGCAGCCTTGCCGCCGCCCTTGCTTCCGGTATTGCCCTGGCCGCTCTTGGCGCCCTGGTTCTTCCCGCGGGACTTGCCCCTGCTCTTCTTGATCCTGACCACCTCACCGGCACTCTCAATGTTGGTGACGGCGTTGTCGTGACCAACTCGGTTGCGGCGGGACCAGAGGAAAATACCGAGGATGACGGCAGTGCCGACGACGGCGTCCACCACCACGCCGACCATGCCCAGCTGGGCGATCATTGCGGTAACGGCGCCCATGGCGGCGGCAGCCGGGAGGGTGAGCAGCCAGCCGCTGCCGACCCGGCCGGCGGTACGCCAGCGCACCTCGGCACCCTTGCGGCCCAGGCCGGACCCGATGACCGAGCCGGAGGCTACCTGCGTGGTGGACAGCGCGAAGCCCAGGTGGGAGGAGGCCAGGATGGCGGCCGCGGTGCTTGTTTCAGCGGCGAATCCCTGTGCCGGCTTCACTTCGGTGAGTCCGGTTCCCATGGTGCGGATGATGCGCCAGCCACCTGCGTAGGTACCGGCGGCAATGGCGACGGCGCAGGCGGTTACCACCCAGAACTCCGGGCCGGTGCCGGCCGTCTGGAGTCCGCCGGCAATCAGGACGAGGGTGATCACACCCATGGTCTTCTGCGCGTCGTTGGTGCCGTGAGCCAGGGCCACCAGGGAGGACGAGAAAATCTGGGCGTACCGGAAGCCGCCGCGCCGGCGCGGGAGTTTGCTCCCGGAATCCGGATCATGGCGCCGGGTGATGCGGTAGGCGAGCTTGGTGGCCAGGTAGGCGACGAAACCGGCGATCAGGGGTGCGATCAGCGCTGGCAGGATCACCTTGGACATCAGAACCGAGAAATCCACGGCGCCAAAGCCGGCACCCACCACGGCGGCGCCGATGAGGCCGCCGAACAGGGCGTGGGAGGAGCTGCTGGGCAGTCCTTTCAGCCACGTGATCAGGTTCCAGATCACCGCTCCCATCAGGCCCGCGAAAATCATGACGGGGGTAATCTGTATGCCCCCGTCGCCTTCGCGGATCAGGCCGCCGGAAATGGTTTTGGCTACTTCGGTGGAGAGGAAGGCGCCGACCAGGTTCAGCACTGCGGCCAGGGTTACGGCGGTTTTCGGCTTGATAGCACCGGTGGCGATGGGGGTGGCCATCGCATTGGCGGTGTCATGGAAACCATTGGTGAAATCGAAGAACAGTGCTAGCGCGATCACCAGCGCGACCATAAGGGTGAGGTCCACCACATACCTAACTAAAGACAGTTTGAAGGAATCCGCGCTGCGGGTACTGCCTCGGCACGTTGTTTCCGCCGGGGCCCGCTTCGCGCCTGAATGATCGTATGCGCTTGGGTGGGCGGGTACCAAAGCCGGGGATGTGCGCTTGGTCTCCTCCGGGACCGTGCACCGCGGATCAGGCGGAGACCGGGTGGTGCAGGGAGGGGCTTCCGGGCCGGAGGAAGCATTGCCCTCATATCTGTATTCCGGTCCGGTTCCCGCGGCTGCCGTCCAGCTCGATGTCGACGACGCTGTTGGCCAGGGGGAAGGACAGCCGCCTGCTGTGGGTGGTGGACCCGTCCGGCTCAATGACACTGAGGATGTACACACCGGATCCCGGCAGCGGCAGCTCATAGTTCCCGCCGTCATCCGACCGGGTGGAAATGGAGGCCTCTCCTCCCGGCCGCAGCAGGATCAGCAGGGCCGCCGGGACGGCACGTCCTTCCTGCCGCACGGTGCCGGAGAGGGTCCGGCGGTTCCGGAAGCGGACGTCGTGTTCCTGCTGGACGCCGGGGAAGGCCAGCACCTCGGTGACCGGCTGCCAGGCAGACTGTGTGGCCACCACTGCGTAGTGGCCATCGCCCGGAAGCACCACGCTGTACCGGCCGGCATCGTCTGCACGGGCCCAATCCACCCGGTTTCCCGCGGCATCCAGGGCGGTCACCGTTCCGCCGGGCACCGGACCGCTGTCGGAGAGCATCCTGCCGCGGAGCATGATCTCCTGCTTTTCATCCGCCGGTTTCGGCTGTTCCTGCCCCGGGGCGGGATGCAGCTGCGGATGGGTTGCCTCGCGCCGCTGTGAACGGGGCACCAGGCAGGAGACCCCCGTGGCCAGGAGCGCCGCCAGTCCGGCGAAGACGAAGATGGTGCGGAAGGCATCCAGACCGGGGTAGACCGTACCGTCCACGCGCAGGGTCAGTGACGTGAGTATGGTGGCTACGGCGGCACTGCACGTGGATGTTCCGACCGAGCGCAGCAGCGTGTTGACGCCGTTGGCGGCGGCGGTGTCCGTCAGCGGCACGTTGCTCATAATGATGGTCGGCATGGCGGCCATGGCCATGGCCGTACCCACCGATACGATCACTGCCCCGATGATGATCTGGGTGACGGAATGAACAAGGAGCACTCTGGAGGCGTAGCCTGCGGCCATCACGGCGCAGCCGGAGACCAGGGTGGTCCTGGCTCCAAAGGCGTTGGTCAGCCGGGCGGAGACAGGGGCCGCCGCCACCATCGCGAGCCCTGATGGAATCATGGTCAGTCCGGCCCCCAGCACGCTCAGGCCGAACCCGAAACCTGTGACCGGTGAGAGCTGCAGCTGCTGGGTGGTGACCAGCATGTTGGCGTACATCGAGAACCCGACCAGTACGGCTGCGGCGTTGGTGAGCAGGACCGGCCGCCTGGCAGAGGTACGCAGGTCCACCAGAGGCGCTCCGCTGCGCAGCTCGGCCGGAAACCAGAGGGCAAAAAAGACGGCGGTTGCGGTAAAGAGGCCGATGATCGGGTAGGTCGTCCAGCCCCACACGCCGCCCTTGCTGATGGCCAGCAGCAGGGCGGTCATTCCGGCTGAAAGCAGCAGGGCCCCGGTGTAGTCGAAGCGGCCGGGGGTCCGCACGTCGGACTCGGGGACGAAAACAAAAACGCCCAGCATAAGGACGGCGGCAATCACGCCGACCACCCAGAAAGTGGCTTCCCAGCCCAGCCGCTCATAGATCAGCCCGGACAGCGGCAGACCCAAAGCGCTGCCAATGCCGAAGCTCGCGCTCATCATGGAGACCGCGCCGGCGATTTTCTTTTGTGGAAGCGCGTCGCGCAGGATGCTGATGCCCACCGGGATTACGGCTCCGGCAAAGCCCTGGAGGCCCCGGCCGATCAGGGCCCAGGTGAACGTACCGCCGAGAGATGCGGCAAAGGCGCCGGCGACCATCATGGCCATGGCGAGCAGCAGCATTCGACGCTTGCCGAACATGTCCGCCAGGCGCGAGACGATGGGCGTTGCCACCGCGGCGCAGAGGAGCGTTACGGTGACCATCCAGGACACGTCATCGCTGGTTACCCCGAAAATGCGGGGGTACTCCGGCAGAAGCGGAACCACTGCCGTCTTTTCCAGCGAGACGACAATGCCGCCGCATGCCAGCGTCGCAATGACCAGCCAGTCCGGGTAGACCCGTTTGCGCCGTGCCACCGGTGGCGTGCTCATACCTGCCTTCGGTTCAGCCCCGCGAGATCGGAATCTTCGTTGACGAGGCTCCGGGCTCCGGCACCGGTATGCGGACCTCCAGAACGCCGTCGTTGTAGGTGGCACTCACCCCGTCCTGGTCGCTGCCTGTGGGCAGTGGAATCTCCCGCGAAAAGGAGCCGTAGCGGAACTCCGAGCGGTATCCGTGCCGGTCCTTGTGCTCCGTCTCCTGGCGCCGCTCGCCTTTTATCTGCAGGACACCGTCGCTTACGGTGACGTCCAGTCCGGTATCGGGGTCAATGTCGGGAAGTTCGGCGCGGACCACCATGGTGGAGCCGTCCCGGTATTCCTCCACGGGGAAGGCCGGTACATCCCAGTCACCTTCGAAGAATTTCCGTACCGGTTCCGGCAGCTCGAAACGTTCCCGGCGTGCAAGTGAGGCCATGCGATTCTCCTGTTGCTATGGTCCCGGCAGGGCGGACTCCGGTGCTGCGCGGAGCCCGGACGGCGGGGACGGTGGTGAATCTCGGTTCCAGCAAGGTTATGCCCGGCTACCGGCGGGCTCAATGCGGGGCAGGCGAAACCAGGCGGGCAGCACCTGCTTTGGCAGGGCTTTGGCGGCCGTGCCGGCAGTGCGGAGCGGGAGCCTAGTAATGGATTTTCGCCCCGCGTATAGTTTTTCGTGCGCGCTGCCCTGTGGGGATATGACCGCCGTTCACTGCGGCCTTGCCGGTAGGCATTCCGTCGACGAGAGGGTTCCAAAATGGCGCAGAAAAAACCTGATTCAGTGACCGTCAATCCCATATTCGCCCGTCCGGGCGAGGAAACGTCAGCCCCGAAGTTCAAACTGAATGACGGGCAGATGCTGCCCGAGACCGCGTACCAGATTGTGCATGACGAGACCATGCTCGACGGCAACGCCCGCCTGAACCTGGCGACCTTCGTGAGCACCTGGATGGACGACTACGCCAACCGGCTCTACAGCGAGACGTTCGACAAGAACATGATCGATAAGGACGAATACCCGCAGACAGCGCAGATTGAACAGAACTGCTGGCGCATCCTCGCGGATCTGTGGCACTCCCCCAATCCGGAGGGCACTATCGGCACGTCCACGGTGGGCTCCTCCGAGGCCTGCATGCTGGGCGGGCTGGCGTTAAAGCGGCTGTGGCAGCACAAGCGCCGCAGCGAGGGAAAGTCCGTGGATAAACCGAACCTGGTGATGAGCTCGGCTGTGCAGGTGTGCTGGGAAAAGTTCTGCAACTACTTCGACATTGAAGCCCGGCTTGTTCCCATCAGCGAGGAGCATAAGTGCCTGGACGGTTTTGAACTGGAAAAGTACGTTGATGAGAACACCATCGGCGTGGTCGCCATTATGGGTGTGACCTATACCGGCATGTACGAACCCGTGAAGCAGATTGCCGCCAAGCTGGACGAGATCCAGTCCTCCACCGGCCTGGACATCGCCATCCACGTGGACGCCGCGTCCGGCGGGATGATTGCCCCGTTTATCCAGCAGGACCTGGAATGGGACTTCCGCTTGGAACGGGTCCACTCGATCAGCACGTCCGGACATAAGTACGGGCTGGTTTATCCCGGCCTCGGCTGGGTGGTCTGGCGTGAACGCCAGTGGCTGCCGGAAGACCTCATTTTCTACGTCAGCTACCTCGGCGGGGACATGCCCACCTTCGCGCTGAACTTCTCCCGGCCCGGGGCGCAGGTAGTGCTGCAGTTCTATCTGTTCCTCCGGCTGGGCAGGGACGGTTATGCCAAAGTGCAGCAGGCCTCCCAGGACGTGGCGCTTTACCTGTCCAGCAACATTGCGGAGATCGGTCCCTTCGAGCTGTGGAATGACGGCTCCGACATCCCGGTCTTCGCGTGGCGGCTGAAGGAGGGGCATACCGATAAGTGGAATCTCTACGATCTGGCGGAGCGACTGCGCACCAAGGGGTGGCTGGTTCCCGCCTATCCCATGCCGGATGACCTGGCGAACCTGACAGTTGAACGGATTGTGGTCCGCAACGGTTTGAGCATGGACCTGGCGGACAATCTGCTCACGGACATCCGCCGGGAAACCGCGTACCTGGAACAACTGAGTGCGCCCATGCCCCGCGAGTCGGAGCACCCCGGGTTCCACCACTAATCCCAGGAGGTGAGTTGAATGAGCGATTCGAAGGCAAGCGCTTCAACTGCATCCACGAACGATCAGCAGGGGCTTTCGGCGAAGCAGAAAGCGCAAATCACCATCGGTGCCCTGGCCGTGATGAACATTGTGGCGGTGGTCAGCCTCCGCGGACTTCCCTCGGAGGCGGAATATGGTTTGAGTTCCGTTTTCTATTACGTATTTGCCGCGATTGTCTTCCTGATCCCGGTATCCATCGTCGCAGCGGAACTGGCCACGGGCTGGCCGGAAACGGGCGGCGTTTTCCGTTGGGTCGGTGAGGCCTTCGGGCCCCGCTGGGCCTTCCTGGCCATGTTTATGCTTTTCATCGAAGTCACTATCTGGTTTCCCACGGTACTGACCTTCGGTGCGGTGTCGCTGGCCTATACGGGAACAGATCAAAACCTGGACTCACAGCTGGCAGGCAACAAACTGTTCGTCCTGGCAGTGGTCCTGGTGGTCTACTGGCTGGCTACCTTCATCGCGTTCCGCGGAGCGAAGGCCTTCTCACGAGTGAGCCAGTGGGGTGGAATCATCGGCACTATCATTCCGGCCATCATCCTGATCGTGCTTGGTTTTTCCTATTTCTTTGCCGGAAACACCCCGCAGATCCAGATGGGCTGGGGTGAACTTCTGCCGGACTTCGGCAATTTCTCCAACGTGGTGCTCGCCGCGTCGATTTTCCTTTTTTATGCCGGCATGGAAATGAACGCCATCCACGTGAAGGAAGTGAAGAACCCGACGCGCGACTATCCGATTGCGGTGCTGATTGCCGCAGCCGGCACAGTGATCATCTTCGTCCTCGGCACCCTGGCCATTGCCTTTGTGGTGCCGCAGGCGGATATCAACCTGACCCAGTCCCTGCTGACCTCCTATAACGACATGTTCGAGTGGGCCGGTATCGGCTGGGCCGGACCGATTGTTGCGGCCATGCTCCTGCTGGGGGTCCTGGCCGGCGTGGTGACCTGGGTGGCCGGTCCCTCCAGCGGCATGCTGGCCGTTGCCAAGGCCGGGTACCTGCCGCGCTTCTGGCAACACACCAACAAGCACGGCATGGGCACGCACATCCTCTTCTTCCAGGCATTTGTGGTGACCGGCCTGGGATTCATCTATGTGGTCCTGCCGTCCGTGCAGGCGGCCTACCAGATCCTGAGCCAGCTGACCGTGATCCTGTACCTGATCATGTACATGCTGATGTTCGCGTCGGCCATCTACCTGCGCTACAGCCAGCCGAACCGCCCCCGGCCCTACCGGGTGCCCGGCGGAGACGTGGGCATGTGGATTGTCGCCGGAGTCGGCTTCCTGGGCGCGCTGATGGCCTTCTCCTTCAGCTTCATCCCGCCCGCCCAGATCGCCGTCGGTTCCCCCGCCGTCTATGTGGGCATTCTGGTAGCCGGTGCAGCCATTATGGTGATCCTGCCGTTCATCATTTACGCCTTCCGCAAGCCGCACTGGCGTGACCCCTCCAGCCCGTTCGTGCCGTTTACCTGGCAGATTGAGCACTCGAATCCGGGAACGGTGACGGAGTCCAGTGTTTCGACGCAGCAGCTGACCCGGGAGGCAGAGGCTTCGGGGTCACCGCTGAACTATTCGCAGGACAGCGGACACGGAGAGCACGCCAAGGCTGCGCATCCGCCCGCCCACGTGCAGCCGTCCGGGCATGAGGGCGAGCACGCGGCTACTACGGGCGCCGCTCCGGCGCCCGGTTCTACCCGGCCGCGCGGTAGTGGCGGCAGCACAGGCACAGGCGGGAGCACAGCAGTATGAAACTGGACCAGGCATCCATAGAGAATGCCGTGAAAACCGCCTACGCGGACCATAAGGATGACACCGGCGGCGAGAACGCCAGCTACATCCCGTACCTGGCATCGGTGGACCCGGCGTTGTTTGGTGTCTGCGTCATGACTGCCGACGGCCAGTTATTCGAAATGGGTGACACCGGCTTCGAATTCGCGCTGGAATCCATTTCCAAGGTCTTTTCCATGGCCTGGGCCATGGAAAAGGTGGGGCTGGAAACCTTCCAGCAGAAAGTGGGCGCCGATCCAACGGGTGAACCGTTCAACTCGGTCATCTCCGTCGCCCTGCACGGCGACGCACCCGTGTCACCCCTGGTCAACGCCGGGGCCATGTCCACCGTCTCGCTGATCCCGGGCGACACAGCAGAGGACCGGTGGGAAGCCATCCTGCAGGTCCAGAGCGCCTTCGCCGGGCGGAAAATCAGGCTTAGCGATGAGGTGAACGAATCGGAGCAGTCCACCAACTTCCATAACCGGGCCATTGCCTGGCTGCTGTACTCGGGCGGCACCATGTATTCCGATCCGATGGAAGCCTGCGATGTGTATACCCGGCAGTGTTCGACCCTGGTTACGGCCCGGGACCTGGCAGCCATGGGTGCCACCATTGCAAACCGCGGGGTAAATCCGCTGACCGGCGACCGCGTGGTCCAGGCCGCGCATGTGCCGGCCATGTTGGCGGAGATGACCATGGAGGGGTTGTACACCGCGTCCGGTGACTGGGCCTACCAGGTCGGGCTGCCGGGCAAAAGCGGGGTGGGCGGCGGAATCATGGCCGTGATGCCCGGCAAGCTGGCCATCGCCGGCTTCGCGCCTCCCCTGGACCCCGCCGGCAACAGCGTCAAGGCCCAGCATGCCGTGGCGCAGGTGGCCAAGTCGCTGGGGCTGAGCATTTACAAGGCCAGCGAATACAGCGAGTAACTGCTGATTAGGCCGGGCCGCCGCGGCTGCCGAGATCCCTGGAGATCCGGTCCGCGGCGGCCCGCAGCAGCGGAAGAACCGTTGTCTCCACGCCGTCTGAACTGTGCAGCTGCAGGGACACGTTGGCGGCTGCAACCACGGTGCCGTCCGCACCCCGGACCGGCACGGCAACACCGCGCAGTCCGTCTTCCAGCTCATCCGTCACCTTTGACCAGCCGCGGATGCCGGCAAGCCGGACTTCCTCCCGCAACTCCGCCACTGAGGATACGGTGCTGCGCGTGTACTGCTGCAGCCGGACGTCCGCGAAGTAGGCTTCCAGCTCTTCGGCCGGCAGCTGAGCCAGCAGGACCCGCCCCATGGAGGTGGCCCAGGCCGGGAAACGGGTCCCCACGTTCACTGCCACCCGCAGGAGCCGCAGCGACGTGATCCGGGAAACGTAGACGACGTCGGTTCCGTCCAGGATGCACAGCGACGTCGTCTCCCCCAGCTCGGCAGAGAGCTGCTTCAGGTGCTGTTCGGCCACCTGCGGCAGGGAGAGGTGTGCCAGGTACGCGGCGGCGACGTCCAGGGTCCGCGGTGCCAGTCGGAAGGCGGTGCCGTCAAAGCCCAGATAGCCCAGGTCCCGCAGGGTGAGCAGGAACCGGCGGGCGGCGGCGCGGCTGGTCCCCGCCGCGGCCGCGGCCGTACTGACCGTGTGTTCCGGAACGTCGGGCGTGAACGCGCCGAGGATCCCGAAGGCCTTCTCCACGGACTTAACGTAGTAACCCTCCTCCACGGTCATCCCTCTCCGCGCCGGGAATCATTCCTCGATGCCAGGTATTGGGACGCCAGCCGGACCGGGGCGTTGGGGGCGCCGTAGCCGTCATAGCTGCCACGCCGTTCCACCACCTCGAAGAACACGTTGCCCACGGTTGCGGTGTAGAAGTGCAGGAACTCCCCGTCCGCATCCCGGTCATATAGCAGGTTCAGTTCCTGCAGCTCGGACAGGAACGCCGGGTCGAGGCGGAACCTGGCGGCAAGATCCTCATAGTAGTTTGCCGGTACCGGCAGGAACCGCAGGCCGCGCTCGGCCGCCCGCCGGGCTGTGGCGATCAGGTCGGTGGAGGCAAAGGCGACGTGCTGGGGGTACTCCCCGCTTCCCGGGCCGGATTCCACAATGAGCGGGGCAATGTTCAGCGCCAGCCGTACCCCGCCGTCCACACTGCGCATGACCTGGCTGCGGACCAGGCCCATGGGGCTGGGAACCTCCTGTGAGGCAATGGGTGCCAGGGACAGCGTGGATTCGTAAAACAGTACCGCTTCGTCGAAGTGCTGCCACGGCTGGGACAGGTTGATGTGGTCGATGGCAGAGATCAGGGGCTCGGCCAAACCGTCGCCGTCCGGTGCGTCCGGCGCCCCTTCCGGCCCGCCGGTACCCGCCGGCCGGCTGAACTCTCCGGCCCACGCGGCGGTGCCGTCGGCCGTCGCTTCGCAGAGGAAGACTTCGGTGGAATCCGGGGCGAACACTGCCTGCAGGACCTGCTCGTCAGCCTGGCTGCGCCGGTTCACCGGACGTGCACGCAGCTGCAGCGCCCGCGATGCCGCCGCCTGCGGGTCCTTCACATCCAGCCCCAGTGCTGAAATCCCCGGTTCCATGCCGCGTGCCTGCTGGCCGTTGATGATGACGCGGGCACGGCCCTGCGTCCACAGCTGCACCGGCTTGGTCCGGTGCCGGCCGGCGAAGGTGAAACCCAGCTGATAGAGCAGGGCGGATACCGTTTCCGGGTTTTCCGCCTTGACCTCGGCAAAGTTGAACCCGCTGGGTTCCGCCACCCGCGGCAGCGTGGCCAGCGACATTGGGTACGAGGCACCGCCGTCGTGCTCAGCGAGGTATGCCGAGGTGCGTTCCTCCAGCCAGATCAGGGACCGCATGGCGTCCACTGCGGTCCGCTCCTCGGCGGTCTGGCGGAACACGTCGTTAAAGATTTCCAGTGACACGGGACCGTCATAGCCGCTGCGGACCAGATGGGCCATAAACCCAACGAGGTCGAAGGCGCCCTCGCCGGGAAACACCCGGTAGTGCCGGCTCCAGGACAGGACGTCCAGGGAGAGTTCCGGGGCATCGGCGAGCTGGACAAAGAAGATCTTCCCGGCCGGGATCTTCTCGATCGCGGCGGGGTCCCATCCGCGGGAGAGAATGTGGAAGCTGTCCAGGCAGGTACCTATGTTGGGATGGTCGGCCAGGTCCACTATGCGCTGGGCGTGCTCAAAGTCGTTGACGTAGCGTCCCCAGGCCAGGGCCTCGTAGGCCACTTTTATGCCATACCGGGCCGCGGTGTCCCCGAGCCGGCGCAGCTGCCGGGCTGCCACGGCGTCGTCGTTGATGGTGGCCGTACCCACGTTGCTGCACAGCAGCAGGGTGTCGATGCCCAGCCGGTTCATCAGAGCAAACTTGGCCTGTGCCCGGCGCAGGTTCTCCTCCAGCTGCTCCTCCTCCACGCCTTCGAAGTCGCGGAAGGGCTGGTAGAGGTCAAGGGTAAGGCCGAGCGTGGCGGCGAGGTCCCGGATTTCCTCCGGGCTGGAGGGTGAGACCAGCAGGTCCGGTTCGAAGATTTCGATGCCGTCAAAACCCGCGTCGGAGCAGGCACGCATTTTCTCTTCGAGCGTTCCGCTAAGGCAGACGGTGGCTATGGAGGTGCGCATCAGCGTCCCTGGGCAATCAGCTCGTGGAAGTGGGCAAGCATCCGCGCGGCATCCGGCCGGATGCCGGTGATCAGCTCAAAGGCGTCCACCGCCTGGCCCACGGCCATCCGTCCGCCGTCCAGGACCCGGCAGCCCTTGGCGCGGGCGCCAATGATCAGTTCCGTGTCGACCGGGCGGTAGACGACGTCGGCCACCCACTGGGACGGGTCCAGCAGGTCCAGGTCCACGGCGAGTCCGGGGTGGGAATGCATGCCCACCGGCGTCGCATGGACCAGTCCGTCGGCACCGGGCAGCACGGCGGGCAGGTCCGCCGGCGTTCCGGAGTTCACTCGCCGGTCAGGGAAAAGCTGTGCAAGTGCCGCCGCGCGCTCGGCTGCGCGGTCCGGGTCCAGGTCCAGCAGCGTCAGTTCCGCGGTGCCGGCCTTCAGGAGGGCGTACGCGACAGCGGCTCCTGCCCCGCCCACACCCAGCTGAACCACGGACCCCAGCGCTGCGTCCGGCAGGCCGGCGGCCAGTGCACCGCTAAAGCCGGAGAAGTCGGTGTTGTGGCCAATGAGCTTTCCATCCCGGATCAGGACAGTATTTACCGCCCCGAGGCGTGCGGCGTCCTCAGACACCTCGTCCAGTTCGGCCAGGACCAGCTGCTTGCAGGGGTGGGTGACGTTGAAGGCGTTGAAGCCCAGGTCCCTGCCCCAGCGCAGCAGGTCACCCACATCCGAGCCGGGGCGCCCCAGCCGGGTGAGGTCCACCGGACGGTAGACATAGCGCAGGCCCTGCCGGTCGGCTTCACGCTCGTGCATGGGAGGAGTAAGGGAGGCAGTAATGCCTTCTCCGATCAATCCGACGACGAACGATTCCTCCGTGCCACTCATGGGACTGTCCTTCCGGTCTACTTGGTGCTGCCGTGTGCTCATTCCGAACCGGAACGGCCCGGATGGCAGGTCACAGTTGCCGGGGTATCCGGCTGTGAGTTACATTACTGCAAGTGTACGGAGTATGCACATGTGTACGCATAGCGCACAATGGCTGCTGCCACGCATACCCGGACACCATCAACACTGCATCAGGTACGGCGCACCCACCGCATTTGGTGCGGAAGCAGTACACCCTGCAGCACATCAGGTACCGCACACCCCGCACCACGGGGAAACACCCCGGAACCTGGTAACCGCACGGTATGCCGGCCACGGCATCCCGTCGCCATCCGCCGTCCCCCACCGCCACGCCCCCACGTCAGGAGAGATGCAATGGACGCATCCGCCCCCGCCGGAAAAGCGCCGGGCAAGTCCCCGCGCAAGGCCGCCACTGCCAGTTTTATGGGCAGTGCCGTTGAGTATTACGACTTCTTCATTTTCGGCTCCGCCGCCGCGTTGATTTTCCCGCGCGTCTTCTTCCCCGATGCGGATGCCCAGGCCAGCATCATGTCCCTGGCGACCTTCGGTTTCGCGTACATTGCCCGCCCCGTGGGTGCAGTGATCCTGGGACACTTCGGTGACAAGGTTGGCCGCCAGCGCGTGCTGATGTTCACCCTGCTTCTGATGGGCGGCTCCACGTTCCTCATCGGCTGCCTCCCGGACTTCAATACCATCGGCTGGTGGGCTCCCGCACTGCTGGTTTTCTGCCGGCTGATGCAGGGCCTTTCCGCTGCCGGCGAGCAGGCCGGGGCCAGTTCCATGACCCTGGAACACGCACCGGACAACCGCCGGTCCTTCTTCACGTCCTGGACGCTGACCGGAACGCAGGGCGGCCAGATCCTCGCAGCCCTGGTCTTCATTCCCGTCGTCGCGCTGCCGGACGAGATCAAGTACGGCATTGGCTGGCGTATCCCGTTCTGGCTGAGCGCCGTGGTAGTGGTAGTCACCTACTTCATCCGCCGTTCCCTGCACGAAACCCCCACCTTCACCGAAGCCAAGGAACGCAATGAAATCGTCAAGCTTCCGGTGGGTGTGCTGCTGAAGGACCACTGGCGCGATGTGCTGCGCGTAGTGTGCTGCGCCTTCATCGCCGCTGTCTCCACCGTGTACGGAACACTTGCGATCAAGTACGGCACGGAAGTCGGCAGCGTCAACGCGGACATAACGCTTTGGCTCGTAGTGGCGGGCAACTTCGTGGCACTGTTCACCCAGCCGCTGTTCGGACGTCTGGCAGACCGCATCGGCCGGCGGCCGGTCTTCGTCTACGGTGCAGTGTCCAGTGCGGTGATCATGCCCTTCTACCTGTTGTCCATGGAGTCCGGAAACACCCTGCTGCAGTTTGCCCTGTCCATTGCCGTATTCTCCTGCGGCTACGCGGCTGCCAACGCTGTCTGGCCGTCCTTCTACGCCGAGATGTTCAGCGCCAAGGTTCGCTTCTCCGGCCTGGCCATCGGCACCCAGCTCGGCTTCCTGATGGCCGGTTTCGCACCCTCCATCGTTGCCGCCATCGGTGGCCTGGAGCCCGGCGGCTGGCTGGTCACCAGCTACTTCACCGCAGCGATCTGCGCCATCGCCGCCGTATCGGCACTGACGGCAAAGGAAACCGTCCACGTTCCCACGGCCGAACTGGGTCTGCGCCCCAAGGCTGTTCCGTCCGGCGCAGCGCCGGCGAACCCGTACAGCTGAACCGCATAGCGCGGTAAACCGCCCGGGCGGCCCCTTTGCGGGGTCGCCCGGTTCCGGTTAAGCATCCGTTTACATACCGCGCAGCCGGGCGCGCCGCGATGTCCAGGCAATGTACCCGCCCAGTGCCCCGGTGGATGCCAGGCCGGCACTCATCAGGGGTGCCTGCCACGACTTCCAGCGCGAAGCGTCCCCGAGGGTCAGCTCCCCCACGCCACGGATGAAGGCAGAGGCGAAAATAGCTGCCACCAAACGGTTCCCCACCCGCTCCAACCGGATAACCAGCGGGAGCAGTTCTTCCGCCCTGAGGTGGACCTCCATGCCTTCGAAGTCCAGCGTTTCGATGAGCCGGCGCACCTGGTCCGGCAGTTCGGTGCCCAGTTCCAGGGCCTCCGCCCCTGCCCGCCCCAGCCGGCGGGCGTAATTGACCGGGTTCAGCTGCCTGGCGGTCATCCGGCGCGCATAGGGTGCCAGGGTCGGGCCCATCCTGAAGTCCGGGTCCAGCACCTCCCCCATGCCTTCGGTCATGATCAGCATCCGCAACAGCAGGGCCATCTCCCGCGGGAGCTGGATGTGATGGGTGCGGAGGATCCCCAGGCCGGTGGTGATCAGGCTGCCCACAGGCGCATCGGCCAGGCTCCTGCCCGAGTACATACGGATCAGCGGACCAAGGTCCATGCGCAGCTTCACCCGGTCCACCCGCACACCTGAAGCGTTCAGCCGGACAATGGCGTTGGTCATCCGCTCCGGGTCCTTGCGCACAATGCCGACAAAAAGTGCGGAGAGCTGCCCCCGCAGCTTCTCATCCACTTCTCCGACCATGCCGAAGTCAATCAGCCCCACCCGGCCACCGGGCTCCACGAACAGGTTCCCGGGATGCGGGTCGGCATGGAAAAACCCGTCGTCAAAGACCATCTGCATTTCCACCCCGGCCGCCGCGACAGCCAGTGCCGGACGGTCGATTCCTGCCGCATCCAGCGCCTTGGTATCCGTGACCTTCATTCCCGTGATGCGGTCCATTGTCAGGACCCGTGAGGTGGTGTGGTCCCAATAGACCCGGGGAATCTGCACGGCCGTACTGTCTTCGAAGTTGAGCCGGAACCGGTCTGCGTTGCGTCCTTCCTGCAGGTAATCCAGCTCAGAACGCAGGGTCCGGGCAAACTCGTCCATCAGGCCGGTGAGATCGTAGTCCCTGGCGGCCTCCCAGTGCTTGCTGGCCGTGCTGGCGAGGTTCTGCAGGATCTCCAGGTCCTGGTCCACCTCCGTGGTGATGCCGGGCCGGCGCACTTTGACGACGACGGCGGTGCCGTCCTTCAGGGCCGCCGAATACACCTGCCCGATGGAGGCACTGGCCATCACCGCGGTGTCGAAGAAACCGAAAACCGATTCCGGTTCGGCGCCCAGTTCCTGGCGCAGCTCTTCCCGAATCGCCGGCCAGGGCACAGGATCGGCCCTGTCCTGCAGTTTGGCCAGTTCCCGCTGGTAATCCGGTGGCAGCAGGTCCGGCCGGGTGGAGAGCAGCTGGCCCATTTTGATGTAGGTGGGTCCCAGTTCCTCGAGTGCAATCCGCAGGTATTCGGGCCTGCTCGGCCGGCGTACGGCATCTTCAGCGTGCTCCTGGCGCCGGAACGGCAGCCGCCCCTCCAGCCCGAGGGCCGAGACGAGAAAGCCCAGGCCGTTACGGGAGAGGATTTCGGCTATCTGCCGGTAACGGTCCAGGTGGGTAATCATGGTCTGCTCCCGTCATGCGGCACGGTTCACCGCCGCAGGTGCTTAGCGAAAACACTAACCGCAGCCCACGGCCGCCGACAGGCCCTGCAGCGATGCGGCAGCCGGCCGGGCGGCATCGGATGGTTTGCTCTTCCGGCAGGCACCGGCGGCCCCTAGACTCCGGCACATGCCAATGCCTGCATCCGACAACCCGTCCGCTTCCATGCCCCTGGATGCCGGGTCCCTGACGCTGCCCCATAAGCTTTCCCTGCTGTCCGGCGCATCCTTCTGGCGCACGGCGGCCATTGCCCGTGCGGGTATCCGGCCGCTTGTCCTCTCCGACGGGCCCCACGGCATCCGCCGGCCACGCAATGAGGATGAGCCGGGACTCGGGAACTCCATCGAGGCCACCTGCTTTCCCGCCGAGTGCCTCACCGCCTGCTCCTGGGATCCGGAGCTGCTGGCGCAGCTGGGCGCCGCGACGGCGCGGGAGGCGGCCGCGGCCGGCGTCGACGTCGTGCTGGGCCCCGGATTGAACATCAAGCGCACGCCCCTGTGCGGACGCAACTTCGAATACTTTTCCGAGGATCCGCTGCTTGCCGGCGAACTGGGTGCTGCGTGGGTACGTGCCGTCCAGGCACAGGGGGTGGCCGCCTGCCCCAAACACTTCGCCGCAAACAACCAGGAGGCGGACCGGATGCGCATTGATGCCTCGGTGGATGACCGGACGCTGCGCGAGATCTATCTGAAGGCCTTTGAAACCGTGGTCCGCTCCGCCCGGCCGTGGTCACTGATGGCCGCCTACAACAAAATCAACGGAATCCACGCAGCGGAGAACCCCTGGCTGCTGGATACGGTACTGCGCGGCGACTGGGGGTTCGACGGCGTTGTCGTCTCCGACTGGGGCGCTGTCACGGACCGCGCGGCTGCACTGGACGCGGGCCTGGACCTGGAAATGCCGGCAAGCAACGGCCTGGGCCTGGCCGAACTCGAGGCAGGGCTGGATGCCGGCACCATCAACCGGGACATGGTGGACGCCTCCGTTGCCAGGCTGCTGCAGCTGGCCGCGCGGACCGCATCACCGGCCCGGGAACCGGTGGACCCGGAAGCACACCACCGGCTGGCACGTGACGCGGCAGCACGCTCCATGGTGTTGCTGAAGAACGAGGGCGGCATCCTGCCCCTGTCCCCGAAGCTCCGGCTGGCGGTCGTGGGTGAACTGGCCCGCACACCGCGCTTCCAGGGGGCGGGCTCCTCCCAGGTGAACCCTACGCGGATCAGCGTGCCGCTGGATGTCCTGGCAGACGGGTTCGCCGCCGTTGACTTTGCCGCGGGGTACCGGCTGGACGGGGAGTCCGAGGAGGCGCTGGTAACCGAGGCGGAAACCGCTGCTGCCGCCGCAGACGCAGTCCTGTTTTTCCTGGGCCTGCCGGTGGAGAGGGAATCCGAGGGTTTTGACCGTCCGGACCTCACGCTGCCGGCAAACCAGCTGCAGTCACTCGCTGCCGTCCTGGCAGCGAACCCCTGGACGGTGGTGGTGCTCTTCAACGGCGGCGCAGTTGAAACGTCGTGGGCATCGGATGTGCCTGCGGTCCTCGAAGCGTGGCTTCCGGGACAGGCCTGTGGGGAGGCACTCGCCGATGTGCTGACCGGCGCCGTGAACCCGTCCGGAAAACTCGCCGAAACCTTCCCGCACCGGATCGAGGACACACCGGCCTTCGGTAATTATCCGGGTGAATCCGGGACGGTCCGGTACGGCGAAGGCATCTTTGTGGGCTACCGCTGGTACGACGCCCGGCGGATGGAACCGGCCTTCCCCTTTGGCCACGGGCTCTCCTACACCAGCTTCGGCTACAGCGGACTGGCTCTGAAGACCGCAGAGTCAGACGAGGGTCAAATGGTCTCGGTACGGCTGACCGTGCGGAACACCGGCAGCTGCGCCGGAGCTGAAGTCATCCAGCTCTATGTGGGCGCCCCGGGCGGCACGGCCCCCGCTGCGCCCCGCGAACTCCGGGCCTTCCGCAAGGTCTATTTGGAACCGGATGCCACCGCCGATGTGGCCTTTGACCTGCCGCTGGCGGCGCTGGCCCGGTTCGATCCGGCAGCGCACCGGTGGACCGCCGATCCCGGCGGCTACCGGATCGATGTCGGGTCCTCCTCGCGGGACATCCGGCTCAGCGGCAGCCTGGAGCTGCCCGGCACCGGCGCCGAACCGACAGGACAGCTCAGCCTCGATTCGACCATCGCAGAATGGCTGGCGAATCCGCGGGGGCAGCGTGTACTTGGCGCACTGGCAGCAGAAGCGGCCGGCGGCGCGGGGGAAACCGGAGCGGCGGAAACCGGAGCCGGGGAAGCCGGCGGGCTCGCCGGAGCGCTGTCGCTGATGGGCAGCCTTCCCCTTCGCCGGTTGGCACGCTTTCCCGGCAGTCCGCTGACACCCTCGATCCTGGCCGGGCTGGAACAGGCCGTCCGCGGCCCGGAAACCGGTCAGGGCGCCAGCACGGACGCGTAGATCTCCTCATGGGCCGCCGCCACGGCCCGCCGTTCGGCTGTCCGCTCCGCGCGTGTAAGCCCCGGCCAGGGACGCTCGGCATAGAGACCCTTGAGTGCGGTGGCCAGTGACTGCTCGTCCAAACCGTCCTCGGTGTGCACAAACTCCGCCACGGTGGAGCGTTGCTGGGCATAAAAACCGCAGGACGGCGCCAGCACGCTGGTGCCCAGATCCGTACAGGCCTCCAGCCAGCCGGAGTGGGTTCCGAACCGGTAGGGCAGTACTGACACATCCAGGGAGCCGAGGTAATCCCAGAGCGCCGTCTCATCGAAATAGTCCCGCACCTGCAGTTCCAAACGCCCAGCCGTTTCAGCTTCGGTGAGCCATTTGTGCAGCTCCGGACGGTATTTGTCCCCGCCCGGCGTGAGGATGTCCGGGTGCCCGTTAACCTGCAGCACGGCCCCCGGCAGCTGTTCCACCGCTGCCGTCAACGCCGGCAGGATGACGCCGTCAAGCATGTTGGGCCGCAGGCTCTTCAGGTGCACCCCCACGCGGAACCGGTCCTGCGGCGGCCGGGAAAGCCGCAGGCGCTGCCGCCGTTCGAGTTCACCCAGCTCCACCACGTGCGGATGGGGCAGGACCACCGGCCGGCGCCCCCAGCGGGCCTCGACGGCTGCAGCTGCCCCGGGCGTCAGCGTAATCAGCCGGTCCGCCGCCGGAATAAGCACATCCAGCTGGGCATCATGGGCTTCCGGGGTGAGGTGGTGCGGATTGCGCAGGTCATGCACGGTGTAGACCAACGGCTTGCCCCGGGCCTTCAACTCGGCCGTCACAGCCCGCAGGTCCCGGGGGGAAATGGCATCAAACCCGAAGTGGATGTGCATCAGGTCAAAGGTGGAGGCGTTCTCCCGGATCCAGTGCGGGTCCAGCATGACGGGCGGCCACCAGGTGGATTCCGTTGACTGGCCGGGATTGCGCGGATCCGGGTCCGGCAGGCGCAGCACACCGCCTGGCCGCGAATCACCGGGGACACGCCCCGTGTGGCGGATATAGACCTGGCTGTGCGGCACGCTTGCCACCCTGACGGTTGACTCCCCCACCGGATCCGACACCGCCGCGCCCACTGCCCCGGAATCCGCCATCGCGCCTGACTCTGCCACGTCACTGCACCTTTCCCGGGCCGAATCCGGCCCTGTCAGCAAATTGCCTTCAGTATACTTACTGTTTTGGGCGCCGGCAGGGAGCGCCTGCGGCGGAGGGGAACCCATGGAGCAGACCGGCGGCGACGAACCGTTTTCAGTGCTGATCATCAGCTCCGGGAGGGACCGGCACCTGGCCCGGACTGTCCAGGGCATCCAGCGCTCCACCCGCCTGCCGGCTGACATAGTGTTCTGCTACATGAACCAGCCCGACGCTGTTCCGCCCCAGGGCACACTGCCCCTCAGTGTGGTCCATGTGGACACACCGTCCGGTGCGCCGCTGCCGCTTGGTGCCGCCCGCAACGCCGCCGCCGCTGCTGCGCAGACCCGAACGCTGGTTTTCCTGGACGTGGACTGCATCCCCGCCCCGGAGATGTTCGAGCAGCTGCTGGCTGATCTGCAGCAGGCAGGAGGGCTGGTGATGGCGACGCCGCGCTACCTGTACCCGGATGCGGACCTGGCGGCCTGGGAGACGGGAGGCAGCATGGACGTGCTGATGCAGGGGTCCATTCCCCATCACGCCCGGGCAGCGCTTTCCCCGGGTCGCGGAGAACCCGCGGCCCCGTCCACCGAGTACGCCCTTTTCTGGTCCCTGGGCTTCGCCGTCCGGCGGTCAACCTTTGACCTAATCGGCGGTTTCGACGAGACCTTTGCCGGCTATGGGGGTGAGGACACCGATTTCGCGTTCACTGCCCGCGGGATGGGGATCCCCCTGGCATTCTCCGGGGCCACGATGTTCCACCAGCACCATGGTGTGCACCGGCCGCCCCTGCAGCATCTGGAATCCATTGTGGTCAATGCCCGGGCGTTCCGGAGAAAGTGGGGAACCTGGCCCATGACGGGATGGCTGGAGGCCTTTGCCCGGGCCGGCTACGTGGCGTGGGACCCGGACGGCGGGGAACTTCGGCTGCTTGCCACGCCCGGCCCGGCGGAGCTGGCTGCGGTGCGGGTCAGCGCTCCCTACTGAATGCAGGGACCGGCGGCCGCTCCCCTGCCCCGGATTCGGCGGTGGCACGCTCCACTGCCGTCAGGAAGCGGCTCCGGAATTCTGCCTCCGAAACCAGCAGTGTCCGCGCCAGCAGTTCCGGATCGGAGGCGCTGAGCGCCGCCAGTGTGCGCTGCCAGTCCGTAGGTGCCGAGAAGTCCGGGGCAGCAGTGGCGCCGGCGCCGGCCAGCGCCTGCGCAAACCGTTCCTGCTCTCGGAAGGGCCGCTGTTCGGGAATGAGCAGGGCCGGCCGGCGGGCTGCGGCGGCCGCGGCCACCGCGTTGTGCCCTGCCGAGGTCACCAGGACCTCTGCGGCTGCCAGCAGCGGTGCCGGCTCCGCTACAACGCCAAGCAGTTCAACATTGGAGGGCACGTCCCGGACAGCACCCGAAGTACGGCCCATGATCCGCCACGTCCAGTCCGGGGTTGCGCGGGCGGCCTCAAGTACGGCCGGCAGCCGGACCCCGGTCCCGCCGAGGGATGTCTGGACAGCAACCGTGCGCGGCTGAACAGCCTGCCGCCCCGCTGACCGCGGCGCGAGCATGCCGAGATAGGTGCTTTTTGTGCCGTAGGCCGCCAGATGTTCAGGGGTTTCGAGGGTTTGGGGGAAATACGCAATCAGTCCGTTGACGGAATCATAGGCGAGCCGGTGCGGGGCATCCGTCCGGTCCCCGTGCATACGCCGGTGGATGACCGGATATCCGGCCAGCCGGGCGAACACGGCGGTTTCCACCGAGACATCCACCACCACAACGTCCGGCATGAACTCCTCCCAGTACGCGTGCAGCCGTGCGAAGCGTTCCCGGACCGCAGGAACGGTGGGCGCATAGTGCAGGGACGTACCGGGTCCCGGCGGGAACGGGCCCTGCCGCGCGACGTCGGGCGGCAGCGGGGCAAACCGTGCCCCGCCCGGCAGGTCCGGGACGCCGGCGGCAGGCATGGTGCCGGTTACCAGCAGGTCCACGGCGTCAAGCCGGGCAATGTTCGCTGCGTGACGCAGGTGCCCTGTGCCGTGATGGTGCGCGTAGTACGCCACACGGGGTTTTCTCCGGGAGGTCATGACAGATCGGCTCAGCTCAGGGGCAGGGCAGCTTCGGCGCTGCCGGACTGGGGGCGGGAAAACCCGGCCGGCTGTGCAAGTGACGGCAGGCCCTCGGGCTGGAGCAGGGAACGGAGGTGCACCTCATAGGAGTCCACCATGGCACCTGCACTGAAGCGGGCGGCGGACCGGCGGACCCGGCTGCGGTCCAGGCCCCGCGCAGCCGTCATGGCATCGGCCAGTTCGTCGGCACCGAGCCCGGCGGCCACCCGGCCGGCGTCGGCGTCGATAATCTCCGGCATGGCGCCCAGCGGCAGTGCCGCTACGGGGGTGCCGCAGGCCATGGCTTCCAGGGCTGTAAGGCCAAAGGGCTCGGACCACACGGGTGAGGCGATAAAGACTTCACCCGAGCCCAGGAAGGCCGCCAGTTCGCGGTGATCGAGGTGCCCCGCATGTCTGACGCCCGGACCCAGCCGGGGAGCTATAACGCGGTCAAAGTACTTACCGTCACTGACAGGGCCCGCAAAGTGCAGGTCCATGCCGGCTTTCCGGGCGGCGTCGATCGCAATGTGCAGGCCCTTCTCCGGAGTCACCCGCCCCGCCCAGACCGCGGTACCGGGGCGGCGGGAGGTACCCGCGGGCCAGTCTGAGAGACGGATGCCGTTGTGGATGACGTGGAGGTCCGGCAGATGAGGTGCCCAGCCCGTGGCGTTCCGGGCGGAGACACTGACAAACCGGTGCAGCGGGGAGATGGCCGTGCGTCCCTGTTCAACCGCGTCCACGATCCACGGCAGGGGCGGGGTGTGCAGGATGGTCAGGGTGGGGTGGTCCGCCAACTTCAGATAGGGCTGCAGGCTCAGCGAATTGTTCACGACGACGTCGAAGGAGCCGTCCCGGACCGCGTCCAGTGCCAGGCCCAATGCCCTGTCCAGCGTCCCCTGCTGCGCCTGCATGGCGTCATCGGGCATCCCGCGGCGGAACTCAAAAGCGGCTGGAAGGACATCCACCACCCGGGCTGCGGACACGGATCCCGCTTTGGCAAAAAGCGTCACGTCATGACCGCGTGCGGCGAGTTCGTCTGCCATCAGGGAGGTGTGCATTTCGAGCCCGCCCAGGAACGGACTGGCAATCGGGTGATGCAGATGGGACAGCACCGCAATCCGGAGTGGACCCCCGCCCGCCGTGTGCCCCTGCGGGAGGGGGAACTCGAGACTCATATTAGTAAGTATGCCTTGTATTATCCCGCTCCCCGCCTAAGCCGGGCTCCCGGAGCTTCGGTCCACGTGCTTGGGGTTTGGGCGGTGCAGGTATCCGCCGGGGCGCTAACTAGGCTGTAAAGGGAATGGGCGGAAAGTGGTGCGTGGGCAGGCGGTCACGGTCGTAACTGATGGTGGTGTAGCCGTGGGGTGCGGGCTTGCCGTGCTCATCCAGGTTCACGAACACGATCTTGTCGATGGTCAGGATGCTGTCGCGGGTGATCATGTTCCGCACTTCGGCCTGCATTGTCAGCGAGGTCCGGCCGAACTTGGTTGCGGTAAGCCCCATTTCGATCAGGTCGCCCTGCACGGCGGAACTGACGAAGTTGATCTCGGACATGAACTTGGTGACAACCCGGCCGTTCCCCATCTGCAGGATCGCGTAGACGGTAGCTTCCTCGTCAATCCAACGCAGCAGGCTGCCGCCGAACAGGGTGCCGTTTGCGTTCAGGTCTTCGGGCCGGACCCACTTGCGGGTATGGAAGTTAATGTTTTGGAGGGGCATATATTCAGCTTATCCACAGCCCGGCCACCGTCCTGACCGATCCGCGGATGCCTTGCTCACACACCCCTGTTAGCTCTCTGACCTCTCTGTGACAGCCATCCCCGCACGGCTGTGAAAGCGGTCATTGCCAATCCGGCCTTTCGTTGAGTACGTCCCCCTGATGTGTAAGGTCGCCGTCTGCGGGCACGGGCAGTGCTTCCACAGACCCGGAGTGAACCAGCTGCCCGATGAGGGCGGCTGAGCCGCCCACGATGGTTGAGTCCATATCTATTTCCGAGGCCAGGAACCACGCACGGTCTTCGGGCCAGAGCAGGTTTGGGCTCTGCAGCACGTCCCATCCGCTGGCCTCGTGCCAGCCGGGCTCGGTGAAGACTGCAAGGTCGGCGTTAAACAGCAGGTACTTCCGTCCCGGCAGTTCCAGCCTGGCCGCACCGGCCACTGTGTCCTGATGGAAGGGCGGGGGCAGGGGTTCTTCGTAGGTATGGCCTTCACTGTCCACGGTGACGTTCACGGCCGCGCCGCTCACCCACCCCCACCCCTCCCAGAGGCCGGCGATACAGGCTGAGGGCGAATCCGTATGGCTGGACAGAATGCGCACCACCTCAGCCAGGCATCCGGCCGCCAACGCGCCTACGAGGGGATCTTCGTACTGCCAGCCCGGTTCATTCCAGACCGGGTTGCGGTAGCCCGCCAGGATGGAGTTCCACTGCATCAGCGGGTGCGCCAGCGTTCCGCGGGTCTCGGCAAGGTCCCGCCACTGCATGGTCCGCGACTGTACCGGCACCGGATAGTCCCGATCCCATTCCATTAGCCGCGCGTGGACGGGATGGAAGATCCGTGCGTAGGCCTCGAATCCGGCCGGTACGGTTCCGGTCACTGTGCCCGGGCGGGCGAGGCTCCCGGGAATCCAAAGACCGGACTCGGAATCGGCAAGGGGACCCTCCAGCGGCGTCGTCATGCGGCCAGTATGCCTTAGTCGCTGCCGGATGCGGCGTATCGGGGCAGTGTTGGACCGCCGGCCCGCAGGAATCGCCACCGTGGCCGTGGTGCGGCCCTGCCGATCGGTTCTGCCCGCCGCGTGCAGCGCTAGAAATTAATCATGTGGCCCGTCAATCCGTGGAAGGCCTCCTGCAGCGCCTCACTCAGCGTCGGGTGGGTGTGGACATTACGGGCCAGTTCAGCGGCCGTAAGGTCCCACTTCTGGGCCAGCGTCAGTTCCGGCAGCAGCTCGGAGACGTCCGGGCCGATCAGGTGCCCGCCCAGCAGTTCCCCATACCTGCCATCCGCCACCAGCTTCACAAAGCCCACCGGCTCCCCCAGCCCGTGCGCCTTGCCGTTGGCCGTAAACGGGAAGGTGCTCACCAGCACCTCGTGGCCCTCGTCCCGGGCCTGCTGCTCGGTAAGCCCGAAACTGGCAACCTGCGGCTGGCAGAACGTGGCGCGCGGCATCATCCGGTAGTCACCCAGCGGCATCGTTTCGGCCTTGCCGATGGTTTCGGCGGCAACCACCCCCATGGCCTCCGCTACGTGGGCGAGCTGGAGCTTGGCGGTGACATCACCGATGGCATAGATATGGGGCACATTGGTACGCATGAAGTCATCGATGCCAATGGCGCCCCGGTCCGTCAGCTGCACCCCGGTCTTCTCCAGGCCGTAGCCCTCGGTACGCGGCGCAAAGCCGATGGACATCATGACCCGGTCCGCTTCGATGCTGCCGGCCTTCCCGTCCTTGTCCGTGTAGGCCACCGTTACGGAGGAGCCGTTATCCTTCACGGTCTCCACCTTGGTGGAAGTCAGGATGGGAATGCCCAGTTTCTTGTACTGCTTTGTGATCTCCTTGGACACGTCAACATCCTCGTTGGGCAGCGCCCGGTCCAGGAACTCAATGATGGTGACGTCCACACCGTAGCTGCGCAGCACATAGCCGAATTCCATGCCGATGGCCCCTGCGCCCACAATGACCATCTTTTTGGGCAGGTCCCGGTCCATGATCTGGGCCTCATAAGTGACCACGTTGTCGCTCAGTTCCACACCGGGAAGAAGCCGGACATAGGTGCCTGTGGCGATGATGGCGTTGTCGAAGGTGACGGTTTCACTGCCGCCCTTTGACAGGCTGACCTCAAGGGTGTGGTCATCGGAGAAGATCCCGTGGCCGTCGTATTCGGTGATCTTGTTTTTCTTCATCAGGAAGTGCACGCCCTTGACCCGGCCGTCGGCCACCTGGCGGCTCCGGTCGAAGGCCGCCCCGTAATCGAACGTGACATCACCGTTCATGCCGAAGGTCTTGGACTGATTGGTAAAAATCTGCGCCAGCTCGGCGTTGCGGAGCAGGGCTTTGGAGGGGATGCAACCGACGTTAAGGCACACCCCGCCCCAGTATTTTTCCTCCACAATGGCAGTCTTCAGTCCCAGCTGGGCAGCACGGATGGCGGCCACATACCCGCCCGGTCCGGCTCCGAGAACAACGACGTCGTAATGTTCGCTCATGCGCTCTGACTCTCCTTAGCTGCGGTGCTGAAAACTGGTGCTGAACACTGTGGTGCTGGAAATCATAAGCCAGCTTACGACGCCCGCGCCGGTGCCGCGAGAGGCGCCCGCACCGGCCGCCGAATCCCGGGGGGCTGTTGCTCCGGCAGGGCAGCGCGTCAGATGTAGCCGCGGTAGCCCGCCCAGGCCCTGCGCCGTTCCGGGAACGGATCGGATTCAATCCGGTCGGCCTTATCAAACACGCGTGTGTGCCGGTGGAACTCGTCATACCCGGGCCAATCAGCGCCGGGGTGGGAGTGCCTGGCCAGGCTCAGCAGTGAACCCTGGAACCTCCGGGAGAGTGCTTTCAGCTCATCCCCTCCGCCCAGGAGCGTGAGGGCTTTGGCCAGCCCGCTATCGGTATCGCCGAACATTACGGGTACGTCAAAGGAATGGGTGGCGCCGAAGCCCAGGAGATTCATCATCGGCGTGGCGTAGTCGTAGCGGTATGCCCAGGTTGGGGCCACCCGCGAGTGCCCTTCGGCCACCATCTGGCTGGGATACCAGAAGACCAGGTCGCCGCTGATGTCCACGGACCGTTGGCGGGAGGGATAGCCCGGGTACGCTGCCACCACGCGGTCCCGGGCGAGCGGATCGGTCCCCGCGAACATCTTCTCGATCCGTTCAGGCGTCGACGGAAGGATGTTGGAGACCTTCGCGAAGAGTGCCCCTTCGCGGGCCATGGTGCCCAGCACCAGCGGCACCTGGTGTGATTCTCCCTCATGGAACATGTCGATTGGATGCCGCGGCAGAAAGTCACCGTCGATCACCGGCGAAACGCTCAGCGAGCCTGGCTGTTTGGCCGGACCTATTTTCGTGGTCATCTTCCGGGTTGCCTCGACAAGCTTGGATGCGCTGATGGTGGTCAGCCCCTCCGCTGCATCGGACGGGCTGATGCCAAGTATTTCCAGCAGGTCCGCGGCCCAGGCTGCATGCGTGTGGGGGTAATATGCCCCCGATGGTGCCGGGCTTTGGGCATAGGCCTGATGGAAGAGCCCCCGGGCGCTGGGGATGCACATCAGGGACGTCACCGCCAGGCCGCCGGCCGATTCGCCGAAGAGGGTGACGTTCCCGGGATCCCCGCCGAAGGCCTCGATGTTCTGCTGAATCCACTCCAGTGCCGCTACCTGGTCCCGCAGTCCCACATTGGCGTCGAACCGGTGTTCCGGGGTCGAGTAGGCACGGAAGTCCATAAAACCGAGTGCCCCGATGCGGTAGTTGAGGCAAACGTAGACAACGTCCCCGTCCCTGACCAGCTTTGCGCCGCGATAGGTAGGTTCGGCCGAGGACCCGGAACTGAACGCACCGCCGTAAAGGTAGACGAGAACCGGGCGCAGGGTATCCGAGGGGTCCAGCGGGGCGGACACATTCACGCTCAGGCAGTCTTCGTCCATCGCCACCCGGCGGTGCGTGCCGGTAAGGCTGGGTGCCTTGGACTGCGGCGGCACCGCACCGAAAAAGCGTGCATCACGGATCCCGGTCCAGCTCTCCGGCGGCCGGGGTGCGCGCAACCGCAGCTCCCCCACGGGCGCTGCCGCATAGGGAATACCACGCCAGGTACGTACACCCTGGTCAACAACGCCCTGAACCCGACCGTTACGGGTTTCAACCACCAGTGATTCAACGCCAATATCCACGACGAACTCTTTTCGGCCGGGGAAAGCTGAGCCTGCTCCCTGCGACTATCAACGATAGCCGGGCGCCCAAGAGCTAACCAGAGACGGAGCCGCTCACGGCTGCACGCCGTGCGGGATTGTGCCGCGGCCGCACTCTTTCGGACGGCGGACTACGCGGCGGAAACGAGCCGTCCTGCCGCGCTGCGGCGTCCCGAGACCCTCGAACCGGCGTTTTTGACCAGATAGCGGTGGACGCCGAATTCCTTGGCGCAAAGCAGGGCAACGGCAAAGACGTTCAATGCAATCTTGGTGCCCGTGGACCAGTCAGTAGCCACGCACAGCATCCAGACAACAATCAGGACGGGCAGATCAGCCCGCTTCAGCGCCTTCACAGCCAAAGGCCGTACTGCCAGCCGCCCACTCCGGGGGCGTCACCAGGCAGACACCGCTGAGGCGTCCCGGCTGCACTGCCGCTTCCCCAGTTGCAGTGCAGGTTGGCTGCCGGGCAGCCGCGTTTTCCACTCCATGGATCCATTGGACACTTCTTCCGTGAAATCGTCCGATAACTTAGCGAGACCAATCCGTGAGCTAAGCGCCGCATCCGCGGGGATGCAGCCTGCATAATTTCTATCACATTCGGTCAAGCAATATGTCCTCCCCTGCTGCCGCGGCACGGGAGGACGCCGCTCACCGGATGCGGACGGTCCCGCCCTCAACTTCCCACCGCACATCCAGGCGCACATTTTCCAGCAACCGCCGGTCATGGGATACCAGCAGCAACGCACCCTCGTAACTCTCCAACGCTTCTTCCAGCTGCTCGATCGCGGGCAGGTCCAGATGGTTAGTGGGCTCATCGAGAACCAGCAGGTTCACCCCCCGTGCCTGCAGCAGTGCCAGGGACGCACGCGTCCGCTCACCGGGAGACAGGTCCCCGACCCTGCTGCCGACCTGGTCCGCCTTGAGCCCGAACTTGGCCAGCAGGGTCCTCACTTCCGCCGCGGAAAGTTCAGGGACGGCGGCCTCAAATGCGTCGCCCAGCCTGGCACCGGCCGGCAGCTGCCCGCGCCCCTGATCAATTTCGCCCACGGCCACGGAGGCTCCCAGGGACGCTGTGCCGGCGTCCGGGGTTTCCCGCCCCAGCAGGAGCGCGAGGAGGGTGGACTTTCCCGCACCGTTGGGGCCGGTGATGCCGATCCGCTCCCCCGCATTAACCTGCAGGGAAACCGGTCCCAGGGTAAAACTGCCGCGGTTTAGCACCGCTGCGTTCAGGGTGGCGACCACGGAACTGGACCGCGGTGCCGCCCCGATGCGCAGCTGCAGCTGCCATTCCTTGCGCGGTTCCTCCACCTCGTCCAGCCGGGCAATCCGCGATTCCATCTGGCGGACCTTGCGTGCCTGCTTTTCGGAGGACTCGGTGCTGGCTTTGCGGCGGATCTTGTCATTATCCGGATTCTTCTTCATCGCGTTGCGCACGCCCTGGGAACTCCACTCCCGCGTGGTCCGGGCCCGGGAAACAAGATCGGCCTTCTTGTCTGCGAACTCGTCATAGGCCTCGCGGGCGTGCCGGCGTGCGACGGCGCGTTCTTCCAGGAACGCCTCGTATCCGCCGTCGTACACACCCACACTGTTCTGTGCCAGGTCCAGTTCCACCACGGTGGTCACGCAGCGGGCCAGGAACTCCCGGTCGTGGGAGACCAGCACCACCCCGCCGCGCAGGCCGCGGACAAACTGCTCCAGCCGGGCCAGCCCGTCCAGGTCCAGGTCATTGGTGGGCTCATCAAGCAGGACTATGTCGAACCTGCTCAGCAGCAGCGCAGCAAGGGCCGTCCTGGCAGCCTGCCCGCCGGACAGGCCGGTCATCGGTGCGTCCATTTCCACCTCCAGCCCGAGGTCCGCGAGCACCGACGGGGCACGGTCCTCAAGATCCGCAGCTCCGGAGGCCAGCCAGCGATCCAGGGCAGCGGCATACACATCGTCCACACCGGGGGTATCCGTTCCCAGCGCCTCGGCAGCCTTTTCCATGGCCACGGTGGCCGCAGCCGCACCGGTCCGGCGGGCCAGGTAAGCACCCACTGTTTCACCCTGTACCCGCTCGTGCTCCTGCGGCAGCCAGCCCACAAAGGCGTCAGCAGGATTGGTGCTGACCGTTCCGGCCAGTGGTTCGGCAGCGCCGGCCAGCAGGCTCAGCAGCGTGGATTTGCCGGCACCGTTGGCACCCACCACGCCGACCACGTCGCCGGGGGCGACGGTCAGCGACAGGTGCTCGAACAGGGTGCGGTGGGCGTGGCCGCCGGAAAGATCCCGGGCGACAAGTGTTGCAGTCATACCACCAGTCTATTTTGCGTGCGGCCTGTTTCTGCGCGGTGCCCCGGCGGTAGGCTGGTTATCCCCTCCGCACCTAAGGACTGCCATGAATTCCATGCATCCCACCGGCCCCGGGGCCCTCCGCCTGATTTTCCCGCAGTGGCAGGGCGCCGCAGGAGCGGGAACCGTAGGGTCGCTGCCGGCAGGCCAGCCGCACCAGACCCTGCTCTCCTACCATCTGGGCCCGCCCCTGCTGGAGCTGCTTTCCCCGCTGCATGACGGGCCCACGGCCTTTGTGCCGGTAAGTACGGATACATCGGACGCGGCAGTGGAAACGGTAGACGGCATTTATGCGCGCGGCGCCGTTCTCCAGCAGCTCCGGCAGGCACTGGAGGTGATACAGGACGCTGCCCCGGAGACCGTGGTGACCTTTGGCGGGGAATGCTCGGTGAGTGTAGCTCCGTTCAGCCATCTTGCCGCACTGTACAGCGGGGATCTGGCGGTGCTGTGGGTGGATGCCCACCCGGATACCGGCACGCCGGGCGACGGTTACACCGGGTTCCGGTCAATGTCGCTGGCAACCCTGGCCGGAGAGGGTGACGAAGAGTTCCTCGCGGCGCTGCCCGCCGTGGTGCCGCCGTCCAATATTCTCCAAATCGGCCTGCGGGACTGGCAGGATCCCGGCATCGGCACCAAACAGCGCCTGGGTATCCGCAGCGTGGGCATCACGGACACCCCTGAGGACACCCGCCGGATCCTGGAATGGCTGGCACTGACCGGTGCCACGAAACTGGCGGTGCACGTGGACCTGGATGTACTGGACCGGCGCGATTTTGCCGACACCACCGGCGGCGGCAGCCGCGGCGTCCGCGTTCCTGACCTGCTGCGCATCATCGATGCGGTCAGTGACGCCGGAGATATTGTCGGCTTATCGCTGGCTCAGCATGCGCCCCTGGAACTGCTCCGGTTGGGCGGCCTGCTGCGCGAGCTCCCCGTTTAGCCCCCGTCCACCCCCCCCACGGACCACTTCCCCCCCGCGCGGGTTTACGGTTCACCGGTAGCCCAGGTAGCCGTTCCACGCAACGCGCCGGACGTGGTGCGGGTCTGGCACTATCTGATCCGTCCGGTCAAAGATTTTGGTCTTGCGTGACTGTGTCTCATACGCAGGCCACATCGGCCCGGGATTCCCCGTCCGCGCAAACCGCAGCAGCGCCCCCTGGAAACGGTTGCTGACCGAAACGGCAGTGCGTCCGCCGCCGGCGAGCGTCAGGAACCGGCCGAGCCCGGAGGCATAGTTGCCGAACACAGCCGGGATATCCAGGCCGTGGGTGGCACCCAGTCCCAAAAGATGGGCCATGCAGGGAGCGTAATCGAAGCGGTAGGACCAGGTTGGGGCAAACGCTGAGTGGGCCTCCGCCACCTGTATCCCCGGATGCCAGAAAACCGCATCGCCGCCAACATCCACTGCTTCCCGTTTCCCGGGATAACCGGGGTAGGCGCCCAGCACCCGGTCCTTGAGGTCAGGCCCGGTCAGGGCAAACATGGTGTCGATCCGCTCCGGCTTTGTTGGCAGCACATCCTCGAACTGGTCGAAGAGGGCACCTTCGCGGCCCATGTTGCCCATGACCAGCGGCACGCGGTGCGCCGTCCCGGCCCGGAAGGCGTCTATGGGGTGCAGTGGCAGGAAGTCACCGTCCACTACCGGTGCGACGGCGCGCGTGCCCGGTTCGGATTCCGGGGCCACGTCCCGGGTCAGGCGCACCGCCGCCTCCACCAGGCGCGACGCCGGGAGGCTGGCCAGGGCCTTTCCGGCGTCGGCTTCGGGGACGCCGAGGAGGTCCAGCAGCTTGGCGGCCCATTTTTCGGGCAGTCCCGGTCCGTAGGCCGTGGACGGTGCCGAGCTCAGGGCAATGGCCCGGTGGAACAGGCCCTTTGCCGAGGGTGCGCACATCAGGGCGGTCACGGACATGGCGCCGGCGGACTGACCGAAGATGGTCACATTGCCCGGGTCTCCCCCGAACCGGGCAATGTTCCGCTGGACCCAGCGCAGGGCTGCAACCTGGTCTGCCAGGCCGCAGTTCGCGTCGAAGGGACGCTGCGGCGTGGAGTACCGGCGGAAATCCATAAAGCCCAGTGCGCCGAGCCGGTAGTTCATGCAGACGTACACAACGTCCCCGCGTTCCACCAGCCTGGTGGCGTCATACGCCTCGGCGGAAGCGGCTCCCGTGGTGAAGCCGCCCCCGTAAAGGTAAACGAGGACCGGCAGCGGCGCTGCGGGTGCCAGCGGCGCAGTGACGTTCACCGTCAGGCAATCCTCATCCATCGGCGTCCGCCGGCCGGCACCCAGGAGACCCCGGCCGCGCGGCTGCGGCGGCACCGGGCCATAAGCCGTGGCGTCGAACACCTCCGCCCATGGGCGTATCGGCTGCGGGAGGCGAAGCCGCAGCTCACCAACCGGCGGGGCCGCATAGGGGATCCCCCGCCAGGTCCGCAGGCCGCTGTTCACGGCGCCGCGCACCGGCCCTTCCATCGTTTCAACTGTGAGATCCGGCCGAACTGCAGTAAGGGACACAGTGTTCCTTCCGGGGTTCCAGGGTGTGGCGCGATCATAGCGGCCGCAGGGAACCGCCCGCTATCCCCCGGGCCGCTATTCCCGGTCCCCGAAACTAAGCCATTGGCGTAGGACGCGTTCCCTCGCCGCAAAAATATGCGAAGCATGCTTATGGTGGAGGCACGTAAGTCAACGAAAGGAATGCCGCATGTCACGCATCGCCATCATCGGGGGACACGGAAAAGTTGCACTCCACCTCGCCCGCAGGCTCACCGCCGCAAACCACTCCGTTACGTCAGTGTTCCGCAATCCGGACCACACCGCGGATGTCGAGGACACCGGGGCCGCTGCCAAGGTAGCCGACGTCCAGGCCCTGTCCACGGAGGAGATGGCCGAGCTGCTGCGCGGTCATGATGCAGTGGTCTGGACTGCCGGAGCCGGCGGCGGCAGCCCCGAGCGCACCTTTGCCGTGGACCGGGACGCAGCCATCCGGTCGATGGACGCAGCCGAAGCTGCCGGCGCGAAGCGGTACGTTATGGTCTCCTACTTCGGGGCAGGCAAGGATCACGGTGTGCCGGAGGACGACGGGTTCTACGCGTACGCCGAGGCCAAGGCCGACGCCGACGAGCACCTGCGTGCCAGCGGGCTGGACTGGACCATTCTCGGCCCCAGCGCCCTGACGCTGGATCCGGGTACGGGACGAATTGAAACCGGTTCGGGGGTTACCGGCAGCCAGGTATCCCGCGAGGATGTTGCCCATGTGGCAGCCGAGGTCCTCGACCGCCCCGAAACGGCAGGCCGGACCATCGAATTCAACAACGGCACAACGCCGGTAGCCGAGGCGCTGGACGCCGTAGCCGCACAGTAGCCGTGACGTAGTCCGCGGTCGGTGCCGGGGCAGGTACCGGGGTGCGCCCCGGTACCTGCCCCGGCCTTCCGGTGACGGACGCCTGCACGCAGCACGCCAGGGACCAGGAGCGAAGCCAGGAAAGGACCACCATGAACCAGCCAAAGCAGCAACAGGAAGTGCCCGGAACGCAGGAGGCGATGACGCCGATTCCGGATTGCGGCGAGGAAACCTACCGCGGCAGCGGGAAGCTCGAGGGCAAAGCCGCCGTGATTACCGGTGGCGACAGCGGTATCGGCCGGGCAGTGGCCATCGCGTACGCACGCGAGGGGGCCGACGTCGTGATCTCCTACCTGAACGAGGATGCGGACGCGCGGGATACCGCCCGGCTTGTGGAAGAGGCCGGCCGCAGGGCGGTACTGGTGCGCGGAGACCTGGATACGGCAGCTCAGTGCCGCCGCGTCATCGATACCGCTGTTGACCAGTTCGGCAAGGTGGACATCCTTGTCCACAACGCGGCGTTCCAGATGGACCGCGAATCCATTGAGGAGATTCCGGACGAGGAGTGGGAGTACACGTTCAAGGTGAACATCAATGCGATGTTCTATCTGGTGAAGGCAGCCCTGCCGCACATGTCCCCGGGCTCCTCGGTGATCGGCACTTCCTCGGTGAACTCCGACATGCCGGTGCCCACGCTGGCGCCGTATTCAGCAACCAAGGCAGCCATTGCCAACTTCTCCGCCAGCCTGTCACAGCTGCTTGGCGAACGCGGCATCAGGGTCAACAGCGTGGCGCCCGGACCCACCTGGACACCGCTGATCCCGGCCACCATGCCCGAAGACAAGGTTGGGTCCTTCGGAGCCGACACACCCCTGGGGCGGCCGGGCCAGCCGGCTGAACTGGCACCGACCTACGTCCTGCTGGCCTCTGAGGACGGCAGCTACATCTCCGGAGCCCGGATTGCCGTCACCGGAGGCAACCCCATCCTCTAGCCGGTGATCTTGTACTTCTCCCGGTCAGCTGCATCCAGTACACGCTGTTCCTCCACACCCATGGCGCTGCCGCCCCGGCTGCGTGGCATCCACCACGCACCGGGGGCGGGAGTGACCGGATACGTGTCAATGCAATGGTCGATTCCGGCCTGCAGTTCCTCCTGCAGCCGCAGGGTTTCCGCCGCGACGTCGGGATTTTCGTCAACGCGGATCATTTCGCCCACGTGCATGCGGACCGGTGTCTTCCACACCGAGGACAGGCTCAGCCCGTGTCCGCGGGTCTTCATCCGGTGGGCGCCCCAGATGGAAATCGGAATGATCGGCACACCTGCCTCGGCGGCCATGCGCACAGCGCCGGTCTTCAATTCGCGGACCGAGAAGCTGCGGCTGACCCCGGCTTCGGGGAGAACCGCAAGATAGTCTCCGCCCCGCAGCTTTTCCACGGACTCCGCATACGCAGCAGCACCGTCTGCCCGGTCCACCACCACATGCTCACACCAGTCGCAGACGGCCTTGACGAAAGGCTTTTTAGCCGCCTTCTTCGTGACCAGGAAGCGCATATGCACCTTCAGCTTCCGCCAGATGAGCAGCTCAGCGAAGGCAAAATCGAGATACCCGAAGTGCGTAATGGCTACCACCGCGCCTTTGCCGGGAACCACCTTGCGGTCCAATCCGCGGATCTGTTCGCCGGTGGGAAGATTCTCCAGGCCCGAGGGAATCACCGGGACCCGGAAGAGGCCGCGTGCGGCGAGGCCCGTGAAGACAATACCTCGGTAAACGTATTTGTTGGGGGAACGCTTTGCGGGCAACGTCAGCTCCTGGGAATGGGATGGTTCGGACATTTAGGGGCAGGCATAAAGATTCTAACGTGTGACGGCCGGCCTGCCCGGGCAGGTAGCACGCGGCACGCATCTTCCGGGTTTCTTGCCGCCGGAACAGGTCAGCAGCCTCCGCCCCGCAGACGGCGGCAGTCCGCGGCCGCTATCTTTTAGCCATGGCATTTAGGGGAATCTTTCCCGGGCGGAGGCTTCCCCGCAGACTGCACCCGGAACCGGCTGCGGGACCGGCCGCGGATCCAGGTGCAGCTGCCGCCGCGGACCCGGCTGGTGCGCGGGACGCCGCACTGGGCGACATTGACTGGACGGTCCTGCCACCGGGAACCGGGCGATCCTTTTTCCCGGCACCCAGCGGGGCCCTGGCCGCCGTCAGTATGGGCAGCCCTGCCGATACGCCGGTCATCCTTGTGCCTGGCGCCATGGGCTCCAAGGAGGATTTCTCCCTTATACTCCCCGAACTTGCCGCCGCCGGCTACTTCGCCTTCAGCTATGACCTGGCCGGCCAGTATGAGTCCGCCGGGGCCGGCCCGGAGCAACTGCACCCTCCGCGGGCCCATTATGACTACGACCTGTTTGTTGATGACCTGATCTCGGTGCTGGCCGTTCACGGCCCCGCCCATGTGGTCGGGTACTCGTTTGCCGGCGTCGTCGTCCAGCTCACGGCACTGCGGCGGCCGGACCTGTTTCGAAGCATGACCCTGCTTGGCTGTCCGCCCCGGGGCGGACAGAGTTTCCGCGGCGTAAGCCGGATCGGGTGGCTCGCTCCGCTGATCGGCGCCCGGATCAGTGCGGACCTGATTGTCTGGGGGGTCAGGCGCAACTTCATCAGGGCGCCGGCAGGCCGGATGAAACTGGTCAACCTCCGCTTCACCGTCACCCGGCGGGATTCGATCCGGGACATGGTCCGGCTGATGCGCCACGCCCCGGACCTGCGCGCCGCCCTGGGCGCCACCACCGTACCCAAATTCGTCGGTGTCGGCGCGCATGATGTGTGGCCGGTCCGGCTGCACCGGGAGTTCGCCGCGAGCATTGGCGCATCCTTTGCCGTGTACGCCACCGGACACAGCCCCAGCGAGGAATCCCCCTATCAGCTGACCCGCGACCTGCTGCGGTTATACCGCACCGCCCGCTAGGTACCGGCGTTCCCTGCGCCGGGCCAGCGGCCCCTCAGCGGCAAAATCGACCCGGAACGTTACATAGGCCATGGCCAGCCGCCTGCCCAGCCCGGCCCAGGTATGGAACGGACGGGCAGACACCCGGACGCGAAGCGTCCCGTCCCACACAACGTTCATCCACGGGCGCAGCTGGTAACTGAGGTCCAGGTCATCATGGACCCGGGGAACGCCGCGGTGGACCCGGTCCCGGACCTGTTCCCACATACTGCGGTGGAAGCCGAAGTTGGAGCCGAAGAGCGGCGGATGTCCCATCAGCAGGTTCATTGACCAGCGGTAGCCGCCGATGTACAGGTTCCGTGCAATCCACAGGATCACCGGAGCGGCTCCGTAGAAATCCCCGGGGCCGGTCACCGCTGTGTCCTTGCCGGCCGCCAGCAGGGCAGTCTCCAGCTGGGCAAGCCAGCGCGGTGGCGGAACCGAATCTGCGTCGATCCGGGTCAGCCATTCACCGGCGGCCTCGTCGAAGCCGCGGAAGGTTGCTGCGGCAACACCGACACTGTCCTCCCGGACCCGGCGGACCCCGAAGGCCCGGCAGACGTCCGCGGTCCGGTCGGTGCTGGCGTTGTCCACCACCAGGATTTCATCCGGGGCACGGGTCTGCTCTGCCAGGCCCCGCAGGCACGCGGCGAGCATGGGGGCATCGTTTCGGCAAGGAATCACCACCGAGATGGTCGGCATCGCATCCCGTTCCACGGTTGGATGTACAGGGTCCTGCCCTCCGATCATCGCACCGCCCACCCGTGGCGGCCATGCATCCGTTCCTGCCTGCCCACCCGGACGGCAAAGAAAGCCGGCGGATGTCCAGCCGTTCCGTAACCCGGCTTCATGCCCGGTCACATGGCGCCACACTCATTGAGGGCCGGGGCCGGCCCGCACTAGCGTTGCTCAACTGCGGCGGGATAGGCCGCAGTTCGTCTTCTCAGGAGTGCTTTACATGCTAATTTCAGGCCTGCTGGTGGGGGTGGCCCTCGGTTTCGTTATGCAGCGGGGGCGCTTCTGCGTTACCGGCGCGTTCCGTGACATCTGGGTGACCCGCAATACGCGGTGGCTGACCGCTTTCCTGGTGGTGGTGGCTGTTCAGAGTGTGGGCGTCTTCGCCCTCGACGCAGCCGGAGTCATCACGCTCCATGGCGATGCCTTTCCCTGGCTCGCCACTATCGTGGGCGGCTTCATCTTTGGCTTCGCCATCGTCCTGGCCGGCGGCTGCGCCACCGGAACCTACTACCGGGCAGGTGAAGGCCTGGTGGGCAGCTGGCTTGCCCTGATTACCTATGCCCTCTTCGCCGCCATCATGAAGACGGGACCGCTGGCCGGGTTCAACACGGCCATGCGCTCAGTGACCGTGGAACAAAGCAACTTTTACACCGTCCTGGGTGTTTCTCCGTGGCTGTTTGTCGCCGTACTGGTTGCCGCCGTCGCGCTGGCGGTCCGGCATCACCTGAACAAGCCCCGCATCGCCATGGCCGCCCTGCCACCTTCCAAAACCGGCCTGGCACACCTGTTGTTCGAGAAGCCGTGGAATGCCTTCGCCACCGCGGTGGTCATCGGCATTATTGCCATTGCCGCCTGGCCGCTCAGCTGGGCCACGGGCCGCGAAGACGGTCTGGGCATCACCACACCCTCCTCCAAGCTTGTTGGCTATTTGGTGACCGGTGACGCCGAGCTGGTGGACTGGGGCGTGTTCCTGGTTGTCGGCATCCTCCTTGGCTCCTTCATTGCCGCTAAGGGCAGCGGAGAATTCCGGGTCAGGGTGCCGGACGCCGCCACCGTCATAAAAAGCCTGGGCGGAGGCGCGCTGATGGGCATTGGCGCCGCACTGGCCGGCGGGTGCACCATCGGCAACGCCATGGTGCAGACGGCGCAGTTCAGCTTCCAGGGCTGGACAGCCCTGGTCTTTATGATCCTGGGCACCGGCCTGGCCGCGAAGCTGACCATCATGAACCGCCGGCAGGCACCCGCAGCTGCGCGCGTACCGGCGGGAGTATGACCTCCGCTGCCCCACCCGCAGCCGTTTCATTCATCCATCCACCCGAAACCCCACCACAAAGGAGTCACACCGTGGCAAAAGTAACCCTGGAAACCAACGGATCCGTCTGCCCCTTCCCTCTGGTTGAAGCCAAGGAGGCCATGAAAACCATGACTGCGGGCGATGAGCTGGTCATCAACTTCGACTGCACCCAGGCCACGGACGCCATCCCCCGCTGGGCGGCCGAAAGCGGCTACCCGGTCACGGACTTCTCCAAGACCGGTCCGGCGGAGTGGTCCATTACGGTCGCAAAGGCGTAGCCCGTCCCGCGCAGGCCCGCAGCGGATTCCGGCGCCGCCGGAGTCTGCCGGGGGCACCTGGCCGGGGAGGAAACCCGGCCCGGGTACGGGTCCGTCAGTCCTTGCGGCGGGCCCGGCTGGGCTGGACCCGGGGCGGCTCCCCGGCATCTTGGGATAGTCCGGCGGGAAGGGCAGCTCGCCCAGCCCGTTGGCCAGGTCCCGCTCCCACCAGCCCAGCAGCACGTCGATGGAGCCGGGCCGTGCATACATGTCGGCCCACGGATCCCCTACCGTACGCAGCCGCTCGGGAATTGTGGCAATGGTGAAGTCACCCGGATGCACCTGTTCGAGTTCTTCCCAGCTGATCGGGCAGGAGACGGGGGCATCCGGGAGGGCGCGCGGGCTGTAGGCCCCTGCCATGGTCCGGTCCCGGTTGGCCTGGTTGAAATCCACGAATACACGCCGGCCGCGCTCTTCCTTCCACCATGCGGTGGTCACCTTCTCCGGCATCCTCCGCTCTACCTCCCGCGCTGCGGCAATGACGGCATGGCGGACATCCTGGAACTCATGCTCCGGCCGGATCGGGGCAAAGAGGTGGATGCCGCGGTTGCCGGAGGTCTTGATATACCCCTCCAGACCCGCCTCGGCGAGGATGGAGCGCAGTTCCAGCGCGGCCGGGACGGCGTCGTCGAAGTCCGTGCCCGGCTGGGGGTCCAGATCGATGCGCAGCTGATCAGGATTGTCCGTATTCTCCGCCCGCGAGGGCCAGGGGTGGAACACCACTGTGTTCATCTGCACCGCCCAGACCGCGGCCGCCGGCTCATCCAGCACCACCTGCGGGTGGGACCGGGCACTGGGATAGGTCACCGTAACCCCGCGCATCCACTCCGGCATGCCCCGGGGCGGATTCTTCGAGAAGAACACTTCCCCCTCGATTCCTTCGGGGAAACGCTCAAGGGAGACCGGCCGGTCCCCGTTGGCCCGAATAAAGGCTTCACCCACGTCCGCCATGTAGCGCGCCAGATCGAGCTTGGTGATCCCCGGGACGGGCCAGAGCACCCGTCCGGGACTTGAAATCCGTATCTCGCGTTCCCCGTCCGGACCGGGAACCGTCAGTGTTTCCGCCTCGCGTGCCATGGGCCTGCTCCCCTCGCTTGTGGAACGAGGGTACCCCGTCAGGCGGCGGGCGTGTCCTGAGCCACGAAGGCGGTATGGTCCGGCCGCCGGTCCTTGCGGCCGTGGACAAAGTAGTACAGCACCGTATTGCCCAGCAGCACCGCAGCGAGGACCCAGTACATGCCGTGGAACCCGCTCAGCGGCAGCAGCACTCCCAGCAGGAGCGGGCCCAGACCCACCCCGGCGTCCATAAAGATGAAGAACGTGGACGTGGCCAGGCCAATCCGTGCCGGTGCGGCCATGCCCACTGCGATGGCCTGGGCGCACGGCATCAGGGCACCGAAGCCGAACCCGACGAAGACGCCGGCCACGGCCATGACAGTGTCATTGGGGGCGTATGCAAGGAGCGCCAGGCCGGCGGCGAAGGAGAGAAGCGTGGGGTAGACCACGGCGTTGTCTCCGTGGCGGTCCTGGATCCGGCCAACGAAGAGCCGCGATACCAGCACCACCCCGGCATAGACCACAAAGAAGAGGCTTGCCCCGAGGACCAGGCCCTCCGTCTGGGCGTAGGAGTTCAGGAAGGAAAGGATGCCCGCGTAGGCGGCACCGGCAATGAACATTACCGAGGCAATGGGAAGCACGGACACATAGAGGATGTCGCTCAGGTGCATGCGCCACTTGTTCTTCAGTTCCTCCGGGCCCGGCGTGCGCTCGGGCAGCCGCAGCACCAGGGAGAGGATCAGGGCGACGGCGGCGCAGGCGGCAGCAAACAGGAAAAGCGCACGGTAGCTGGCCGAGTCCACCAGGAGCACGGCCAGGAACGGCCCGACGGCGGTGGCCAGGGTGGTGGAGATGCCGAAGTATCCGGTGCCTTCCCCGCGCCGGTGGGCGGGGATAAGCCCCATAACCGAGGCTGAGAGGCTGGTGCTGGCGGCACCGAAGGCGGCGCCGTGGAGCAGCCTCACTGCCAGCAGCACGCCCAGGTTCGAGGCCGGGATGTAGAGCACCGAAGCGGCTACGAAAACTGCGAGGCTGGCGATCAGCATGCGCCGGCGGCCAACGAAATCAAGGAACTTTCCGGCAAAGACCCGGGCGGCAAGAGCGCCGATCACAAACGAACCGGAGGCAAAGCCGGCGGCGCTGTCCGACGCGGCGAACTCCTGCACCGCGTAGAGCGCCATGGTGGTCATCAGCAGGTAAAAAACGAGGGAAATGAACAGGTTCGTGACAATCGCCAGCACGAATCCCCTGGTCCATAGTTTCTGGCTGCTGCCTGACACTCGCGTTACTCCTGTGCATCGTTGAGGCTGCCCTCGATTGAAAGGTAGCCTAAGTATCTTATGCAGGAGAGCTGGCGTACCGGCAACCCAGATCCGCCAGGGAGAGCGACTTCACATTTTTTGTCTGCGGAACGGCGGTGTATCCCTGGCATCACGTGCACCATATACAACATCCGTTATGCGCCCCCGGCGCCGGACAACAGTCAGGCCTGAAAAATCGGCGGGAACAGTGTGACGGCATGGCATTGGATGGCATTGCTGGGGCCGGAGTGACTAGCACATCGAGGCGCCACTCACACGCTGCAGAGAACCGGATCACTAAATGGTTATCCAACCGTAACCATCTTGTACGGTTATTTCCATGCCGCTCTGAACGCGGCTCCCCCGGACTAGTTACCTAGCTCTGCCGCTTATCCGGGGTCCACAGAACGCACCATCACGGCAGGGGCGGGGGAACCAATAACGGGTTCCACGAATCCTTGGGGTTAAGTCGCCGGATTCACTCCGATGACCGGGTGTCTCCCATCCGCATCCGACAGCTCACCTCGCAGGTATCGGGAGAGGTAAATCAACATGTCATTCAATAAGAACCGTGGACGTCACCGTGCCGAGACCGCCGGCGTTTGGTCCACCATCTCACAGACCACCGTCAGCCGCGGACGGACCATCGGCAGCACCGCAGCCGTTGTAGCCGCCGGATCCGGCCTGATGCTCGGAATGGCCGCACCGGCCTCCGCAGGCGTCGTAGCGAACGACAACTACACGCCGACCCAGGCTGCAGCTCCGGCCGCACCGGTCGCAGCCCCCGTGGCTGAAGCCGCTCCCGTTGCCGCTCCGGCAGCCGCCAGCACCACCCACACCGTTCAGTCCGGTGACACCCTGGGCGCCATTGCCGCCAACTACGGCGTCAGCCTGGACAGTGTCTTCGCCCTGAACGGCCTGTCCATGGCATCGATCATCTACCCCGGCGACGTCATTACCGTCTCCGGCGAGGCAGCAGCCGCACCGGCTGCCCTGGATTACGCTGCCGCCACCTACACCACCGAGGCCTACGCCGCACCGGTTGCCCCTGCTGCCGCGGACAACGGCATCATCAGCACCCAGGCCACTTCGGTTACCCCGGCCCCGGCTCCCGCCGCCGCTGCTGCCACCGGCAGCAACGCCACCATGCTGGCATCGGCGTACTCGCAGCTGGGCGCCGCCCAGGACTGCACCGTCCTGGTTGAGGTTGCCCTGCGCGCCGCCGGCCACTCCGTGGGCGACCTTGCCCCCGCACAGCTGGCTGCCTACGGCACCCAGGTCTCCACTCCGGAGCCCGGTGACATGGTCTACTACGCCGACGGCGGCATGGGCCTGGCCCACATTGCCATCTACATCGGCAACGGCGAGGCCATCCACAGCGGCTGGAACGGCAACCAGACCGTGGTCCAGTCCGTCAACGTCGGCTCCGGCCCCGTGTTCTACCGCGCATAAGGCTTAGCGGCCCGTCCGCGCACGGCAATCCTGCCGTAGCTACGCAAAAGCGTCCGTTCCCTGAAGGGGGACGGACTCTTTTGCGTTTCCAGCGCCGTTACGGCACAAACCGGTACCCCATGCCGTGCTCGGTCAGCAGATGCTCGGGACACCCGGGGTCTACCTCCAGTTTGCGGCGCAGCTGCCCGATGTACAGCCGCAGGTAGCCCGTATCGGTGGTGCCCGGCCCCCAGACGTCGTGCAGGAGGGTATCCCGCGTCACCAACATGCCCGGGTGTGCCAGGAGGGCCGCCAGCAGGCGCCATTCAGTAGGCGTAAGGCGGATGTCGGACCCGTCCGGCAGCCGGATAATCCGCCGGGCAGCCAGATCGACACGCACCGAGCCGAAGGATATTTCGCTCGGCCCTGCCGCGGCCGGTGTCCGGCGGGACAGGGCACGGATGCGGGCCAGCAACTCCTCGGTGGAGAAGGGCTTCGTCACATAGTCGTCAGCGCCGAGGTCCAGTGCACGGACCTTGTCCGCAGGATCCATCCGGCCGGATACCACCAGGATGGGCACCGCGCTCCAGCCGCGGACCGCCTCAATGACATCCATCCCGCTCAACCCGGGCATGCCCAGGTCCAGGACCAGCAGGTCAGGATGGGTATCCACGGTTTTACGGATGGCTGCACTGCCGCTCTCGGCGGTCACCACCTCGTACCCGTACGCGGCGAGCGTGATGCGCAGGGCGCGCAGTATCTGTGTATCGTCGTCGGCCAGCAGGATTCTCATCGGGCCCCCACCGGCAGGCCGCCTGCCCCGGCGGACACACGGTCCGCGGCAGGCAGGGAAAGGACCATGGTCAGCCCGCCGCCGGGTGTGTCTTCGGCCTCCAGGGTTCCGCCCATACCTTCAGTGAATCCCTTCGCCAGAGCCAGTCCCAGCCCCAGGCCGGTTTGATTGTCCGTGTCGCCCAGCCGTTGGAACGGCGTGAAGATGTCCGGTTGCCGTGGTTCCGGGACACCGGGGCCCGAGTCTATGACACGGATTTCCACCCGTCCGGAAAACTCGCTCACGGCCAGCACGGCTCTGGCCGACTCCGGGCTGAACCGCACGGCGTTAGCCAGGAGATTGACCAGCACACGCTGCAGCAGCACCGGATCGGCAAGGACATTCCGGCCGTCCACAGGAATCCCGAGTTCCACCTCGGCCGGGCCCAGGTCCAGTTCCTCCAGTGCCGGCAGCACGGCATCGGCAACATTCAGCGGCTCCAGGTTTACCCCGACCACCCCCGCCTGCAGCCGGCTGACGTCCAGCAGGCTGGTCACCAGCGTGGAAAGGGACGCGAGTGATTCCTCGGCAGTGGCAAGCAGCTCGCTGCGGTCCTGCTCGGACCAGGTGACGTCCGTGGCCCGCAGTCCGGTAACCGCGGCGGTGGCCGCCGTCAGCGGCCGGCGCAGGTCGTGTCCGACGGCGGCCAGCAACGCCGTGCGTACCTTGTCCGCCTCGGCCAGGGACCCGAGCCCGCGGGCCGTCTCGGTCAGTTCCCGGTGCTCCAGTGCCGCTTCCAGCTGGGCGGTGATCACCGCCAGCAGCCGGCGGTCCGAAGCCGCCAGTTCACGCCCCCACAGATCCAGGAAGGCGCGCTCCCCCACCGGCAGCCGGGTGAAGGCCGGGTCCCCCGGCGGGAGATCTGCCGGCCAGTCGCCGTCGGCGTACAGGTCCATGCCGTCCGCCCTCAGCCGCGCCGCGCCCAGGGTAAACGCCTCACGGGTGCGCCCCACCAGGGCGGCCAGGGCATCCTCACCCCGCAGCACGCTGCCCGCGACCGAAGCCAGCAGTTCGGATTCCGACGCCGACCGCCGGGCGGTGCGGGCACGGCGCGCCGCCGCATCCACCACGTAGCTGACCAGCAGCGCGTTCACCACATACAGGCCCAGGGCCAGCATGTGGGAGGGCGTGGCAACCGTGACCGTGTAGAGCGGCTGGATAAAGAAGAAGTCCAGTGTGAGACCCGAAAGCAGCGCGGCGAACAGTGCCGGCCAGATCCCGCCCACCAGCGCCACCAGAATCACCAGCAGCTGGTAGCTCAGGACGTCGCCGGTGATGGTCTCGGCGCTCCGGACGGCCACCAGCCCGGCGGTAAGCAGCGGACCTCCGGCCAGGGCCAGGGCAAAACCCAGCAGGCGGCGGCGCCTGGAGAGTGCACCGCCGAAGTGCGGCAGCACCAGCGCCCGTGCTGCCGCCGAGTGGGACACGATGTGGACATCAATGTCCCCCGACTCCCGGATCACGGTGGCACCGATCCCGGGGCCGGAGAGCAGCGCCGCAATCCGCGGGCGGCGGCTCACGCCGACTACCAGCTGTGTGGCGTTGACGCCGCGGGCAAAGTCCACCAGTGCCTTGGGAATGTCGTGGCCCACCACCTGGTGGAAGGTGCCGCCCAGTTTTTCCGCCAGGATCCGCTGCGCCGCCAGCTCCCCGGGCTCTGCTCCGCGCAGCCCGTCCGCACCGGCAATGTGGACGGCCAGCAGTTTCCCGCCGGCCGACCGGGCGGCTATCCGCGCACCCCGGCGCAGCAGCGTTCGTCCTTCGGGGCCGCCGGTCAGGGCCACGACAACCCGTTCCCGGGCTTCCCATTTACGGTGAATGCCCTGTTCCGCACGGTACCGGTTCAGTGCCGAGTCCACCTCGTCCGCCAGCCACAGCAGGGCCAGCTCGCGCAGCGCGGTGAGGTTGCCCAGCCTGAAGTAGTTGGACAGCGCGGCGTCCACGCGTTCGGCCGGGTAGATCACCCCGTCGGCCAGCCGTCCCCGCAGGGACTGCGGCGCCAGGTCAACCAGTTCCACCTGTTCGGCCTCGCGCAGGACGGCGTCCGGTACGGTTTCGGCCTGCAGGGTGCCGGTGATCTGCTCGATCACGTCATTAAGTGAATCGACGTGCTGGATGTTCACGGTGGACAGGACGTTGATCCCGGCATTGAGCAGGGCCTGCACGTCCTGCCACCGCTTTTCATGCTTCAGTCCGGGGACATTGGTATGGGCCAGTTCGTCCACCAGCGCGTACTCCGGGGCGCGGGCCAGGACGGCGTCCAGGTCCAGCTCCGTGAGCTCCAGCCCGCGGTGGTGCAGGACGGCGCGCGGGACTGTCTCCAGGCCCTCGGCCTGGGCAGCGGTCGCTGCACGGCCGTGGGTCTCCACCAGCGCGACGACGACGTCCGCCCCCTCGCTGCGGAGGCGGCGCCCTTCCTCGAGCATGGCGTAGGTCTTCCCCACACCGGGCGCCGCCCCCAGGAATACCCTCAGTTGTCCCCGCGTCATGGACTAAGTGTCCAGCTCCGCCAGGGAAATGTTCAAAAGCAACACGTTAACGGTGCGCAGTCCGAGGATCCCTGCGAACGGAGCCTGCGTGGCATCATCCACGAGTGCCTGGACCCGGGCCGGGTCCAGGCCGCGTTCGGCGGCCACCCGGTCCACCTGCATCCGGGCGTACTCGGGGCTGATGTGCGGATCCAGCCCGGACCCCGACGCGGTGACTGCCTCGGCGGGAACATCTGCCGGCGCCACCGCCTCCAGCTCGGCCACGGCGGCCCGCCGCTCCGCCACGGCAGCAGCCAGGTCCTCATTCAGCGGGCCGAGGTTTGACCCGCTGGAGGCACCGCCGTCGTACCCGTCCCCCGCTGCCGAAGGCCGGGACTGGAACCACTGCGGCAGGGCGGCGCCGTCGGCGTCAGTGAAGGACTGCCCGATCAGCGCCGATCCCACGTCCGTGCCCCCGCTGCTGACCATCGAGCCGTTGGCCCGGCCGTGCAGGGCGGCCTGTCCGATTCCGGCGACTGCCAGCGGATACACCACGCCGAGGAGAACAGTGAGCACCGCCAGTGCCCGGAGGGAGACGCCAAGCTGGCGCATACTGCTGCGGACGGGGTTCATTTACTGCTCCTGGTCAGAGGTGTGCTGCGTACTGTGCGGGTAAGGGGCGCCATGTCAGAAGCCCGGGAGAAGGCTGATCAGCAGGTCGATGGCCTTGATGCCGATGAATGGCGCGATCACGCCGCCCACACCGTAGACCAGCAGGTTCCGGCTAAGGATCGAGGAGGATCCGGCGGCCCGGTACTTCACGCCCCGCAGTGCCAGCGGGATTAGCACCACGATGATCAGCGCGTTGAAGATGACCGCGGACAGGATTGCCGAGGCGGGTGAATGCAGCTGCATCAGGTTCAGTGCGGACAGGCCCGGGAACACCCCTACGAACATCGCCGGGATGATCGCGAAGTACTTGGCAATGTCGTTCGCGATGGAGAAAGTGGTCAACGCACCGCGCGTGATGAGCAGCTGTTTGCCGATACCGACAATGTCGATCAGCTTGGTGGGGTCGGAGTCCAGGTCCACCATATTGCCCGCTTCCTTCGCCGCGGAGGTGCCGGTATTCATTGCCACGCCGACGTCGGCCTGGGCCAGGGCCGGGGCGTCATTCGTGCCGTCACCGGTCATGGCGACCAGGTGGCCGCCCTCCTGTTCACGCCGGATCAGGGCCATCTTGTCCTCGGGCGTCGCTTCGGCGAGGAAGTCATCCACCCCTGCCTCGGCCGCAATGGCCCTGGCGGTGTAGGGATTGTCACCGGTGATCATCACCGTGCGGATGCCCATGGCGCGCAGCTGCGCGAAACGGTCCTTCAGGCCCTCCTTGACCACGTCCTTCAGGTGGACGACGCCGAGCACCCGGGTGCCGCCGTCGGCGTCCCGGACCGCCACCAGCAGCGGTGTGCCGCCGCCCGTGGAGATTTTCTTTACCTGGTCTTCAACGGCAATCAGCACGTCGACGTCGATGCCGCCGGATTCCGCAGTCCAGTCCAGGATGGCGGAGGAGGCGCCCTTGCGGATCTTCGCCCGGTCGGGGAAGTCCATGCCGCTCATCCGGGTCTGCGCAGTGAAGGGAACACTGACGGATCCGGCGGGCGGTTCGGGCCTGCACCCCTTCGCCGCCGCCAGGTCCACGATGGACTTGCCCTCCGGGGTGGGATCGCCGAAGGAGGACAGCACTGCGGCGTCAATCAGGTCGGTGCTTTCGGTCCCGTTGATCGGGATGAACCCGGCGGCCTGGCGGTTGCCATAGGTGATGGTGCCGGTCTTGTCGAGCAGCAGGGTGGTGACGTCGCCGGCTGCCTCCACTGCGCGGCCGGACATGGCCAGGACGTTGCGCTGGACCAGGCGGTCCATGCCGGCAATGCCGATGGCGGAGAGCAGCGCGCCGATGGTGGTGGGGATCAGGCACACCAGAAGTGCCACCAGCACGGGGATGCTGACGGTCGCGGACGAGTAGCCCGCCAGCGGGTTGAGCGTCAGCACCACCACGATAAAGACCAGGGACAGCGTGGCCAGCAGGATATCCAGGGCAATCTCGTTGGGCGTTTTCTGCCGGGCGGCGCCTTCCACCAGCCGGATCATCCGGTCCACGAACGTTTCACCGGGCCTGGACGTGATCCGTACGACGATCCGGTCCGAGAGGACGCGGGTGCCGCCGGTGACGGCCGAGCGGTCGCCGCCGGATTCACGGACCACCGGAGCGGATTCACCGGTAATGGCGGATTCGTCCACGGAGGCAATACCGTCAATGATGTCGCCGTCGCCCGGGATGACCTGTCCTGCTTCGACCACCACGACGTCGTCCAGGGCCAGGTCGGCCGAGGGGACTTCGGCCACAGTTGCCCCCAGAGCGGCCGGATCGCGGGCTGCGTCATACCCGTCCACCCGGTAGGCGGTGGTGGTGGCACGGCTGTTGCGCAGGCTGGCTGCCTGCGCCTTGCCCCGTCCCTCGGCCACGGATTCCGCGAGGTTGGCGAAGATAACGGTGGCCCAAAGCCATCCCGCGATCAGCCAGGAGAAGGCTCCGGGGACGGCGGTGCCGCCGGAATCCGCCGGCCCGCTGAGGAAGGGTTCGGCCACGGCGATGGCCGTGATCAGGACGGCTCCGGCTTCGACAATGAACATCACCGGCGTGCGGACCATAAGCCGGGGGTCCAGCTTCCGGAAAGCTCCGGGCAGGGCGGCCGCCAGCGATCCCGCGGTGATGCCGCGGCGCACCGGGGCCGGGGCACCGGCCTGTTCGGATTCTCGGGGTTTGGTAAGTGTGGACATGGTTAGTGCAGTCCTTCCGCCAGGGGACCCAGCGCGAGTACGGGAAAGAAGGTCAGGGCAGTCACAATCACGGTGACGCCGCACAGCAGCGTCACGGATTGCGGCCGGTGGGTGGGCAGGGTTCCTGAGGTGGCAGGGACCTTGCCCTGCTCCGCGAAGGCCCCGGCCAGTGCGAGAACGAAGATCATCGGCAGGAAGCGTCCGACGAGCATGGCCACGCCGAGGGCCGTGTTCAGCCACGGGGTGTTGGCAGTAAGGCCCGCGAACGCCGAACCGTTGTTGTTGGCTGCCGAGGTGAAGGCGTACAGGACCTCACTGAAGCCGTGCAGCCCGGTGTTCAGGATGGAGGTGCCTTCAATGTCGGCCCGGATGGCCGGTACGGCGAAACTCAGTGCCGTTCCCACCAGGACCAGGGTGGGCATGGTGAGGATGTAGAGGCTGGCGAGCTTGATTTCCTTCGGCCCGATTTTCTTGCCGAGGTATTCGGGGGTGCGGCCTACCAGGAGGCCGGCCACGAAGGACGTAACCACTGCCAGGATCAGCATGCCGTAGAGCCCGGAGCCAACGCCGCCGGGGGCCACCTCGCCGAGCATCATGTTCAGCATGGCCATCATTCCGCCCAGCGGGCTGAAACTGTCATGCATGGCGTTCACTGCTCCGGTGGACGTGAGCGTGCTGGTGGAACCGAAGAGAGTGGAGGCGGCTATCCCGAAGCGCTGCTCCTTGCCCTCCATGGACCCGGCGGCGCCGTCAGCCGCACCGAACTCGAAGGCCGTCATGGCTGCGAGCGACACGGTGAAGATGCCGGCCATGGCCGCCAGAATGGCGTAACCCTGCCGGCGGTCGCCCACCATGGTGCCGAAGGTGCGGGGCAGGCTGAACGGAATGAGAAGCATCAGGAAGATTTCCACCAGGTTGGTCCAGCCGCCGGGATTCTCGAACGGATGCGCGGAGTTGGCGTTGAAAAACCCGCCTCCGTTGGTGCCCAGCAGCTTGATGGCTTCCTGCGAGGCCACCGGCCCGCCGGGGATGGTGGCGGTTCCGCCCAGCAGCGTGGTGACGGAGCTGAAGCCGTTGAAGTTCTGGATCACCCCGCCAACCATGAGGACAATGGCGGCCAGGAATGCCCCGGGGAGCAGCAGCCGCAGGACGCCGCGGGTCAGGTCCACCCAGAAGTTGCCGATGGTGGCGCAGTTGCGCCCGGCCAGTCCGCGGATCAGTGCCACGGCCACGGCCAGCCCGACGGCCGCCGAGAGGAAGTTCTGCACTGCGAGTCCGGTCATCTGCACCGCATAGCCCATGGTGGTTTCGGGTGAATAGGACTGCCAGTTGGTATTGGCCACGAAGGAGGCAGCCGTGTTGAAGGACAGGGCCTCGGGGACGGCAGGAAGGCCGAGCGAACCCGGCAGCAGCGTCTGGACCCGCTGCAGCACATAGAGCAGGAGCATGCTGGCTCCGGAGAAGGCCAGGACGCTGCGCAGGTAGCTCTGCCAGGCCTGGCCGGCGGAACCGTCCACGCCGATCAGGCGGTAAAAACCGCGTTCGATCCGAAGATGTTGATCGGAGGAATAGAGCCGGGCCATGTAGTCGCCGAGGGGCCGGTGGACCAGGGCCAGCAGGAGAAGCAGGCTGAGCACCTGGGCAAGCGTTGCCCACCCGCCCATCAGAACCGCTCCGGTCGGATGAGGGCCACCAGAAGGTAGCCGGCTGCGGCCGCCCCGAGGCAAAGCGCCAGGATGTTAAAGACGATCACAGTCTTTCCACCGCCCCGACCATCAGGACAAACGCAGCGAATAGCCCTGCGAAGCCCAGCACAAATAAAACGTCAAGCACAGGAATTGCCCCCAGCCGAATCAGCGTGCCGCCGCAACGGCAGCACGGGCACGCCTTGTGCCGCATTCGATTAGAAACCTCCGCAGGGCGCCCCGGCGCCGTTCCTAACGCTTTCCTTACGGCCCCGCCGCAAACCCTTACGAAATACCCATAACGCGGCGCCGCAGCGGCGAACAGGATGCGTAGCTCCGTGGCGTGTACGCCGTAAACTTGAAGCACCGATCTTATTCGCAGAAAGGCACGCCCGTGTCCCGGAAAAACCCGCTGACCCCGGACGGTATCGCTGCAGCCGCCGTCGCGATAGCCGACGCCGAAGGCCTCGATGCCGTGAGCATGCGGCGCGTTGCCGGTGACCTGGGCGTCTCGGCCATGGCCCTGTACCGGCACGTGGCAGACCGCAATGACCTGCTGCTGATGATGGCCGGGGCGGCCACCGCCGAATTCTCCCTGCTTGGCCCCGGGACCCGCACCTGGCAGCAGGTGCTGGCCCACATGGCAGATGCGCAGTGGGAAGCGTTCACGGCACACCGCTGGCTGCTGCGCATTGTGCTCACTCCGCGCAGGCTGGTGAACATGGCCAGCCCCGGGGACGTGGAACGGATACTTGCCACGCTCGCCTCAGCAGGCCTGAGCGAGGAGCAGGGCTTCGACTGCCTGCTGGGAATTTCCGCCGCCGTGATAGGCACTTCGGCCATTACTGCGGCAGCCCACTACGGCCCGGCCTTCGATGGACAGCCGGCGCCCGCGGACGGCGGACAGGGCGAGTGGAAGGACGGCACAGCGGTGGCCCGGCACCCGCGGGCGGCCCGTTTCCAGCAGCAGGGCATCACCTATGCCGGGTCACGCCGTTCCCTGGACTTCTTCGTTGCCAACTTTATTGCCGGCGTCGAACAGACACTGGCACAGGCTCAGGACCTGCCAACGGGTTCTGCGACACGGAAGGAATAAGAATGAAACTCAGTAACCGGACAGCGATCATTACCGGCGGGGCCGGCGGGATCGGGCAGGGAATTGTCCGGCGGTTCCTCGCCGAGGGCGCCAAGGTTGCGGTAGTGGACATCGACCAGGCGCAGGGCGACAAGCTGCTGGCCGACCTCGAAGGCAAAGGCGAGGTCATATTCATCGCGAAGGACATCTCCAAGGCCGAGAACGCCGCAGCCATTGTGGCCGAAACGGTGGCACGCTTCGGCGGGCTGGACATCCTGGTGAACAACGCCCATGCCTCCAAGCAGGCGCCGATCATGGAAACCACGCAGGAAATGTGGGACCTGTCCTTCAACACGGGCACCATGGCCACCTTCCACCTGATGCGGGCCGCCTATCCCGAGCTGAAAAAGACCGGCGGCAGCATCATCAACTTCGGCTCGGGGGCGGGTATCAAGGGCCTGCCCAACCAGGTTGCCTACGCGGCGGCCAAGGAAGCCATCCGCGCCATCTCCCGCACGGCCGCCAACGAGTGGGCGGCGGACGGTATCCGCGTCAACGTGGTCTCCCCCGTGGCGCTGACACCGGGCATTGTGCAGTGGGCCAAGGCCTTCCCGGACGCCTATCAGGAGGTTGTCGACGGCGTACCGCTGGGCCGGCTGGGTGATCCGGAAACCGACATTGCACCAATTGTGGTGTTCCTGGCCAGCGATGATTCGCAGTACCTGACGGGCCAGACCCTGATGGCCGACGGCGGCACCATCAAGCTGTACTAGCCGGCAGCAGTACCAAGCACGGCCCATCCGCCGCCGGGCAGGGACAGCTGCCTACCCGGGACGTCCAGCCCACCCTCGCCGGCGAGGACGTCCCGGGCTGCGGCCGGCACCGGAATATGCCCGGCTGCGGCGGAGGCATTCAGCGCCACGAACAGTGAGTTCCCGGCGTCGTACACCTCGTAGACAATCTGCTCATTGCTCAGCGAATGCACCCGGGTGCGGGCCGCGTGAACCCAGGCATGCCGGCGGCGCAGCCCGATCAGTTCGCGGTGCAGCCGGTACAGCGGCGCGCCGACATCGGAAAGTCCGTCGGGGGTGGCGGGGAACAGCGGCCGGATGTCGTCGTCCCCTCCGGCACGCTCCTCCTTGATGCCCCGGTAGCCCTGCTCGTCGCCGTAATAAATGGCAGGCGTGCCCGGCAGGGTCAGCAACAGCACCACCGCCTGCGCCAGCCTGCCCGACGGCGCCAGCCGGCTGGCAATGCGCGTCACGTCATGGTTGCCCACGAAGGTCAGCGGCACGAAGCTGTCCAGGAACGTGTTGTGCCGCTCCAAGGCAGCCGCAAGTTCGTAGAAGTTGGCGTCACTAAGCGAGCTCCAGACTGCCTTCCACAGCTCGTACTGGGTCACTGCGTCCAGTTTTCCCGCGCGAACCTCGGCCGGGTAGTCGCCGTGGATGTACTCCCCCACAAAATAGGCCTCCGGGAATTCGGCCCTGACCTCGGTGAGCACGCGTGCCCAGAACTCTGAGGGTACGGCGTACGCGGCGTCCAGCCGCCAGCCGTCAGCCCCGCGCCTGAGCCAGTGCTTCATCACATCGGCCACAAAATCCGCTACCGCGGGTTCGCCGTGATTCAGCGCCACCAGGTGGTGGTGCCCCTCGAAGTCGCCATACTGCGGTTCGGTTCCGGGTTTCCATCCGTCCGGCCAGTCCAGGTGGAACCAGCCGGCTGTCTCCGCGGCAGGCCCCTTCTCCAGTGCCTCCATAAACGGGGCAAAGCTGCGGCCGGTGTGGTTGAACACCCCGTCCAGCAGAACGCGGATACCGCGGGCCCGGGCCGCACGGATCAGCTCGTCGAAATCGGCGTCGTCGCCGAGCCGGGGATCAATCCGGTAATAGTCGGTGGTGTCGTACCCGTGGGATTCGGAGGCAAACACGGGGCCGAGGGCAAGGCCGGACGCGCCCATCTCCACCAGATAGTCCAGCCAGTCCGCCAGGTGCGGCAACCGGTGCTGCACGGGCTGCGCAACCGCCGGATCCCCGCCGGCTGCCATATCGCCCGGCGTTTTTTCGGCTCCGGTAAAGCCCAGCGGGTAGACGTGCCACCACACAGCGTGCTGCACCCAGTCCGGCGTCCTCATGTAACAGGTGACCTTTCAGTAGTCCTCGCGTCCTGGTCCAGTCTGCCATTATCAGCCGGCCCGCAGGTGCAAGCCGCCGGCCGGGAGCTGCGGCGGCTAGCGCAGCTCTGCCGGAACTGCGGGGAAGGCGTCCGCTGCGTAAAGACCTGCCACGGCCTTCATGTACTGCGTCCACTGGGCGCCGGCGAGGGCTGATCCGTCCACGTAGGAACGGGTAACCCCGTTGATTTCCTGGTTGTTCAGGGACGTGTAGGAGTTCCAGTTGCCCACCCAGGACGCCGTGGAGATACCCGTGGTGTAACCCACCGTCCAGGTCTGTTCAGACTGGTCGGTGGTACCGGTCTTGGCGGCTGCAGGCACACCGATGGGGCTGATGCTGCCCGGCGATCCGTTGACCAGGTTCTGCAGCGGCAGGGTAACCGCGGCGGCCACGTCCTCGGAGATGGCACGGCTGCAGTTTTCACCCGGAACCTCATATGAGTTGCCGCGGCCGTCGGTTACCTCGGTCAGCGCCGTCGGCTCGCAGTATTGCCCGCCGCTGGCGAACGTGGCGTAGGCCGCGGCCATGGTCAGCGGGGAAACTTCCTGTCCGCCGAGCACAAAGGACGGGCTCGTGACCTCCAGGGGTTCCCCGTCGACTGCCCGGTGCACACCCATGCTGGTGGCGGTATCCCTGATATCGCACAGGTCCAGCAGGGCTGCCTGCGCCACCGTGGCGGTGTTCACTGACTGGGTGAGGCCCTGGCTGACGGTCATCGGCCGTTCGAAGCCCTCGCTGGCGTTTTTGAACTTCCATTCATCAAACTCGGTGTTTGCACCCAGGCATTTCGCCTGCCAGTCGAACCCGGCGGGATAGGACGTGCGGGTCGCATCGATGGTGTCGCTGAGGCTGCGGCCGGATTTCAGCCACTGGGCCGTGGTGAAGGGTTTCATGGTGGATCCGGGCTGGAACCCGTAGGGGGTCCCGCCCATATCCGCATCCACGTTGAAGTTCAGCTGGGTCCTGCCGGCCCCGGGTTCCGGCGTGTACACGGTGTTCTGCGCCATGGCCAGAATCTTCCCGGTGCCCGGCTCAACGGACACCATTGCCGAACCGGCGCCGGATGCATCCCCGACCGGAACCTGTGCCTCGATCTGTGCCTGCGCCTCCGACTGCAGCCGGGAGTCAAGGGTGGTGCGGATGGTCAGTCCGCCGCGCGCCAGAAGCTTGGCGCGGTCCTGGACGTCGGCGCCGAAGGCTTCAGACTGCAGGATGGTCTGCTCCACGTAGCTGCAGAAGTACTGGGCGGTTTCGGCGCCGGTGCAGCCGGAGGTAACGGTCTGGGGGTTCAGGTCCAGGCCCGTGGCCACGGCCTGCTCATACTCGGCCTGGCTGATTTTGCCGTTCTTCAGCATCGCCGCCAGGACCGTGTCCCGGCGGGCCTGCGTCCCCTCGGGGTTGGTAAAGGGGTTGTAGTGGCTTGGTGACTGCACCATTCCGGCCAGCATGGCCGACTGTGCCGGGGTCAGCTGGGACGCCGGCACACCGAAGAAGCTGCGGGCCGCGGCTTCCACACCGTAGGTCTGCCCGCTGAACAGCACAATGTTCAGGTAGCCCTCAAGGATTTCCTCCTTGGTGTACTGCTTCTCCACGGCGACGGCGAGCTTGGCTTCACGCAGCTTGTCGCCCAGGTCCTTGGTGCCGCTCAGGGTCAGGTCACTGCCACCCTTGCCCGCTGCAATATCGCGGTTGATCAGGACGTTGTTGACGTACTGCATGGTCAGCGTGGAGGCACCCTGGGTGTCGCTGCGGCTGGCGTTGGAAGCCACCGCGCGGGCCACACCCTTGAAGTCAATGCCGTTGTGATCGAAGAAGCGTGCGTCCTCGATGGAGACAATCGCATCCTGCATGCTCTGCGAAATCTGGTCCAGGGTAACCGGGACACGGTTCTGCGCGTAGAACGTGGCCAGCAGGACTCCGTCGGCGCTGTAAATCTTCGACCCCTCGTCCAACGGGCCGGTTTCAAGCTCGTCCGGCAGCTGGTCCAGTACCTCCACGGTCATGTCCGTTCCGGTGGCCGCCACGGCTGCCACGGGAATCAGGGTGGCGGCGGCCAGCACGCCGGCCAGCAGGCTGACGAGGAAGAAGGCTGCCACCCGTGCGGGCAGCGTGAGTCGTTCCAGGAACGAGGGTTTGGGGGCTTGCATCCGGCTAAGTTATCGGTTTTTCCTGTGAGCGCTGCGGCACCGGCGGATGCCCGGAAGCGCGCTGCGGGGCGCGCGCGCCGGCCTGCCGTCCGCCGTCCTGCCGCGTACTGACGGGGTTCAGCGGGCACCCCGCGCCGTGTCGCCGGGCCGCCGGGGCCGGACTGCCGAGCGTCGCAGGGAGAAAAAAATCACACGGCAGGGCGGCTTGCAGCCCCGGTTAACGAAGTCCGGCCCGCAGCGTAATCACTGCGGGCCGGAGCGCGGGACGGGTCCCGGGGCTAGCTACGCGTCAACAACAATCGCCGTGATGGCCGGCGTGCGGTTGTAGAACCGGCGCATCCAGTTGGCGACGGCGCGCTCGATGACGTCTTCGAGGTCCTCGCCCTTGGGTCCGCGGCGGCTGCCGGAGGCCGCGTTGGCCAGGGCCTTCTCCACGGCTTCCTCGGCCTTCTTCAGGTCCTCTGACTTCACGGTAAAGCCCTTGGTGAAGAACTCGGCAGGCTCGGCAATGGTGCCGGTATCGGCGTCGACCAGGGCCAGCACCGTCACGGCGCCCTCCTCGGCCAGCTGCATGCGCTCCTTCAGGGTTTCCTCGGTGGTGTGGCCAACGCTGTCGCCGTCCACGAAGACCAGGTCCACCTGGTGCTTCCCGGAGATCGTGGCCCGGCCGCGGCGCAGGTCAACGGTCATGCCGTTTTCGGCGATGACGACGTCGCGGGGATCCATGCCGGTAGCCTCTGCGATGGCTCCGTTGGCCTTGAGGTGACGCCATTCGCCATGCACCGGCATCACGTTGCGCGGCTTGACGATGTTGTAGCAGTAGGCGAGTTCGCCGGCGCTGGCGTGGCCGGAGACGTGCACCTTGGCATTGCCCTTGTGCACCACGTTGGCGCCGATCTTGGTCAGGTTGTTGATGATGCCGTAGATGGCGTTCTCGTTACCCGGGATCAGCGAGCTGGCCATCAGCACGGTGTCGCCCTCGTGGATACGGATCTGGTGGTCCTTGTTGGCCATCCGGGACAGCGCGGCCATCGGCTCGCCCTGCGAACCGGTGCAGATCAGCACCACCTTGTGGTCATCGGTGCGCTGCAGGGACTTGAAGTCCACCAGGATGCCCTTGGGGATGTTCAGGTAGCCCAGTTCCTCGGCGATGGTCATGTTGCGGATCATCGAGCGGCCCACGAAGGAGACCTTGCGGTTGTAGCGCGATGCCGCGTCGATGACCTGCTGGATGCGGTGGATGTGGCTGGCGAAGCTGGAAACGATGATGCGGCGCGGTGCGGTGCGGAACACCGTGTCGATAGCCGGGGCCAGTTCCTTTTCCGAGGCCATAAAGCCGGGGACCTCGGCGTTGGTGGAGTCGGTGAGGAACAGGTCCACGCCTTCCACGCCGAGCCGGGCGAAGCCGGTGAGGTCGGTGATGCGGCGGTCCAGCGGGAACTGGTCCATCTTGAAGTCACCGGTGTGCAGTGCCATGCCGGCAGCGGTGCGGATGGCAATGGCCAGGCCGTCCGGGATGGAGTGGTTCACGGCCAGGAACTCCAGGTCGAAGCCGCCGATGGTGCGGCGGTCGCCTTCCTTGACCTGGATCAGCTTGGGCTTGATCCGGTGTTCCTTCAGCTTGGCCTCGATGAACGCCAGGGTCAGCTTGGAGCCCACGATGGGGATGTCCGAACGCTCGCGCAGCAGGTACGGGACACCGCCGATGTGGTCTTCGTGGCCGTGGGTCAGGACAACGGCAACAACGTCCTGCAGGCGGTCACGGATGGCGGTGAAGTCGGGCAGGATGAGGTTGACGCCGGGGTGTTCCTCTTCGGGGAAGAGGACGCCGCAGTCAACAATCAGCAGCTTGCCGTCGAATTCGAAAACGGTCATGTTCCTGCCGATTTCGCCGAGGCCGCCAAGATTCATGACTCGCATGGTTCCCTTGGCGAGTTCCCGGGGGGCTTTTAGGACGGCAGGTGTTCTATTCACGGATGATTTTCTTTCGTTGGGGATCGGGATTGCAAAGTGGAATGGCAGCCGTACGGCGGCATTCCGGAAGTCTGTGGTGCGGCCAGAGCAGGGCCGTCGGCTGCGGTGCTTACATCTATTCTATTGACTTTTCCGGCGCGCCGCGGACCACGGGGTTCCCGGGAGCGTCACGACGGCGCCGGACACCGCGTTTTTGCGCGGTCAGGCCGGCTTGGGGGCGTGCTTCGGGCTGCGGCCGATTACCGTGCCGTACCCGCACTTTGGACAGGCCTAGAGCGTCCGCAGGGGTTTGGCCGGGTTGCCTGCCACAACGGTATTGGGCGGCACATCGCGTGTGACGACGGCGCCGGCCCCCACCACGCTGTTCTCCCCCACACTCACTCCGCCAGGATGTGCTGTGCTGCGCTTTGGTCCGTGGGCCAGGTGCGGGCGTAGCGGTCGGCCAGCTCCATGGCACGCCGGCTGTCTGCGGCCAGCTCCGGGTCATCGGCAAGGTAGGGATCGCCGGCAAGCATCCGCTCGCGCATGCTGCGGGTATCTCCGGGGAAAAAGTCGCGCTTCTCCATGTGTCCCAGCCTACGGCATTACTAAGCTTGCTTAGTACTGGCAGTGCGGTTATCTTCTCTGGCATGGACGCCCGTCCCCGGACAAACGCCGAATACATCCTGCCGCTTAAATGGACTGAGGACAGCGGCCTGGAAGAGCTGTGCGGATACCTCGAAGTGCTGTGCACCCATCTGCCGGTACTGGTGGTGGACGGCTCCGACGAGGAACGCTTCGCCGCGCATGGCCGGGCGTTCCCGCCGGCGGTGCGGCATTGCCGGCCCGCCCACCCCGAATGCCTCAACGGCAAAGTTGACGGAGTCCTGACCGGCCTGGACCTGACCCGGGCGGAGTACCTGATTATTGCCGACGACGACGTCCGCTACACGCCGTCCGCGCTCAGCCGCGTGCTTGCGCTGCTCGCGGACGCCGACGTCGTCCGTCCGCAGAACTACTTCCCCGCCCCGCTGCCGTGGCATGCCAAATGGGACACCGGCCGCATCCTGCTGAACCGCGCCTTCGGTTCGGACTACCCCGGAACGCTGGGCGTGCGTGCAGAGCTCCTGAGACGCACCGGCGGCTACAGCGGAGACGTACTGTTCGAGAATCTGGAACTGCTGCGCACGGTCAAGGCGGCAGGGGGCCGCGAGGCACGCGCCGGAGACCTGCATATCGCCCGGCTCCCCTGCTCGGCCCGCCGGTTCTTCAGCCAGCGGGTCCGCCAGGCCTACGACGGTTTTGCCCAGCCCTTGCGCCTGTCGGCCGAGCTATCCCTCCTCCCCCTGCTGACCTGGTGCCTTCGCCGGCCGCGCCGGTTGGCCGGTTTCGCCGGCATTGCCGTTGCGGCGGCAGAATACGGCCGCCGGCGCAGCGGCGGAAGCCGGGTGTTTCCACAGACGGCGGCCCTCTGGGCACCCGTCTGGCTTTCCGAGCGGGCGGTCTGCATCTGGCTGGCAGCAGTCCGGCGGATGGGCGGGGGCATCCCGTACTCCGGCACCCGGATAAGGACCGCCGCGCATTCTGTTGTCACCCTGCGCCGGGAGCTGCGCCGGGGAACAGACCCGGTGGCGTAGCGATGGGGAGTATTCCGGACAGCGGGAGCCACGGATGGGTACAGGTGCCCCATGCCCGCATTTACTGGGAGGCCAGCGGCAACCCGGCCGGCACCGCGGTCCTGTACCTGCACGGCGGCCCCGGCAGTTCGCTCGGTTCCGGCGGCTACCGAAGCCTGCACAATCCACGGCTTTTTTACACCATCGGGATCGACCAGCGAGGCTGCGGCCGCAGCACTCCGGCCGCACAGGATGATCCCGGGCACCTGCACCTGAACACCACCCAGACGCTGATCGCCGACATCGAAGCGGTGCGGACCAGCCTGGGGATCAGCCGGTGGATAGTCACCGGAATATCCTGGGGCAGCACCCTGGCGATGGCCTATACCCTCCGGCACCCGGACCGCGTCATTGGGCTGGCCATGGCCGCCGTCACCACCACCAGCCGTGCCGAGGTGGACTGGATCACCGGCGGCGTCGGGCGGTTCTGCCCCGAAGCCCTGGCCCGCTTCAGCCGGGATGCCCGCGCCGTCCCCGGCGAGAGAACCGTTGAAGCGTACGCCCGCCGCCTGGCAGGAGAGGACCGGACGGATGCCCTTGCCGCCGCCGGAGCCTGGCTGCAGTGGGAATCCGCAGTTGCCGCTTTGGCACCCGGTGCGCCGGCCGGTCCCCGGTTCGACGGCGAGCGCAGCCTGGTGACGTTCGCGCTGTTGACTGCCCGCTACTGGGCGCAGGACGGCTTCCTGCCCGGAGAGGCGGCGATCCTGGCCCGGGTGCGGGAGCTGGACGGCATCCCGGCCCGGCTGATCCACGGGCGGCGGGATATCGGCAGTCCCGTAGGTACGGCCTGGGAGTTGCACCGGCGCTGGCCCTCCAGCCGCCTCACGGTCATCGAGGACGAGGGACATGTGGGACCGAGGGCACTCGCTGCGCTGGGTGCCGCTGTGGAACAGCTACGGGGTGCAGAGCCTGCTCCGCCGGTAGGCTTTGACCATGGCCAGATACTATGACGTCCACCCCGACAATCCGCAGCCGCGGTCCATCAACCAGATAGTGGATACCATCCGCTCCGGGGGCCTCATCGCCTATCCCACAGACTCCTGTTACGCGCTGGGCGTCCAGCTGGGCAACCGGGAGGGAGTGGAACGCATCCGCCAGCTCCGCAGGCTGGATGAGAAGCACCACTTCACCCTTGTCTGCCGGGACTTCGCACAGCTGGGCCAGTTTGTGCAGCTGGATAACTCGGTGTTCCGCAGCGTTAAGGCCGCCACCCCGGGCAGCTACACCTTTATCCTGCCGGCCGTGAAGGACGTTCCCCGCTGGCTCTCGCATCCCAAGAAGCGGACGGTGGGAGTACGCATCCCGGATAACGCCGTGGTCCAGTCCATCCTCGCCGGCCTGGGCGAGCCCCTGCTCTCCAGCACCCTGCTGCTGCCCGGAGACGAGGAGCCGATGACCGAGGGCTGGGAAATCAAGGAGCGTCTGGACCACCAGGTGGACGCCGTCATCGACTCCGGTTTCTGCGGCCCTGATCCCACCACCGTCATTGATTTCTCCAGCGGCGCCCCGGAAGTGGTCCGACGCGGAACCGGAGACCCGTCTCCCTTCGAATAACCTGTCCGCCGGTACACGCTTCCCTGCCCGCGGCCTCCCCTGCCGCAGCCTAAACAGGCTGCCGGAGGAACCGGTTTGCCTCACTTCGGTTGACTCCCCGGAAGCCGGTACAGAGTGTTGCACGCGTCAGGGGGACCTTCACCGCTAGGCACTCGCAGGGGAATCCACATGAATAAGACGGCTAAGGCAGTATCAACGGCGATATTGGGCATTTGCGTCCTGGCAGGATGCGGAACCGGCGTGGGACTGCCGGGACACGGGGGTGGTACCGGCAGCCCCACGGCCACCGGACATCCAACCCGGCCGGGACATACCGGGACACCGACACCCTCCGCTACCTCCACACCAAGTCCCACAGCTACCGGGAGCCCCTCTCCGACGGAAAGCCCGTCCCCTTCACCCAGTCCCACGGATGGTGGCGGAGACGGCGGAACCGATGAGTCGGTCAACGTCATCCTGATGGTCGGCGACGGTATGGGCACCAGCCAGCGCGACGCCATCCGGCTCGCTTCGGTGGGCCTGAGCGGGGAACTGGCCATGGACACCCTTCCCGAGGTGGGCAGGGTGCACACCAACTCCGCGGACGAGGAAACGTTCGTCACCGATTCCGCCGCAGCAGCCACCTCCATGGCCACCGGTGTCAAAACCTACAACGGCGCCGTCGGGATGGATGTGGACCGGCAGCCGGTCACCACGGCACTGGAAATAGCCGAGGAACTGGGCAAGTCCACCGGGCTGGTCACCACCAGCCAGGTCACCGACGCCACGCCGGCTGCGTTCGGCTCACATGTCCTGGACCGGGACGAGCAGAGCGCCATTGCCGCACAGTTCCTGCGCAGCTCGCACCCGGAAGTCATCCTGGGCGGCGGCGAAGACCACTGGTATCCGGAGGGCAGCCCGGGCAGGTACCCGGACAATCCTGACGAGGATCCCTCTGAGGAGAGCGCCGGCACCGAAGGCAATCTGGTCGAAGAAGCCATGGACCAGGGCTACGAATACGTCTGGGACCTGCCGGGCCTGCAGGCAGCACAGGGGGACCGGATTCTGGGACTCTTCGCCAATGAGGAAATGTTCCAGTACGGCGACGACGTCGAGGAAACCTACAGCCCCTCGGTTCCGCTCACGGAAATGACGCGAAAGGCCCTCTCCGTGCTGGACGGCAACCAGTCCGGCAACGGCTTCTTCCTGATGGTGGAGGAAGAAGGCATTGACGCCTTCAGTCACGTCAACAACGGTGCGCTCACCATCGGGTCCGGCATTGAGTTTGACCGGTCGGTGGCTTTGGCCAAAGAGTTCGCCGAGCAGGACGGCAATACGCTCCTGGTCACGGTCGGCGACCACCAGACCGGCGGGATGGTTATCGAACCGCTGGGCGGCGCAGACCCGACGAATCCTGACAGCCCGGTGCAGGAGGAACCCTTTGACGTTGCCGGTTCGGAGCAGCAGTTCCGGATTGACTGGACCACCAACGGCCACACCGGCGACGACGTGCCCCTGACGGCCATGGGGCCGGGCGCCGAAATGCTCACCGGGGTGTACGAGAACACCCGCATCTTCGACGTGATGGTGGACGTTATGCGGTCCGGCACCGAACGGGCCTTCGATCTGCAGTCCCACCGCGGCGGGCGCGGGGAAAACACCGAGGAGTCCCTCGCGGCGTTTGCCCATTCCCTGGAACTGGGGGTAACCACTTTGGAGCTGGACACGCACCTGACCGAGGACGGCAAGGTGATTGTCTGGCATGACGACACCATCCAGCCGGAGAAGTGCGCCGACACCGGTCCGGCCACGTACGTGGATCCGGAGTTTCCCTACGTGGGTGACCGGGTGGCGGAGCTTAGCCTGGCGCAGATCCGGATGCTGGATTGCGGTTATGCCCAGCTGCCGGGCTACCCGGAACAGGTGGTGTCGCAGGGGAACACCATTGCGGAACTGCGTGATGTGTACGCGCTCGCCGATCGCTACGGGGCGGACACGGTCCGCTTCAATGTGGAGACCAAGGTCGAAGAGGGGCTGGCCGGCGGTCCGGGCAGCGTGGCGCTGACCGAGGCGGTTGTCAGTGAGGTCCGCGCGGCAGGCAAGGCCGGACGCACCACTATCCAGTCCTTCGACTGGTCCACGCTGAACCTGGTATCCGGGATGGCCCCGGAACTGGTGCTGGTGGCGCTGGCCGGGACTCCGGAGGATCTGGGCGTGGGGCAGCCGGGGGCTGCACCGGAACTGGGCGGCATCGACATTGATGACTTCGGCGGTTCGGTTCCCCGGGCGGCCGCGTCTCTGGGGTACGACGTCGTCTCCCCCATCGCCACCAGCGTCACTCCGGCGATGATCACCGAGGCACACGACCTGGGACTCAGCGTTATCCCCTGGACCGTCAATGAGACGGCGGACATGAACGCGCTTATCGACCTGGGAGTGGACGGCATCATCACCGATTACCCCACCCGGCTGCGGACGGTTATGGCTGAGCGCGGGCTTCCCCTGCCCCCGGCCTACGCCGGCTGAGCCGGGCCGGGGCGGCGGGACCGTATTTTCCGCCGCCCCGGCGCCGATGGCATGCTGGTGCAATGCCCGGTCTCTATGTCCTTCCCTCCAGCTGGCTGCTTGATGCCTCCCCCGAAGACGTATGGGAGGCGGTGGCCGGCCCGGAGATGGACTGGCCCCGGTGGTGGCCCGGCTGCACCCGGCAGGACGTCTCCCCGGCTGCTGCCCCCTCCGGCGGCGACCGGGCCGCGGTGCTGCTCTCCTCCACCGTCCGGCTGCAGTTCCGCGCCGCACTGGGCTACCGTCTTTCCATTACCCTGCGTCCCACCGCGGTGGACCACCCGGTCTCGATCGATTTCGACGCCGCCGGTGATCTGGCCGGCAGCGGGCAGATCCGCCTGACTCCCCTGGCCGCTGACGGCGGGACGGAGCCGGTGCAGACGCGGATGGACATATCGTGGCGGGTCCGGCCGACCCGGCCGTGGATGCGCCTGCTCACCCCGGTTGCCCGGCCGGTTCTCACGGCCGCCCACGCGCTGCTTATGCACCGCGGCGAAAAGGGACTGCAGCGCCTGCTTCGCCGTGCGGCGCGCGGTACCCGGCAGAGTGCACCTGCGCAGGCGCTTCAGGCAACCCGCCGGGGCCGGCCGAACAGGGTGTCCACCCCCGTGGAGTAGTGCACGGTGTCCGGCGGGCCGGAGACATCCAGCCCGGCGGCGGAGAGCAGTTCATCGTCGCAGTGTGCCAGCCGCGCCGGGTGCAGCGGCCAGGGCCGGTGGGAATTGGGGATAAAAACCGTGCTGCCGCCGAAAGCGGTATGCAATCCGAAGCGGGCCGTCAGCCACAGCGAGAGCTCATCATCGGCCTGCCGGGCACAGTCCGGAACCGCAGCGAAGGAGGAACGTGCCTGCCTGCCGAACCGCTCGACGTCGTACCCCCGGGCCGTGCCGGCGCGGACCGGCCTGCACCGCGACCAGACATAGGGAATCCGCAGCGAGCGTGCCACGAGCACGGGAGCGAGCCGGGATGCGTCCAGGGACAGGAACAGAACCCCCGCGCTGCCGTCTGCGCCGCGGGAATACAGCCGCACGTTGATTTCCGTGAAGGAGCCGACGTAGGGCATGCCGATCCGTCCCAAAAACCGCGTCTTTGGCGCGTGGAACCCGATCAGCCCCACCCAGGTGGCACCATGAAGAACGTCCGGTTCCACGCCCGGCGGCATAAACGGGACGGCCGCTGCGGGATCCATGCGCCAGTGCAGGAACACCACGTCTGCCCAGGTCTGGGCCATCAGCACCGGCGGTGCCGCGCGTGGCCCGGCAGGCCAGGGCTCCTGCGAACCGTGCCCGTACACACCCATTCCGCCAACGTAACAGCGGGTGCTAATCCCCTGCCAGGGCTTTTCCTAGGCTTCGCGGATTTCCACCTGCCCCGGGGCGGATCCTTCGGCGCCGAAGATGAGGCGGCGGGTGGCGATCTTCTCGGTGAAGAACCGGTCATGGCTGACCACAATCACGGCACCGGGAAAATGCATCAGGGCCCGTTCCATCACCTGGGTGCTGGACATGTCCAGGTGGTTGGTTGGCTCGTCCAGCAGCAAGACGGGTGCGCCGGAAAGCAGGCACTGGGCCATGGCCACCCGGGCACGCTGGCCGCCGGACAGGTTGCCGATCTTCTGGGTCAGGTCCGCTTCGGAGAACTGGAACATGGTCAGGAAGCGGTTCACGGACTTTTTCGTGGCACTGAAGGCAAGGGATCCCGGCAGGGCGTTAACCGCGTGGGTGACCGTGTCGCCGTCGTCGAGCGCCTCAAGCATTTTGTTGTAGGAGACCATGGACGGGCCCTTGGGCCAGCTGACCTCGCCGGAGTCGGGGGTTTCCTCCCCCGTGAGGACACGCAGCAGGGTGGTCTTGCCGCTGCCGTTGGTGCCGGTGACGGCAATCCGGTCGCCTTTGTTCACTTCAAAGCTCAGGTCGCTGAAGAGCACTTTGTCGCCGTAGGACTTGGACAGTGAGCGGAAACGGCCCAGCACGTCCTTGACGTGCAGGCCGGCATAAATCCCGGTGATGATTTCATCCACCGGCCGGGGTGCCCGGGACTTCTTGATCCGGGCCAGCTGGCTGCTCAGCCGGCCGCCGGCCTTGGCCGCCTCACGGCGGTCCGCGATGCCCTCTGCTTCAAAGGCCAACAGTTCGGCTTCATGCACAAACTGGGCCTGCAGGGTTTTCAGCCGGAACTGCTTCTGCACAACGTATTCCGCAAAGTTGCCGGGGTATTCGTGCAGGTGGAAGTTCTCCACCTCCACGATGCGGGTAACCACGGCGTCCAGGAACTTCCGGTCATGCGAAACGATGACCGCCGCACCGCGGAAGTCGCGGAACCAGCCCTCAAGCCATTCCACGCCGTCCACATCAAGGTAATTGGTTGGTTCATCCAGCAGCAGCACATCCGGCTGTTCAAGCAGGATTTTCGCCAGCGCCGCCCGGTTCCGCCAGCCGCCGGAGAGGGCGTCAATGGCGCAGGTGCGGTGCGCCTCGGTGAAACCGAGGGTGGTGAGCACGGCATCGATGCGGCGGGGGTAGTCCCAGCCGTCCAGCCGGTCCATGGTCTCAAACAGTTCGGCCTGGCGGGTGATGAGCCGGTTCATTTCCTTCTCGGCGGGAGCCCCGGCTATGGCCGTGTCTATGCGGGCGAGCTCCGCTTCGACGTCCTTGATCCCGGTAAAGACGGTGTCCAGCACCTCGGTGATGCTGGCTTCTCCGTCCAGTTCGGAGAACTGGGAGAAGTAGCCGATCCGCAGGCCCGGCTCCACCGTGACTGTGCCGGAATCCGGTTCGAGCCGGCCCAGCACGAGTTTCAGGATGGTGGACTTGCCGGATCCGTTGCGTCCAATCAGCCCGATCCGGTCCTTGGGTTCAAGGCGAAGGAACGCTTCGCGCAGCACCTGCTTGTTCTCGAACGATGTGTTGACGTCCTGCAGCCGGATCAGGCTCATGGTGTCCTCTCATAGGGGGTTGGTCTTCCTCGCCCCCGCGGGACAACGAGCATTCAGCTTATCGGCTGCGCACGTCCCGCCCGGCGCGGCCGCACGGTCTGCACCGCAGCCTGCGCCGGGGAATGCCGCCGCTGCCTACGCCTGAAAGGTGTAGCTGCCGCTGCCTACGCCTGAAAGGTGTAGCTGCCGCGGGCGCGGCGGGGAGCAGATGCTCCGTCGGTGCAGGTGTAGCTGCCCGCGGCGCGGGTCCGCTGGCTGGCGGCGGTGACGTAGCTTCCCCGGGAGCGCGGGGTGCAGCGGGTTTCCGCAGCGGAGTCATAGCGGCTGGTGTAGCTGCCTTCGGGACGGATCGGAGCTGCTGCCTGTTCCGTGCGTTCGGCAACGGCAGGGCGCGGAGCGGAGTCCTGGCGGTTATCGTCACGGGCGGTGGCGGTCGGGGTGATCAAAATGGTCATGGTTCTCTCCTCGGATAACGCGTTGTGGTGAGACTCGGGCCGGTTCCTACCGCCGGTTTGCACAAGTGCAGGCCGGGGCAGGGGCGGTTTCCGGGCAGCGTGAAGCCCGGAAAGGGGTAATCGCCATTGAAAGGGGCCCGCCGGTGGTTCGACGGTTGGTGCTGCCTACGGGGCGGAGGATTCCGCCAGCTGCCGGCAGCTGCTGCAGATGCCGCTGAATGTCACTTCGGCGGCCAGCACGGTGAAATCGGAATCATCCGACGGCTCCAGGCAGGGTGCCTGGCCAATCACGCAGTCAACGTCCCTGATTTTCCCGCAGTGGATGCACACCAGATGATGGTGGTTATCTCCCACTCGGGACTCGTACAGGGCCGGTGAACCGGCGGGCTCAAGCCGTCGCGCCAGGCCGGCCTCGGTAAAGGCGGCCAGGATGCCGTAAACCGCCTGGGCGGAGATGTTCGGTAATTCCTCGCGGACGGCAGCAAGAACCTGCTCCGCACTGGAGTGCGGGGTCTGCTGCAGCACCTGCAGTACGGCCAGGCGCTGCGCGGTGACCTTCAGTCCGGCGGTCCGGATGTTCCCGGCCAGCCGTTCCGTGTCTTCGTCCGTCTGCATATCAAAACCCTATCAGTTGTTTTGAGCGACTCAAGACAACTTCCGCCCTTTCGGACTGTGATTCCGGACGCTGTGACCGGCACCTCCCGTGTAGGGGAGGATGAGGGTAGGAACTTGTGTCAAGGAAAGAGGAACAGGGTATGGGAACGCTCAAAGACCGGCTGCAGCAGGATATGAAAGCGCATATGAAAGCCGGCAACCGCACGGCGCTGGCCACGGTCCGCAATGTGCTTGGTGAAATCGGCACGCGGGAAAAGTCCGGGAAGACACCCGTGGAGCTGGATGACGCGCAGACCATCTCCCTGCTGCAGAAGGAGGCAGCCAAGCGGCGAGACACCGCACGGATCTACACCGAGGCAGGGGAAGCGGACCGCGCCACGGCGGAGATCGCAGAAGCGGAGATTATCGAGGCGTACCTGCCGGCTGCGCTGAGCCGGACAGAGGTTGAGGCCATCGTGGACGAGGAGATTGCCGGGCTGCGCGCCGGCGGCACGGAACCGTCCATGCGGCAGATGGGGCAGGTCATGAAACCGGTGACGGCCAGGGTGGCCGGCCGGTTTGACGGCAAAACGGTCAGCGAGATTGTCCGCTCGCGCCTGGCCTAACCGCCCCGTACCGGATGCACTCCCCTGTTACTCTGGTTGCTAAACGCTCATTTTGTTCAGAATCCGGAGGATCAGGTGCCCGCAACCGACACGGGCCAGCGCCTGCTGGAATCCGCCACCGAGGCCTTCGCGGCCAAGGGTTTTCACGGCACCACTACGCGGGACATTGCTGCAGCAGCAGGGGTGACGCCCGGGGCCGTGTACGTCCACCACAGGTCCAAGGAAGAGCTGCTGTACAGCATCTCGAAGGTGGGCCATGAGCGGACCCTGGAGCTGGTCCGCGCCGGAATGGCCTCGAGCACGGATCCGGTGGAGCAGATCCGCAACGTGGTGCGGGACTTTGTGGAATGGCAGAGCAGCAACCGGACCAAATCCAGCGTGGTCAACTTCGAATTGCCCGCCCTCAGCGATGAGCACCGGGCCGAGGTGCTTGAGATCCGCCGTGCGGTGGACGCCGAGTTCCGGACCGTCGTCGACCGCGGGCGCGAACTGGGTGTGTTCTCGGTGCCGGACACCCGGCTGGCTGTTTTCGCTCTTCTGTCCCTGTGCATCGATGTGGCCCGCTGGTTCCGCGCGGACGGAAGGCTCACCGCGGCCGACGTCGCGGCGAACCACAGCATGCTGGCGCTGCGGATGCTTGGCGCCGCCGGCTCCTGACCCGCACCGTCTGTTCCCGGAGCCGTGCGGGCGGCATACTGTACCTGCACACTGGAACACCCGGATGAAGCGAGGTGCAGCATGGCGGAACCGGCAACCCTGGCATCCGGCATTGGAATGGGCGAATCCGCACGCTGGCACGGCAATGAATTCTGGTTTGCGGACTGGACAGCGGGCACCATCTCGGCGCTGGACCGGCAGGGAAACATTCGCCGTGCCGCAGCGGTGCCGTCCTTCCCCATCAGCTTTGACTGGCTGCCTGACGGCAGGATGGTGGTGGTCTCGGGCAGTGACGGCACCGTGCTGGTGGAGGTACCCCACGCCGGACTGGTCCCGCTGGCCGATCTGCGGCGGCTCTCCGAGCACCCCTGGAACGAGATTGCCGTCCACCCCGGCGGCAACGCCTACGTCAACGGCATCGGGGCCGACTACGCCGCCGGGGCGGGCAGCGACGGCATCATAGCCCTGGTCCGGCCGGACGGCTCCGCCGAGACAGTCGCCCGCGGACTGTCCTTCCCCAACGGAATGCTGGTCTCCGAGGACGGCAGCACCCTGGTGGTGGCCGAATCCAACGCCGGCCGCCTGGCATCCTTCACTATCAATGCCGATGGCACGCTCACCCCCGCGGGCGAGTGGGCCGGGGTGCCCGGCAGTGCCCCGGACGGCATCTGCTGGGACGGTGCCGGCGGCATTTGGTTTGCCGAAGTGCCCGGTGAGCGGTGTGTGCGAATCCGGCCCGGCGGGGACGTTGTGGAGTCCGTACAGCTGGAGCAGGGCTGTTTTTCCTGTGCTGTGGGAGGAGACGACGGCGGACTGCTTTTTATGATGACCGCACAGTGGCCGGAGGCCATGGACCCGATGGCGGGGAACACCGGCAGGGTGCTGGGGCTGCGGGTTGGCGGGCCCCAACACCCATAGCGGTATCCGTCAACTGTTCTCCGGCTGGCCTCTGATGCTCTAGGCGAAGGCCGACAGGCCGGTAATGTGCCGGCCCAGAATCAGGGACTGCATGGTGTCGGTGCCCTCATAGGTGAAGACCACCTCCATGTCGGTCAGGTGCCTTGCCACATGGTTTTCGAGCAGCAGTCCGTTGCCGCCCATGATGTCCCGTGCCTCCTGGCAGATCCAGCGTCCCTGCCGCGCTGCGAACATTTTCGCCATGGATGCCATGGGGCTGGTCATCTGGCCGGATTCGCCCAGCTCGTTGAGCCGGAAGCAGGTCAGCTTGATGGCGGTCAGCTGGGCAAGCATGTTGGCCAGCTTGTTCTGCACCAGCTGGAACCCGGCAATCGGCTTGCCGAACTGTACGCGCTGCTTGGCGTACGCGACGGCAATCTCATAAGCAGCCACGGCATGTCCCAGCGCCTCCCAGGCCACTCCCCCGCGGGTGGCGGCAAGGACCTTGTTTACGTCCTTGAAGGAGTTGCAGTTTTCCAGCCGGTTCGCGGCCGGAATGCGCAGGTCCTCAATGACAATGTTGGGCTGCAGCACGGCACGCTTGCCCATCTTTCCGGTGATGACTTCGGCGTTATACCCGGCCGGGTGGCCCTCGGCGCCCTTCTCCATGACAAACGCCTTAACCGCGCCGTCGGCTTCATCCCGGGCGTAAATGATCACGATGTCGGCAAAGCTGGCATTGCCGATCCATCGCTTGCTGCCGTTCAGGACGTAGAAATCGCCCTCGCGCCGGGCACTGGTCTCCAGCGAGACCGAGTCGGATCCGTGCGCCGGCTCGGTCAGGGCAAAGGCGCCGATCTTTTCAAACCGGGCCATGGCCGGCAGCCAGCGCTGTTTCTGTTCCTCACTGCCGAGCATGTCGATGCTGCCCATGGCCAGGCCGGAGTGGACCCCGAAAAAGGTGTTGATGGAGCCGTCGCCGCGGGCCAGCTCAGCGGCTGCGATGGAGGCCGACATCCGGCTCATGCCGGGGCACCCGTATCCCTTGATGGTGCCGCCGGCGATGTTGAGGGCTGCCAGCTTGGGAATCAGCTCGTACGGCACCTCGGCCCGCTCCCAGTATCCGTTGATGACCGGCAGCAGGTCCTGGTCCACGAAGGCGCGTACCCTCGCCTGCACGTGTTTTGCCTCCTCATCCAGCTGCTCGTCGAGCAGGTACAGGTCGGCATCAACGTCGGCGACGTCGTTCGGATCGAAGGTGGGACGGGCGGACTGGAGGACGGTCATCTGGGCTCCTGACATAAGCACTAACTAATCGTTCATTTAGTATGGAGTCCGTCACACCCGTGGTCAAGGATTTTCCGGGACGCCCTGTTCGGCGAGCATGTGCGGCGCGTTGGTGACCACCAGCCAGGCCGGCAGCACAGCCAGGCAAAGGACGCCGGTCACGGTGACGTCGCCGGTGATCACCACGGCGATAAAGAGGGCCATCCAGCCGTCCCGGGCCACGGCAAGTACCAGCCCGAGCACGGCCGCGGACACGGCCAGCGCTACCGGTATGCCCGGCACAAACCCGGCGACCGCCAGGCCGGCGGCAACGCCGATAAAAACGGCAGGAAAAATCCTCCCGCCACGGAAGCCTGCTGCCGCCGCTATGACCAGGGCGGCGAGTTTCACCAGTGCGTCACCGAGCAGGGCCCAGGGTTCCTCGCCGCCCGGGTTTTGGAGCAGGCGCGCGGATTCGGCCGCCCCTTTGAACAGGGTCACCGGCCCGCCGATCACACCCAGCAGGCCAAGCAGCACTCCCCCGAGCGTGGTGTAGAGGACAGGGCTTCCCAGCCGCCGGAATCCGCTGTGCACCCGGGCGAAGACCGCTACCCCGAGCAGGCCGAATGCGGCCGCCAGCGGAGCAATCACCAGCGCCGCCAGTACGTCCCAGCCGTCCGGGGCGCCCATGGGCGGGATCCGGACCTGCAGCAGCGTGCCACCGAGCAGGGTCATGGTTACTGCTCCGGCACCGGCGGAGACGAGCGGCAGGAAAAGCCTGTCAAAGAGGGCTCCCCCGGTGCGCATTGCGCCGGCCAGCCCGGTAAAAAGCAGGGCGGCCGCCACGGGTGTGCCGAACAGGGCACCCACGGTTCCTGCCACCGCGAGGCCGGCGATCACCCGGGCGGGTATGCGGACGAAAAACCGCCCTGCCAGCGCGGTCAGCAGGGCGGTATTGATGGCAATAATCGGATTCTCCGGTCCCAGGCTGACGCCCCCGGCCAGGCCAAGGACTGCAGCCAGGGCGAGCCCCGGCACCACGCCGGGCGGCAGCGGCGGACCGCCCAGTTCGGCAGCTGCTGAATCCGGGCCGGCATGGCCTGGCACAAACCGTACAGTGAGTCCCACGGCGAGCCCGGTAATCGTCAAGGTGCCCAGAATCCACCAGCCGCCCGCGGGATCCGCGCCGACGGCGGCCGGCAGGTCGGCCCAGACCCAGTGTTCGAGCAGCAGGCTCAGCCTGTCGAGACCAAAAAGGACCAGGGCGGACACCACGCCGAACAGGACCGCCGGGCCCGCGAGGGCCAGCAGCATCCGGACGCGGTTTCCGCCGGGGGCTTGCCTGTGCTCGGACATGGTGCCACTTCCCGGAGTGCAGTGCCTGTGATGGGGCGGATTGCACCTGCGTTACCGAGGATAGTGGCCGCCGCTGCCGAACAACAGGCACACCGGGTTAGTGGACGCCCACCCCGTCAGGCAGTTCGTTCACGGGACGGCGGACAAAGAATGACGCCGCCAGTGCCACCAGGGAGATCACGGCGCCCCAGAAGAAGGCCGTATGGATTCCGGCCGCTGCTGCCGGGATGGCCGCCAAGCCGTCATTGACTGCAGCGGTGGTGCCGGCTGTCATCAGCGTGATGAAGACTGCCGTACCTGCCGCTCCTGCCAGTTGCTGGAGCGTGTTGATGATGGCGCTGCCGTGCGAGTACAGCGTGCGGTCCAGGGAACCGAGTGCAGAGGTGAACAGCGGGGTGAAGATAAAGCCGAGGCCGGCGTTCAGGAAGCAGTGCAGCAGGATTACCAGTGGCACCGGAGAGTCCTCCGTCAGCATGGTCATGCCCCAGAGCGAAGCACTCAGCACCAGGGCGCCGGGAATCACCAGCGGCCGGGGTCCGAAACGGTCAAAGAGACCGCCGACAATCGGGGACAGGATTGCCATGACCGCACCGCCGGGCAGTAGCAGCAGACCGGTTTCCAGAGTGGACAGGCCCAGCACGTTCTGCAGGTAGAGCGGGAGCACAATCAGGCAGCCGAACAGGGCCATCATGCTCACCAGCACCATAACCACAGCTATGACAAACGGCTTGCTGGTGAAAGTGCGCAGGTCCATCAGTGCCCGGTCAGAGCGCTGGAGCACCAGCTGGCGGTACACAAACCCGGCCATGGCCAGTGCACCGACGGCCAGGGGGATCCACAGCGGCATGAGTTCCTTGCCCTGGGCCGCCTCTCCGATGCTGCTCAGGCCGAAGATGATTCCGCCGAAGGCAAAGGTGGAGAGCACTATGGACAGGGCATCGAAGGGAACCCGTTTCGGTTCGGTCAGGTTGCGGATGAAGACTGTCCCCAGGACCAGCGAGAGCAGGGCAATGGGCAGCACCAGCCAGAACATCCAGCGCCAGTCCAGCGCATTGAGGATGATGCCGGAAACGGTCGGCCCGATGGCCGGAGCCACGGCGATCACAATCGAAATGGTTCCCATCATGCGGCCGCGCCTGTGCGCAGGCACCGCATTCAGCACCGTGGTCATCAGCAGCGGGATCATGATGGCCGTACCGCCGGCCTGGATGATCCGCCCGCCCAGCAGGGCACCGAATCCGGGAGCCAGGGCAGCGAGGAGGGTGCCGGCACTGAACAGGGACATGGCGGTCATAAACAGGCCGCGCATGGAGAAGCGCTGGAGCAGGAACCCGGTCGCGGGGATTACCACGGCCATGGTGAGCATAAACCCGGTGGTAAGCCACTGGGCGGTTCCCGCAGTGATGTTCAGGTCCGCCATCAGCCGGGGCAGAGCCACGCTCATGATGGTTTCGTTCAGGATGACGACAAATGAGGAAACGAGCAGCAGCCCGATAACGGTTTTCGTCCGCGGATCCAGGGCGTCCGGTGCCGGTTTCCGTCCGGCGCGTTTTGTGGTGCCCGCTGCGGGCAGCGGTGAAGAGTTGGTGTGGGGGTCAAGACTCAAAGGGGTGAAATCCAATCACGCATAGTTGCTGGGGCACGCGGCGATCGATGCCCGGCCTGCCATCCTATGCGTTTGGAACACCCGGGGATTAATCCGGGCTATCCGAAGCCAATGACCAGCAGCCCGAACCCAAGGACGCAGGCAACCACCAGCCACCAGCCAAACACCACGGCCACGGCAGCCATGGCCAGCACCATCACCCAGGTCCGCCGGACGCGGCTGCGCAGCCAGGTGAAGATCAGCGGGGCGGCCAGCAGGAGCATCACCACGGACCCAAGGATCAGTGCCAGCAGCAGAGTGAGCAGCACCGGCTCCGGCAGAATCCACAGCTGCAATATCACCACTGCCACCGCCAGGGTGATGGCGGCAGCCGCCTGCACCACCCATGCCAGCCCCAAAAGCGGCCAGGACTGATCGTTTTCGCTCATAAACCCGCAGTCTAGCCGCGAAGGAGCCTAGTGCCGTTCCCGGTGGTCCATGGTGACGGTCCTCAGATCCAGCCGCCGCAGCACCCGGTCCACGGCCTCGGGATCCGTGCCGGGGCGGCGTCGGGCTGCGAGCACCTCGCGCCGTGCCGCGTCCATGGCTTCACGTTGGACCACATCCATGAGTTCCAGGGTGGCTTTGCGGTCCAGCAGCTTCTGCGGATCCGGCTCGTCATCGCCCTGCAGCATTGAGTGCAGCGAGGACATCCGCTTGGCCAGCACGGCCCGGCGTTCCGGCGGAAGCTGCGCAATTGCCGTGGAGCGTTTCATGCTTTCTATGGCTGCCCGTTCCGCGCGAAGCGCCAGTTCGCGTTCCTTGCGGTCCGCGTCCCGGTGGTTATCGGGCAGCTTGAGGACCCGCATCAGCCAGGGCAGGGTCAGGCCGGGTATAACGAGCGTGACCACGAGTACGGCCGCGGCGCACGCGACCACGAAGTTCCGGCCGGGCAGGGCCTCCCCGGCCATGGTGGTGCCGGGCAGCGCCAGGGCCAGCGCCAGGGTGGCGAGCCCGCGCATGCCGCACCAGGTCAGCACGAGGACTTCCTTCAGCGAGCCGGGAACCCGGTTCATCTCGGTTCCGCCCAGCCGGTAGATACCCAGCATCCACAGGAACCGCACCACCAGGACGGCCACGCATACTGCGGCAATTCCGGGAACGAAGCCGAGCAGTTCCGCCCCCTCGTCCTCGATGATGTACCGCATCTCGATGCCCACCAGGCCAAACGCAACACCAGTGGTCAGCATCTCCACCACGTCCCAGAAAGCGGTACGGGTGAGCCGTTCCTCGGAATCCTGCGGGCGGGCCCGGCGTCCAAGTTCCAGTGCGGTGACCACCACTGCCACCACCCCCGAAAAGTGCGCTTCTTCAGCAATCAGGTACACGGCATAGGGCGCCACCAGAGTAGCTGCCGAACGGGCCACCATGTTCGGGACAAAACGGTTCAGGCTGCCGACAAGCCACGCCATGGCCAGGCCCAGGAGGACGGCTCCCGCTGCACCGATAAGGAACCTCGGAACCACATCCCATCCGACTTCACCTCCGCTGGTGCTGGCCGCCACGGCGGCCTGGAAGATCACGATGGCGATGGCGTCGTTAAACAGGCCCTCTGTCTGGAGCACGGTGATCAGGCGGCGCGGCATTTTTACCTTGCCTGCCACCGCTTCCACCGCCACCGGGTCCGGCGGGGCGACAATGGCACCCAGGGCAATTGCGGCCGGCAGTCCGAGGGCCGGGATCATGGCCCAGGAAACCCCGGCAACCACCGCAACTGTGACTGCGACCAGGGCTACGGCCAGGAGCACCAGTGACCGCCACCGCAGGCGGAAGACGGACCAGGAGCTTCGTTGCGCCGCGGCGTACAGCAGCGGCGGCAGGAAGAGCGGCAGGATCAGTTCCGGGTTGATGTGCACCTCGGGAATGATCGGCAGAAAAGCGATCAGGGCGGAGAAGATCAGCATCAGCACCGGGTACGGAAGGCGGATACGTTCACCGACGCCGGCAGCCAGTACGGTTCCGAACAGCAGTCCGATCAGCAGTATCAGGAATTCCATGGTCTCAGCACCTTCCGCGCCTGGAGTCCGGAGCTGTTATGCATGCCATGTCTGTCCGCAACCTCTTCCGGGTCTGGGTCACTGCCTATTGGTCTGCGGACAATTATTGCACCCGGTCCGGGAGAGTGAATGAATGCATCGAGTGCAGGCTTGCCCCGGGGCGGGTGGAACCCGGCAGACTTCACGGGCGAACATCACAGGCGTGCATACGCATCCTCACAGCGGGAACCCCGCCCGCGGTGTCAAGCCCGGATGTGGACAGCGTTAAGATTATTCAACAGGCATTTTGAGTGCACAAATCAAGGTGATTTGAGTTCTAAGATGTTGACTCCACATCTGTATGACCCCGTCCCTACCGTTTCACAGCGGGGCACTCTGACCGCTGCCCGCGGCCCCGGTCTGCTGATCGACTGGAACCCTGCCGACATACCGGATGCCCTGGACCGTCTCGCCGAACAGCATCCGGAGCACTTCACCGGCCCGGATGCCCTGCCCCAACACCCTGTCCCCTTCCGGATGCGTTTGCTGGATGCGGGGGCTCCACCCCCGATCCTGATCCACCCCTCCGTGGAGCAGGCCCAGGCAGGCTTTATCCGCGAGCAGGCCCGGGGCGTACCCATGGGTGCAGGCAACCGCAATTACAAAGATTGCCATGCCAAGGTGGAAGTAGCCGTTGCGGTAAGCCCCGTCAGCGTATTGTCCGGCGAGCGTAACCCTGCGACCCTCCGGGAGGTCGCCGAGGGGTTGGATCTGCCCTGGCTCCGGTCTTTCGTCACCTTTCAGCATGAATCGCCCAGCCACGCCGTGCTGCGGATGACGCGTGACGAGCAGCAGCGGGCGCTGCGGGAGACAAATTTTGCAGTGGACAGGGCCACGAACCCCACCGGGGCGGTGGCCGATACCGTGGCCACGGTTCGCCGTCTCCGCGAACTGTTTCCCGGGGACCGCGGCATCCTTTACGCCGTCTGCATGAATCACATCCATCTGGAACCAGGCCAGGCCATGGTCACACCGGCGGGCTGCCTGCATACTTACGTGTCCGGTCAGGCAGTGGTGCTGATGAGCATCTCCGAGAACTCGCTACGGGTGGGCCTGACCAGGGACTACGTGGATACCGGTGAACTCCAGCAGGTCCTGCGTGAGGACCAGCCAACGCCGGCCCCCCTGCCGGTTATCCCAGTTGACGGCTTCCAGGACAGGATTCCGCTGTGGAGCGAGGATCTGCATCTGGGGCGTGCGGTGTTGGATGACACCGAAGAGACCGTCCAGCTGGGCCGTTTTGCCATAGTGCTCTCAGCGAAGGGGCGCGCGGAAATCACCGTGGGTGGCACCACCACACCCGTATCAGAGGGCTGCCGCGTCCTTTATCTTGGGGACCCGGTTCAGGCCCGGGTCCGCGGACCCGCGCAGCTTTTCATTGCTACCCGGCGCTAGCCCCGCACCCTGGATCCCGCATGCCGCGGAGTGGTGACGGCGACCACTGCCAGCGCCACCAGCGCACCAATAGTAGTTTGCAGTGACCGGTCCATGGTTAGCGCCCACACGTCTCCGCCGTGCGTAAATCCCGTCATCATCAGCGCCACGGGCGTCAGGAACACCATGGCGGCGCCGTAATGCCTGACCACATAGAGTTCACCGCTGAACTGCAGCATGGCCAGCAGCAATGCCAGCTGCACGGCTGACCAGGGCACCTGCATCAGCAGGGCGGAAAACAGTACGCCGGCATAGGTGCCGGCAATGAAGTGCACTGCCCTGGCTGGTCCCCGGGACAGTTCGACGGCGGCCAGTGGGGCGCAGGCAGCCAGCATTGCCCAGTATCCGTGTCCGAGGCCGAGCCCTGCGGATACCGTGCCGGCAATGCCTACTGCTGCGGCGTAACGGCTTGCGTAGACCAGCAACCGGCGGGCACGCCTCGGGCTTCCCGGCCGTGCCGCCGGCTCCCGGAGACGGCCCGGGCTATGCCGGCGGGCGTGCAGCCGGCCGGCCACTCCCAACAGCACCGCCAGCAGCGTACTTGCCGTGACGGTGAGAAATGCTTCGACCAGCGAACCGGCAAACGGCGCGGCCGACGTCGCTGTAAAGGCAAAATGTAAGTGAACGGGCCGGCCGGGCGCACCCGCAGGGAATCCGCAGCCACAGAGATGCCCGCAGCAATCAGGGTTCCGGTGAATACCACTGTCCAGGGTCCGCGGCCGGCCTGGGACAAGGCCACCCCGGCCATCACCGTCAGGACCATCAGCACGCCGGAAGCGGTTTGCTGCTTCAGCCGCCGCCAGTGCGGTTCGCTGCGCCCGAACACGCCGGTCAGGGAACCAAAGATGGCACACATGGTCAGATCGGTACGTCCGGCCGGAATCAGTACCAAAAGCGGCAGCAGCATCCCCAGGCCAACACGCACGGCCGGGAAGCGGTGTCCGCGGCCGGAGGGGATACTCAGGAATTCACGGACGGAGTACTTCACGGGTGCAGACAGCCTTTCACGGCAGCACAGGACGGCGCGCTGCCCTTCCAGCCTAAAACCCGCCGTGCTTCGCGGCGGGGCAAGGCGGCTGTGACTCTGCACTCAGTACCGCCCCGGAACCCCGCCCCTACATCCGGGCCTTGGTGCGTGCCGTTGCCTTGGCCTGCCAGGGATCTTCGGGCCAGGGGTGCTTGGGATACCGGCCCCGCATCTCAGCCCGCACCTGTGCATACGGTCCGGACCAAAAGGACGCCAGGTCATCCGTCACCGCCAGCGGCCGGCCCGCCGGTGAGAGCAGATGAAAGAGGACCGGAACCCTGCCCTGGACCAGGCGGGGAGTCTGTGCCCACCCGAAACACTCCTGCAGCTTCACGGCTACCACGGGCCGCTCCCCTGCATAGTCGATCCGCACGTGCGAGCCGCTGGGCACCTCAAGCCGTTCGGGAACCAGCTCCCCCATGTGCGCGGCCTCGGGCCACGGAAGCAGACGCCGGAGCGGTTCGGTGAGGTCGATGCCGCGCACCGGGCTGCCGGCCGCCAGTGCGTCGAGCTCCGGTGCAAGCCAGTCCTGGAGCCTGGCCAGCAGCGCCTGCTCGGCAACATCGGGCCACGGTTCCCCCAGTTCCCGGTGCAGCAGTGCCATCCGCCGGCGCAGCGTGCCGGCAGCCGGTGAAAAGCCGATAATGTCCAGTCCCTCCTTCAACAACGCACGGCCAACGGCATCCCGGCCGGCCTCAACGGAAGCCCGGACCGGTGTAGAGGAGAGCACAATGGCGCCCAGCCGGCGTTCCTGACGGGCGCTGACCCGCCCGCCGGCAAACCGGGCCTCCACTGTATCCGTGAGCAGATGCGCAGCAGCGGCTTCGGCGGACGCTGCTGACAAGGGTGCGGCAGCCCGAATCACGGCGCCCGTGCCCGCGGCATCCCGGCCGGCAGCACGCGCCACCTCTGCCACGGCCAGCCACTCCTGGCCGCCAAGGCTACTGCCCGCCGGAAGGCCCGCCCGGGTGCCGGAGGCGAGCAGATAGCGCTCCGGCCCGGTGCCCGGCACCCGCCGGGCAATCCGGTCCGGGAACGCCAAGGCAAGCACGTACCCCGAACCTTCCTCCGGATCGGGGACCCAGGGGTGCTGCCCGGCCACGGACGCCGGTGGATGCTGTTTCCGGGCCACCGTCTCCATCCGCCGGACGTCTTCAGCCCACCGCCGATGTCCCGGGTCCCGGCCGGAACGCAGGTCGGACAGCAGGCGGGTAAGGTCCGCGCCCGGGGCGCGCGCCTCCCCGGCTGCCAGGGCCACCGCCTCCGCGGCC
>NZ_JBNHFW010000005.1:0-132348 GCF_059090685.1 Arthrobacter sp. Y3225209
CGGCCTAGCCGGCCAGGACGCCTAGCCGCCCGGCTCCCGGCGCCGCCAGCCCGGCGCTTCTGCGCCACTTCTCCGCCACAGCAGGTGTGATCTGCGCCGGAAGCGGGCACCAGGGTGGCCCCGGCCTCGTTTTTTATCTCCGGAAGCGGTGCCTCGATATAGTCGTTGTTAGCCAAACTAAGGAGCCTATCCATGTCCGCTGCTGCCGAATCTGTGTCTGAACCGCTGTGGGTGAAGAACTATCAGAGCGGTGTTCCGGCGCAGATTGACCTGCCCACGGAATCCCTCACCGCCATGATGGAAGACGCGGTGGACCGTTTCGGCAGCAAGGTGGCACTGGAATTCTTCGGCGCTGAGACCACTTACAAGGAGCTGGGCGACCGGATCAACCGGGCCGCCGAAGGCCTGCGCCGCCTGGGTGTGCGCAAGGGCCACCGCGTAGCCGTCATCCTGCCCAACTGCCCGCAGTACCTCATTGCGTTCTACGCCGTGCTCCGCCTGGGCGCCGTCGTCGTCGGCCACAACCCGCTGTACACCGAGCGGGAACTGCGCCACCAGTTCGAAAACCACGGTGCCAAGGTCGCCATCGTGTGGGACAAGGTGGTGGAAAAGGTCCAGGACTTCCCGGACGACGTCGCTGTGGACACCATCGTGGCCGTGAACATCACCAAGGCCATGCCCCGGCTGAAGCGGATGGCGCTGACCCTGCCGCTGCCGTCGGTACGGCGGACCCGCCAGGGACTGACGGCGAAGACGGAAAACACCCTGGCCTGGGAGGAGCTGCTGGACACCGCGCCGCTGGCGAAGGACCATCCGCGCCCCAAGGTCACCGACCTGGCGGCACTGCAGTACACCTCTGGCACCACCGGTGTGCCCAAGGGGGTAATGCTCACGCACTTCAACCTGCGCTCGAATGCCCTGCAGGGCAAGGCCTGGATGCACGGAGCGCAGGAGGGCAAGGAAGTCATCTACGGTGTCCTGCCGATGTTCCACGCCTTCGGCCTCACCCTGTACCTGACCTTCTCCGTGCTCACCGGCTCGCGGCTGGTGCTTTTCCCCAAGTTCGATGTGGATCTGGTGATGACCGCGGCGAAGAAGTCCAAGCCCACGGTCTTCTGCGCCGTGCCGCCCATCTATGAAAAGACCGCGCTGGAGTCCAAGAAGCGCGGTGTGGACCTCTCCACCATCCGCTACGCCATTTCCGGTGCCATGACCCTGCCGGCAGCTACCGTCCAGCTTTGGGAAGAGGTTTCCGGCGGGCTGCTGGTGGAGGGCTACGGCCTGACCGAATCCTCGCCCGTGGCACTGGGCAACCCCTTTGCCCCTTCCCGGCGCAACGGCACCATCGGCGTTCCGTTCCCCAGCACCGAGATGCGTGTGGTGGATCCGGAAGCTCCGGAGAACGATGTGGATCCCGGCACCCCCGGCGAGCTGCTGATCCGGGGACCCCAGGTGTTCGCCGGATACTGGAACAACCCCGAAGGCAGCGCAGAGGTACTGCTCGACGGCGGCTGGCTGCGGACCGGGGACATCGTCACCGTTGATGAGGACGGGTTTGTGAAGGTGGTGGACCGGCGCAAGGAATTGATCATCACCGGCGGGTTCAACGTTTCCCCGACGGAGGTGGAGGAAGTGCTGCGCACCCACCAGCTCATCCTCGACGCCGCCGTCGTGGGACTGCCCCGCGCCGACGGAGGCGAGCAGGTGGTGGCCGCCGTCGTGCTCCAGGAAGGTGCGGAACTGGACGAGGCCGCCCTGCGCGCCTACTGCCGGGAACGGCTTACCCCCTACAAGGTGCCGCGGAAGATCCTTGCCATCGAGGAGCTGCCCAAGTCCATGCTCGGCAAGGTGCTGCGCCGGCAGGTCCGCGACAGCCTGCTGAAGGACGCATAGGCTTTCTTCTCCCGGGCGGACGGGTCGCCTGACTGTCTGTGCCCCTCCTGCCTGTGCGGTTGTCCGTGCCTGGTTGCCTGTGCGGTTGGCCGCGCCTGGTTGCCTGTGCGGTTGCACGTGCCGTCCTGCCTGTCCTGCAGAGTGCCCGTCCCCCGGACGGGCACTCTGGCTCTTCGGGCTGCCGGTACCTATTGACGGGGTCCCGGCAGCGGGTTGGAATTGTAAGTGGGCTTGGTATCTGCCAGGTCCCTTCCAAACCAACTGGCCGCCGGGATGCACGTGGACAAGCCAGCGTCCTCCTCCTGCGGTCTGTGGTGAACCGCCGCCGGTCAACCGACTCGGCGGATTCGCTGTCGCGAGGAGAACACGATGATCACGAATCAGCAGGTCGAAGGGCTTATGGCCGGGTCCGGCAATGTGCTGGGCCCCAACGGTGACAGGATCGGCTCGGTCGGCACGTTCTACCTGGATGACCAAACGGACGAGCCGGCCTGGGTCACGGTGAACACCGGTCTTTTCGGTACGTCGGAAACGTTCATTCCCCTCACCGAAGCAAGCGTTGACGGTGTTGACGTCCTGGTGCCGTATTCCAAGGAAGAGGTCAGGAACGCGCCGCACATCGACAGTGACGGCTCCATCAGTCCGGAAGAGGAAGTGACCCTCTACCGGTACTACGGGTTCGCCTACGACGACGGTTCGAGCGAGTCCATCACTGAAACGGAAACGATTTCCGCCGACAGCGGAACGCTGACCGACGGCGGCACCACCTCCAGCCGTAGCTTAGGCGGTATGTCCGGCAGCGATGCGGACGCCGGGCTGGTCTCTGACGAGCGTACTGCCGGCACCTCGAGTGGCGCGGGCACGTCAGACCTTTCGGATCAGTCCCGGTCCGGAGCCAACATCGATGACGCCATGACCCGGTCCGAGGAGCGCCTGAACGTTGGCACTGAAAACCGTTCCGTGGGCAAGGCTCGGCTGCGCAAATACATCGTGACGGAAACGGTGACCCAGCAGGTTCCGGTCAGCCACGAGGAGGTCCGGATTGAGCGCGAGCCCATCACGGATGCCAACGCGGGTGACGCCCTTTCCGGTGCCGAGCTGACCGAGGATGAGCACGAGGTCACCCTGCATGCCGAGGAACCTGTGATCTCCAAGCACACTGAACCGGTGGAGCGGGTGCGGCTGGAGACAGAGACCGTGACGGACACGGAGAGCATTTCCGAAGAGGTGCGCAAGGAGCAGATCGACACGGATGTTGACGAGGCCAACATTCGGCGAGGCACATCGGGCGGGTCCGGCTCCGGCGGCTCAGGCGGTTCGGGTTCCGGTGGCTCGGACTCCGGCAGCTCGGGCAGCTCCGGCGGCAGCCGCTAGGTATCGGTTTCACCGCGTGTAGTTATCGGTTTCACCGGGTGCAGCCACAGCGGCGTGCAGCCACAGCGGCGTAGAACCACAGCGGCGTAGAACCGCAACAGCGCAGAACCACAGCGGCGGGTCCTGGGTTTCCCGGGGCCCGCCGTTTGCTGCGTTCCCCTCCGTGCGGAGGGAAAAATCGACCGGTTTGGTGGTTTCCGGACGGTTTGAACCGTGCGGATAAGCCCAAACAGTGCGAAAAAATCTGAACCGTGCGGAAAACAGGCCGGGCAGGCGAACCCGCATCGTGCCTCAGGCAACCAGTTCCGCGATCAGCGACTGCAGGTCCAATCGGCACAGCGCACGGCTGGAGTCCAAGCTCGGGCCTAACTGGTTCTGGGTTAGGCTGGGGCAACTGTCCACGGAGCCCGGGGGAACCTATGCGAAAAACCGCTGTCAACATGGCCCTTGCCCTGATGCTGCTGACCGGGTGCAGTTCGGCAACGGAAGAAGCCTTACCCGCTGCAGCGCCGTCGGATTCCTCCCCGGCCGCCCCTCCTGTAACCCCGGTAGCCTCAGCGAAGGATCCATTGGAGGAATCCTGCCGCAAGCTCGCCGGACCGGAGAGCAAAGCGCCGCTTTCCCAGGCCATCTATTTTGTCAGAATCCAGGAGGGCACCTACGGATTCAATGCGCCACCGGAGAGCGCCCGCACAGTGGCGATGCAGATCCGCAGCATCGCCGCCACCGCGCCGGAGGGCTTGAACGTGCAGTTGGAGGAGTTCATTTTGTCCTTGGGTACGGCCATTAGTGCTGCTGAAAGCCCGGATGCCGCGTCGGGATTCGATATGTTTGCGTGGCAAAGCACCATTGCCGACATTCAGGCAACGTGTGGGCTCTAAAGGGCAGGCTGAGTCCGTCCGGCAATAACCTCAGTCCTCCCGGGGAATCGGGGAGACAAACCACCGGAAACCCTCCCTGCCGCTTTGTGGTTTCCCTGCCCGTTTGGGAAATTCCTGCCGGTTTGCGGAGGAGCGATGTCCCAAACCGGCAGCAGAAACCCGAACCGTGCGGAAAACCCCATCCCGGCAGACGGAGGCGCCCAAACCCCCACCGGCAGACGGAGGCGCCCAAACCCCCACCGGCAGACGGAGGCGCCCAAACCCCCACCGGCAGACGGAGGCGCCCAAACCCCCACCGGCAGACGGACGCGCCCAAACCCCCATGAGCAGACGAACCGCACCGGGCCTTACGCCACCAGCCGGGCCGTCCGCTCTAGGACCTCGCGGCAGGCCCGGATGGCGGGGCGGCGGCTGCCGGCTTCCCGGACCGACGTGAAGATGGTCCGCCGGGGCATGCCGGGCAGGTCCAGCAGCCGCACGGTGGGGGTGCGGCCGGTCCACACCAGTTCGGGCATCAGGCCGACGGCGTTGCCGGACTCAATCAGCCGGATCTGCGCCTGCAGGTCTGCCGTTTCATAGCGGACATCCGGTTCGAAGCCGGCCTGGCGGCAGGCCTGCTCCGCCCAGTGCCGGGAGGCCGCTCCGCGGGGTTCCATCACCCAGGCGCAGGAGGCGGTGTCGGCAATGGACCGGATATCCGCTCCGCCCAGCCGGTCCTCGGGTACGGCGAGCTGGATGGCGTCAGTAGTGAGCTGCATCCTGTCCAGCCCCGGATACCGGGGAGCAGCATGTCCGGGATACTGTTCCGCGATCACCAGATCAAAATCCCGTGCCCAGGTTTCGTACAGCGCCGTTTCCGGTTCGCGCTGGGTCATTTCGATCCGCACTTCGGGGTAGTCCCGCCCCAGGATGGTGAGAGCATCTGGAACCAGGGCCAGTGCCGCGGACTGGAAAACCGCTAGCCGCACCGTACCGGTGACCGTGGTCAGGGACTCCGCCAGATCCGCCTCCGCACGTTCCATTGAGTCCAGGATCTGCGCGGCATGATCCACCAGGATCTCGGCCTGTGGGGTCAGTGTGACCCGCCGTCCGGTTTTGCGCAGCAACTCAACGCCCACCTCTTTTTCCAGCAGCGCCAGCTGCTGTGAAACCGAGGACGGGCTGAAGTTCAGGGCGGTGGCAACCGAGGCCAAAGTGCCCCGGACCTTCAGCTCGCGCAGCAGCCGCAGGCGGCGGATATCGAGCATGCAGAGCACCCCTTCGATTGTTCGGAAGACCTAACCGGTATTGGTGGGAAAAGATCGCTTTATCTAATTGAACTACAAGCGGATGATTGGTCAGTACCCCGGGGGGATAGCCACTTGTTAGACGAAAAGAGCACCAGCTTATGACCGAAATCTTTGAGGACCGCGACGTCGCCGGCGCAGTCCCCAATCCGCAGCTCGCAGAGCAGTCCGTGGCACTTGTGCGCCGCTGGCTTACCGAGGCTGCAGCCGTCCCCGTGGATGCCTCGGCAGCACAGCTGGCCGGTGTCCTGAAGGACCCTGACGGCCTCGGTTTCACCGTGGGTTTTGTGGACGGCGTGGTCCGTCCCGAAGACATCCGCGTGGCCGCCCGCAACCTCGCGGCCCTGGCCCCCCGCGTACCCGGCTTCCTGCCCTGGTACATGCGCGCTGCCGTGCGCGCCGGCGGCATCCTCGGCCCGGTCATGCCGCAGGTGGTTATCCCTGCCGCCCGCAAGGTGCTGCGCGAAATGGTGGGCCACCTGATTGTGGACGCCACCGATGCCAAGCTCGGCAAGGCCATCGCCGGCATCCGCAAGGAGAACATCCGGCTGAACATGAACCTGCTGGGCGAGGCCGTCCTGGGCCAGCACGAGGCAGCCCGCCGGCTCGAGGGCACCCACGCCCTGCTGGCCCGCGACGACGTCGACTACGTCTCCATCAAGGTTTCCGCCACGGTGGCCCCGCATTCCCCCTGGGCCTTCACCGAAGCGGTGGAACACGTGATCGAGTCCCTGACCCCGCTCTTCCGCCGTGCCGCGCAGTCACCGGTGAAGAAGTTCATCAACCTGGACATGGAAGAGTACAAGGATCTGGAGATGACCATGGCGGTCTTCACCGGCATCCTCTCCAACCCCGAATTCAAGGACCTGGAAGCCGGCATTGTGCTCCAGGCCTACCTGCCGGACGCCCTCTCGGCCATGATCCGGCTGCAGGAATTCGCCGCCGCCCGCCGTGCCGATGGCGGCGCCGCCATCAAGGTGCGCGTGGTCAAGGGTGCCAATCTGCCCATGGAGCAGGTCGAAGCCTCCCTGCACGGCTGGCCGCTGGCCACCTGGCACACCAAGGCAGACAGCGATACCAACTACAAGCGCGTGATCAACTACGCCCTGCACCCGGACCGGATCGGCAACGTGCGGATCGGCGTGGCCGGACACAACCTCTTCGACGTCGCCTTCGCCTGGCTGCTCGCCGGGGAACGCGGCGTGCGGGACGGCATTGAATTCGAAATGCTGCTGGGCATGGCCGCCGGCCAGGCCGAGGTGGTACGCCGCGACGTCGGCAGCCTGCTGCTCTACACCCCGGTGGTGCACCCGGCGGAATTCGACGTTGCCATCGCCTACCTCATCCGCCGGCTCGAAGAAGGAGCCAGCTCCGAGAACTTTATGTCCGCCGTCTTCGAACTGGCGGAGAATGAAGCACTCTTCGAGCGCGAAAAGCTGCGCTTCCTGGCCTCGGTGGAGAACCTGGACACCACGGTGCCGGCTCCGCACCGCGTGCAGGACCGCACTCTGCCCGCCGCAGCAGCCGCCACGGACAGCTTCGACAACACCCCGGACAGCGACCCGTCGCTTCCCGCCAACCAGGCCTGGGGTCGGAACATCCTCTCCCGGGTGCCCGGCTCCGAGCTGGGCAAGGCCGCCGTGGCTGCCGCCGCCGTCGGCACCGAAGCCGAACTGGAAACCGTCATCGATACAGCGGTAACCAGGGGCAAGGCCTGGGGTGCGCTCAGCGGTGCCGAGCGCGCCGAAGTGCTGCACCGTGCCGGTGAGGTCCTGGAGGCCCGCCGCGCGGATCTGATGGAGGTTATGGCTGCCGAGACCGGCAAGACCCTGGACCAGTCGGACCCCGAGGTATCCGAAGCCATCGACTTCGCGCACTACTACGCCGAACTGGCCCGTGAGCTGGACACGGTCGAAGGCGCCACCTTTGTGCCGTCCCGGCTGACCGTGGTCACCCCGCCGTGGAACTTCCCGGTCGCCATCCCTGCCGGCTCCACCCTGGCCGCGCTGGCCGCCGGATCCGCCGTCGTCATCAAGCCCGCCCGCCAGTCCGCCCGCTGCGGCGCCGTCATGGTCGAGGCGCTGTGGGAAGCAGGTGTGCCCCGCGACGTGCTGCAGATGGTGCAGCTGGGCGAGCAGGAACTGGGCCGCCAGCTGATCTCCAACCCCGCCGTGGACCGCGTGATCCTCACCGGCGGTTACGAGACCGCCGAACTGTTCCGTTCCTTCCGCCCGGACCTGCCGCTGCTGGCAGAGACATCCGGCAAGAACACCGTGATCGTCACCCCCAGCGCGGACTTCGACCTCGCCGCCCGCGACGTCGCCGCATCCGCCTTCGGCCACGCCGGGCAGAAGTGCTCGGCCGCGTCACTCGTGATCCTGGTGGGTTCCGTGGCGAAGTCCCCGCGCTTCCGCAACCAGCTGGTGGACGCAGTGCAGTCCCTGAAGGTCGGCTACCCGGAGGATCCCACCACGCAGATGGGCCCGGTCATTGAACCGGCCGCCGGCAAGCTGCTGCGCGGCCTCACCGAGCTCAGCGAGGGTGAGACCTGGCTGCTGCAGCCCGAACAGCTCGATGACAGCGGCCGGCTGTGGAGCCCGGGCATCCGCACCGGTGTCCGCCGCGGCTCGGAATACCACCTCACGGAGTACTTCGGCCCGATCCTGGGCGTGATGACCGCCGCGACGCTGGAAGAGGCCATCGACATGGCCAATGACATTGACTACGGCCTCACCGCGGGACTGCACTCGCTGGACCCGGCGGAAATGGATGTCTGGCTCAACCGCATCCAGGCGGGCAACCTGTACGTGAACCGCGGAATCACCGGCGCCATTGTCCGCCGCCAGCCGTTCGGCGGCTGGAAGAAGTCCGCCGTGGGCGCCGGCACCAAGGCCGGCGGCCCGAACTACCTGATCGGTCTGGGCAACTGGGAAACTGCGGCAGGCACCGGGGCCCCGGAGCTGGGCACGGAAAGCACCGCCGCACGCCTGTTCTCGGCTGCGGAATCGGCCGGTACGGTCTTCGACGCCGCCGACGCCGCGTTCCTGCGCCGCGCCGCCCACAGTGACGCCGGTGCCTGGGCAGCGGAGTTCGGCACCGCGAAGGACGTTTCGGCACTGTCCGCCGAGCGCAACGTCTTCCGCTACGTGCCGGTGCCGGTGACGGTCCGCCTCTCCGAGGGCGGGTCCGCAGCTGAACTGGTTCGGGTCCTGGCCGCTGGCGTGACCGCAGGATCGGCAGTGACGGTCTCCTCCGCCCTCGACCTGCCCGCCGGTGTCCGCGCCGTACTCACCGAACTCGGCATCGGGTTCACCGTGGAGAACGACGCCGCGTGGCTGGCCTCAGCCGCCGCGCTGACCTCCGGCCGGGTCCGGCTGATCGGTGGATCCCCGCTGGCGCTGGCCGAAGCCACCGGCGGTACCCCGGATATCGCCGTGTACGCCCAGCCGGTTACCGAAGCGGGCCGGGTGGAGCTGCTGCCGTTCCTGCACGAACAGGCCGTCAGCATCACCGCGCACCGCTTCGGCACGCCGAACCACCTTTCGGACGCGCTGATCTAGCTCCGCCTGAGGTTGCCCGGCAGACCGGCCAACCTCAGGAACCGGACGCCGGGTGGGAAGCACGCAGCAGGAAACGCTGCAGCTTTCCACTCGGCGTTTTTGGCAGTTCGGCAACAAAATGCACCGTCCGAGGATAGGCATGCGCGGCGTACTGCGTCTTCACCAGCTGCTGCAGCTCCGAGGCCAGCTCCGGCGAGCCGGAACCGGACCGCAGCACCACGTATGCCTCCAGGCGTTCCCCGCGCAGTTCGTCCGGTACGCCGACCACCGCGCTTTCCGCGACGTCGGGGTGGGTAGCCAGAACCGATTCCACTTCAAACGGCCCAATCCGGTAGCCGGCCATAATGATCACGTCATCGTCCCGGGCGGAGAAATAGGTGTAGCCCTGCTCATCCCGGGAACCGGTGTCCCCGGTGAAATACCAGCGCCCGTCGCTGCTGTACCGCTCGGCGCTCTTGTCCGGATTGTCCGTGTAACCGCTGAACCACATCAGCGGACTGGCGGGCACGTCGATGGCCACCCGGCCCTTCGCGCCCGCCGCTGCGGTTTCCTCGTCCTCGAGATTGAGGACCTCGGTGCGATAGCCCGGCAACGCGTGGCCCATGGAGCCGGGCCGGATCTCCCGGTTCACCGATTCCTCCCAGCCGTTAACAATGCACATGCCCATTTCGGTCTGCCCGTAATGGTCCCGGATCACGGTGCCCAGGGTGCGCCCGGCCCAGCCGATGGTCTCGGCGTCGAGCGGTTCACCCGCACTGGAGGCACGCTGCAGGGACAGCTGCCCGACGCCGTCGGGCGCCTCCGCGCGCAGCGAGCGGAAAATGGTGGGCGCGGCGGCGAAGTTGGTCACGGCGAAGCGGTCCAGGATGTCCCAGCAGAGCTTCGCGTTGAAACCTCCGCACAGCAGCAGGTTGCGCCGCCCTGCCGCCAGCGGTGCCAGGATCCCGTAATAGAGCCCGTAGGCCCAGCCGGGATCGGCGGCGTTCCAGAACACGTCATCCTCCCGCACGTCCAGTCCGTAGTGGAAATAGGCGGAAAAGGCGTCCAGCGCCTTGAGCGGTACGGGCACGCCCTTGGGGTCCCCCGTGGTGCCGGAGGTGAAGATTTCCACCAGCAGCTCAGCCGGGTCAAGCACGGCGGGCGCCAGTCCCGGCTGCTCGGCGAGCAGCAGCTCGTCCCAGTCCCGTGCCTCCACCGGGCCGGTAGTTCCCCGACCGGCGGCATTACCGCCGTCGCCACCCGAGGCCAGCACCGTCAGCCCCAGGTCCTGTACCAGGGGCGTCACCTTGTCCAGCTGCCCGGCGTCGGCCAGTACTACCGCGGCGCCGCTGGCCGCCAGCCGGACTTGAATGGCGGGGGTGGCAAAGGCGGTAAACAGCGGCACGTGGACGGCGCCCAGGCGCCACAGGCCCAGCAGGGCGGTTACCAACTCGGCACTCTTGCCCATCAGGGTGGCCACCCGGTCTCCCCGGCGTACCCCGAGCCGGGCGAAGGCGGCAGCGGCCCGTTCGGAGCCTTCCCGCAGTTCGCCGTAGGTCAGGTCCACAGACGTGAGATCCGGATCAATAACGGTAAAGGCCACCGCGTCCGCCGGGTGGCGGTCGCACAGCAGGACGGCAGGGGCCACCGGCCCCGGGACAGTACGGGAAAAGGACATAAAAGCAGCTCCGTTCCATCAGGTGTGCCATGGATCACTCCACGGCCATGGTGTCCATGCTAGGTGAGGGAGCTTTTGAAGCGGACATTGTGTTTCCTCCACTGCCCGGTTCATGATGGCTGTCGCAGGCCAACCCCGGGAGGTCCCCATGGAGCCCATGCTCATCGGCAGGAACGCGGTCATTTACGGCGGAGGCGGGGCCATTGGCGGTGCCATGGCGCAGGCCTTTGCCCGGGAAGGTGCCTGCGTTTTCCTTGCCGGCCGCACGGCGGAACCGCTCGAGGCAGTTGCGGAGCGCATCCGCCGGGCCGGGGGAGAGGTTCAGACGGCATTGCTGGACGCCACCAATGAGAGCGCCGTCAACCGGCATGCCGATGATGTGGCCGCCGCGGCGGGCAGCCTGGACATCTCCGTGAACGTTATCCAGCACGGGGATGTGCAGGGCACCCCCATGGCGGAGATGGCCCTGGCGGATTATCTGCGTCCGGTCTCTACCGCCGTGCAAACCCTGTTCCTGACCGCCCAGGCAGCGGCCCGGCACATGATGCGCCAGCGTTCGGGGGTGATCCTGGTGTTCGGCGGCTCCGGGAACCCGGTGCCCGGGATGTACCTGGGCGGACTCCAGACGGCGTTCGAAGCCATGGAGTCCATGCGCCGCCAGCTCTCCAGTGAGCTGGGCCCGTTCGGTATCAGGGTGGTGACACTGCGCTCCGGCGGCATCCCGGAAAGCCTGCCGGAAAACATGGAAGGCGCCGGCGAAATCGCCGACGCCATCACCACCGCCACCATGCTGGGCCGCGCCGCCACCTTGGACGAGGTCGGCTATGCAGCGGCGTTTGCCGCTTCCGACCGGGCTGCCAGCATGACAGCTGCAACTTTGAACATAAGTGCCGGAAGCCTCATCGACTGACGCATCCGGGCACGCAGGGGACCGGAAGGACCCTAGGCAGGGATCTTCCAGAGGGTGAAATCATCCATGCTGAGTGCGGTCCGCAGGCCGCTGGATTCATCCCGGATCCAGACCGTGGACAGACCGGGGGCCGTGTCCTGGACCTCACCGTGGAAATAGGTTTCGCCACCGCTGCGGGCTTCTATGGTGTCCCCGCGGCGAAGGGTACGGATGCTGCGCACGCGCTTGGCGCGGGCAGTCGTGGGCGGAGTGGGAGCGTTAGCTACCGGCAAAAGGCGCCTCCTGAGATTGTTGATATTTATGCCAACAGACGTATACCCATAAAATATTCCCGATCACGCATAGGACCCTCTCGCTGGGGCGCCCCCGGCCGGTAAGCTTCGGCCATGGATATCGTGGATTTCCTGGTCACACGCTTCCAGGAGGACATCTCCGAGGCCCGCAAACTACTCGCATCTTCCAATGTTTCCCTCTCCGACCGCTGGTACGAAGAGCGTCTGTTGAAGGAATGCGAAACCAAGCTCATGCTCATCGAGATCATCGGGGGCGCCCGCCGCCATGCCCTCTCGCGCATGGTTCTGGAAGAGGACGACGACGAGGACCCACGGTTCCGCGAGGAACTGGAATGGACCCGCCTGGCACTCTCCGCACTGGCAGCCGTCCACGAGGACCATCCGGATTTCCAGGACGGCTGGCGGCTCACGCAGGGGAGTCCCTAGCCGGTTCCGGCACGCCCGCAGCCGGAAGCTGCGGATGCGGCGGCCGGACAGGGGCCATAGATTGGGTGCATGAGTGAAACGCCAAACACCCAGCCCGCCCCCACAACCGGCGACCCGCTCCACCGGCTTGCCGGCCTGCACAAAGTTGCGACCACGTTCACCGGATGGGACGGGGCCGAGCAGCAGGTTTCGGAGAAGACCCTGCGCAGTGTCCTCACCGCACTCGGGCTCGCCGTGGACACAGAGCAGGACCTGCTCCGGTCCCTTGCCGAGTCGGAGACGGCCGCCTGGAAGCGTCCGCTGCCGCCCACCGCCGTCGTCCGCCGCGGCCGGCCCGGCGCCGTGCCCGTACACCTGCCCCGGGACACCGCAGCGAAGCTGCGCATCCGGCTGGAGGACGGCAGCGAACTCAGCCTGGACTGGCCTGCGGAGGCCGACGCGGAACTCGACGTGGAGGGCGCGGTCCTGGCCCGCACACAGGTTCCCCTGCCGAGCGGCCTGCCGCTGGGATGGCACCGGCTGGAGCTGGAAGCCGGCGAGACCCGTGCCGCCTCGACCTTGGTAGTGACCCCGGACCGGCTGGACACCGCGGACGCCCTGCAGGAGCAACCGGCGTGGGGGCCACAGGCCCAGCTGTACTCGCTGCGCTCCCGCCGCTCCTGGGGCATTGGCGATCTGACGGATCTGGCGGACCTCGCCGCCGTCGTCGGCGCCGACTACAACGCCGGGTTTGTGCTGATCAACCCGCTGCACGCCGCGGAACCCGTTCCCCCCATTGAACCCTCCCCCTATCTGCCCACCACCCGCCGGTTCTTCAACCCGCTCTACATCCGGGTGGAGGCGGTACCGGAATTCGCCTACCTCGGTGACGCGCAGCGGAAAGCTGCAGGGGAGGCCGCCCGTGCCCTCTACCCGGCCAACTCCTCCGCCGAGGAGCTGAACCGCGATGCCACCTACGCCGCCAAGCTGGCGGTGCTCCGCGACGTGTTCGCTGTGGAGCGCACGCCGGGACGGCAGCGCCAGTTCGAGGCATTCAAGGCCGACGCCGGGCAGGGCCTGGAAAACTTCGCCCGCTGGTGCGCCCTGGCCGAAGACCTGAAGCCCGGAGCCCCGGAATGGAACGAGGCCACCGGCCCGGACAGCGAGTACGTGCTGGCGCAGCTGCCGCGGCTGCAGGACCGGATCGAGTTCTTTAAGTGGCTGCAGTGGATCTGTGACGAGCAGCTGGAGAACGTGCAGCGGGCCGCCAAAAAGGCGGGCATGGGCATCGGCATCATCCACGACCTGGCCGTGGGCGTGCACCCCGGCGGTGCCGATGCGTGGATGCTGCGCGACGTACTGACGCAGGGCATCTCCGTGGGCGCCCCGCCGGACATGTTCAACCAGCGCGGGCAGGACTGGAGCCAGCCGCCATGGCACCCGGGCCGGCTGGCCGAATCCGGCTACGCCGCCTACCGGGACATGATCCGCACCATCCTCCGCCACGCCGGCGGCATCCGGGTGGACCACATCCTGGGCCTGTTCCGGCTCTGGTGGATTCCGCAGGACGCGGAGTCCCCCGGCGAAGGTGCCTACGTGTACTACGACCACGAGGCGCTCATCGGCATCCTGGCGTTGGAAGCGCAGCGGGCCGGCGCCGTCGTTATCGGCGAGGACCTGGGCGTCTTTGAACCGTGGGTGCAGGAGTACCTGGCCGAGCGCGGGGTGCTGGGCACCTCCATCCTGTGGTTCGAGCAGACCGAAGACGGCCCGCGTGCCCCCGAGGAGTACCGGGTGGGTGCGCTGACCAGCGTGAACACCCACGACCTGCCGCCCACCGCGGGGTACCTGGCGGGCGAACACGTGAACCTGCGCGAATCCCTGGGCCTGCTCAACCGGCTGGTGGAAGAAGAACGCCGGGCGGACAGCGAGGCGCAGGAAGCCGTGCTGGCCGTCCTGCGTGAACGCGGGCTGCTGCCCGCGGATGCCTCCGGGCAGACGGCGGGACAACTCGAAGGGGAGGAAGTGCAGCGGACCGTGGAGGCGTTGCACCGGTTTGTGCTGCAGACCCCGTCGGTGCTCCTGGGAGTGGCGCTGGCGGATCTGGTGGGGGAGAAAAAGACCCAGAACCAGCCCGGGACCGCCGATGAGTATCCGAACTGGCGGATACCCCTCAGCGGCCCCGATGGTGAAGCGGTGCTGCTCGAGGACCTGGAGCACAACGAACGGTTCCGTTCGCTGGCGGCCCTGATGCAGGAAGGCCTCTAAGCCCTACTGCTCCAGCTTCATGGCCTTGCGCAGCGTCAGCGAACCGCCGCTCTGCATCACTGCCCGGCGGTAGATCCGCTCGCCGAAGCGCAGCAGGCCGTAGGCGGCGGCCAGGGCAATAACCAGGGACACCAGGGTCTGCCAGAGCGGCACGTCGCCGTTGAGCATCCGCACCGGCATGGCCACGGAGGAGACCACCGGAACAAAGGACGCGGCGATCAGCAGCTGCCCCTTGGCGAACAGCCCGGCGAACAGGGCCACGATGATCACGGTAAGCACGGGGGCCGAGCTGTTGTTCAGGTCCTCGCTGCGGCTGGCCATGGAACCGATCATGGCCCAGGCAGAGGCGAGGATCAGGAACCCGGCCAGGAAGAAGACCAGGAACCAGCCCGACGCCGGCACAATGGCCCCCACGGTTTCCGCGGTGCCGGTGAGGTTCAGGGCCAGCAGGGCGGCACCGGCATAGAGGGCCAGCTGGACCATGGCCAGGATGGTGTTGCCGGCGACCTTGCCGTACAGCAGCTGGCGGATGGGAATGGCGGTAGCCAGGATTTCCACCACCCGGTTCTGCTTTTCCTCCAGCACGGAGGTGGCAATGGCCATGCCAAACACAATTGCTGCCATGTAGAAAAGGAAGGCGAAGACAAAGCCGACAATGGTGGCCAGCAGCTGGTTCTCCGCACTGCCTTCCAGCAGCTCGGATTCCAGTTCGGAGCCGGCCAGCAGTTCCGCGGAGGTGGTGCCGGCGGCAGCCGCATTGCTCTCCAGTGCGTAGCTGCGCAGCGCCTCCGCCAGGCCGCCCTGCAGGCCGTTGCCGATTTCGGTGAGCCCGGTGAGGGTCCAGGTGCCGTCCTCGCGCACCAGGGCGGCGTCCGCCTCATCCTCCCGGACCAGCTGCAGGGCGGCGTCGGGCGAATCCGCGGTGACGGCTTCGAAGGCGGTGTTGCCGCCGTCGGCCTGGCCTGCCTCATCCGCGAGGGCTACCACCGACTGGCCTTCGGTGCCGGTGACAGCAACGGTGTATTCCTCGCCGCGGGAACTCATAAACGCGTTGAACAGGACCGTGCCCACAATGATCAGCAGAGTGACCAGGGTGGAGATGAGGTAGCTGCGGTCCCGGGCCTTCACCATCACCTCGCGGAGGGTGACGATGGCCCAGGGGGCGGTGCTGCGTTCGGTGCTCATGCTGTGACCTCGCGGTAGATCTCGCTCAGGGACGGACGGATGGGGGAGAACTGTTCAACGCTGCCGCGGCGGAGGGCGGCGGCGAGCAGGCGCTGCCCGGCGGCGTCGTCGTCGAACTCGACGACGGCGTCCGGGCCGGCGACGTCGAGCACGCGCACGCCGGGCTCTTCACGGATCCAGCCGGCGTCGGGATGGACGGTAAGCCGGTGCCGGTTGGCGGCGCGGGCCCGCAGGTCCTCGCCGGTGCCGGAAGCAATCATCCGGCCCTGCTGCAGGACCACCAGGTTGTCGCAGAGCCGGTCCACCAGGTCCAGCTGGTGGCTGGAGAAGAGCACCGGCACGCCCTGCGCGGTGTAGTCCCGCAGCAGTTCCACCATGGAATCCACGGCCACCGGGTCCAGGCCGGAGAACGGTTCATCCAGGATCAGGGCGGTGGGCCGGTGCATCAGGGACGCGATGATCTGCACTCGCTGCTGGTTGCCCAGGGACAGGGATTCGAGTTTGTCCTTGGCCCGGTCCGCCAGGGTGAACCGTTCCAGCATGTCCTTGGCCGCACTGCGCGCATCATTCTGGCTCATGCCGTGCAGCTGGCCCAGGTAAACCAGCTGGTCCAGGATCGGCTGCTTGGGATACAGGCCGCGTTCTTCGGGCATGTACCCGAAACGTGAGCGCATCTTCGCGGTCAGCGGCACGTCATCCATCAGGACTTCGCCGTCACTGGGGGTGAGCACCCCCATGATCATCCGCATGGTGGTGGTTTTGCCGGCACCGTTGGCGCCCACGAACCCGGTCATTTTGCCGGAGGGGACGTCGAAGCTGACGTTGTCCACGGCGGTTTTGTCGCCGAACCGCCGGGTGAGGCTGCGTACCTGCAGCATGGTGGCCGCTCCTTTTCCCGGCAGGCCGGGCTCAATGGGGAATCGTTTCCATTAAGCCTAGTCAGGGCACCGCAGCGGAGGATCGGCCGTCCGGGGGAGAGCCGTGCGGGTTAGTCCGCGGCGGGTTTGTCCCCCGCGAGGATGAGCCCGGATTCGTAAGCGAAGACCACGGCCTGTACCCGGTCCCGGACCTGGATCTTGGCGAGCAGGTTGGACACGTGCGTTTTGACGGTTGCCTCGGCCACGAACATGCCGGCGGCAATCTCGGCGTTGCTGCGCCCGGCGGCCACATTTACCAGGACCTCGCGTTCGCGGGAGGTCAGGGAATCGAGAAGTTTCTGCGTCTCCCTGGCGGCCGGGGACGGGACGGGCGACGCCGGCCCGGCGGCATCCGTCGCGGCGGTTTCGTCCCGCTGCTGGCTGGCGAAACGTTCAATGACACGCACCGTCATCTCCGGCGCCAGCAGGGCATGCCCGCAGGCCACGGCGTGCACCGCAGCCACCAGGTCATCCGGGTCCGCGTTTTTGAGCAGGAAACCGCTGGCACCTGCACGCAGGGCGTCAAAGAGGTAGTCATCGCGCTCAAAGGTGGTCAGGATGATGACCTTCGCGGTCCCTGCCGCCACCACCTGTTCCGTAGCGCGGATCCCGTCCAGAACCGGCATCTGCACGTCCATCAGGATGACGTCCACCGGATGCGCGGCGGCAAACCCCACGGCGTCGCGGCCGTTGGCCACTTGGCCCACCACCTCGATTTCCTCCTCGACGGAGAGCATCATGGCGAAGCCGGCCCGCACCAGTGCCTGGTCATCTGCCAGCAGGACACGGATCGGTTCCATCTGTTTATCCTCCCTTTCCACGGGATTACCCCCCCCACAGCGCGGACCATGCCTGCACAGACCGCGTACCACCACGGTAGCGGCACGGGCGGCCGTACCCGGGGAGGACCGGGGGCCGGGGCGGGGATGTGACAGGACTGTGTCATACGCGCCGGGTCATACGTGCCGGGTTCTCAGCGTTGGGTCCCCAGCGTTGTGTCCCCAGCCCCCGTCCTCCGCGCCGGTCAGGACAGCGGAAAGCGGACCCGGACGCGCCAGCCGCCGCCTTCCCGCGGACCGATCTCAGTGTGGCCACGGTGCAGGGCCGCCCGTTCCCGGATCCCGCGGATACCGAACCCGGAGCCGGCGGTACTGCCGCTGCGCGGACGGCCGTCATCCACGGTTTCCACCTCCACCCATTTAGCGGCACCGGTGGAACCGGTCGCCCCGGTGGAGCCGGTGCGCAGGGCGACGACGGCGGCTGACGCCGTGGAGTGCCGGCGGACGTTGGCCAGGGATTCCTGCACCGTGCGGTAAATGGACAGCGCCAGCGGCGCCGGGATGCGGTCCAGGGCACCGGGCTCCTCCTCGGAGCGGTGGTAGGCCACCCGCAGGCCCAGCTGTTCGTGTTCGGCCACCAGGGCGGGCAGATCGGCGAGGCCGGGTTCCGGGGTGCACCGCGCACCGCCGTCGGACTCCGCCGCCGGCTGGTCCTCGGCGCGCAGCACCCCCAGCAGTGCGCGCATTTCGGCCACCGCCTCACGGGAGGACGCTTCAATGGTCTGCAGGGCACCGGCCGCGGCATCGGGTTTTTTCTCCAGCACACGGCGTGCGGCACCGGCCTGCACACCGATGACGGCGATATGGTGCGCCACGACGTCGTGCAGTTCACGTGCGATGCGCAGCCGTTCATCCAGCACCGCCTGGCGTGCCAGCTCCGCGGATTGGGCCTCCAGCTGGGCGGATTGCTTCACCAGCAGCTCGCGCTGGTGCGCGCTGCGCCAGGAACTCATGCCGAACATGATCGCCCCGCCGAAGTAGGCCCCGTTGATGGCGAGGTTGTAGATGGCCAGCGAGGTGAGCGGGGGCAGGAAGCCCCGGTAGGTCTCATCGCCTTCGTTCAGCCGTTCGAGCATGCCGTCATAGGAGGAGGAGACGGTGAAGGACAGCAGTACCCACAACGCCATCACGGCTATGACCACCACGGTGCCGAGCCAGAGGATCCTGCGGTCACGGGCCCACGCCACGGCGGTGTAGAGGGAGGCAAAGTAGGCGGCCTGGAACGCTGCCTGCCCGGCAATGCTTGGCACCAGCAGGGACAGGGACAGGAACGCGGCGCTGCTGACGAGCATCACCAGGACGGGGTAGCGGCGCCGCACCACCAGCGGCAGGATCATCAGTGCCAGCGAGGCGTGCTGCGCCCAGATGGGGCGGGTTTCACCGGCTGCGGCGCCGATCCCGCGGCTGACCTCCAGAATGACGGCAGCCACCAGGAGCAGGATCAGCGTGCCGATCACGTCATTGCGCTGCTGCTCCTCAGTGGGGCCCGGGCGTTCCCAGTCCTCGCCGGTTCGCCAGGGCAGCAGGGGCCGACGGCGCGGGCGGTCTGAGCCGCGGTGCCCGGCCTCCGGGCCGGCTGTCTCGAAGGCCAAAGTCTCCATCATGCTGACCAGTCTAGGATCCGGGCCGGTGCCGCAGGCTCCGCCGCAGGGATGAACGTCGCGGGCTTGGGGCCCGCCGGTCGGCAGCATTTCCCATCCAGTGGTGCTGGTGGGGCGAGTGGTTCCCCCAGGGGGACATCAGTACCACTCGATGGGATTGGCCGCTGGATTACCGTCCGGGACGGTAGCGGACCGTCTCGAAGGCTGTGCCTGCGGGAAAGGAGTGATTTACTGCGTAAGTAACGGCAGCCGGAGACCCCGGAGCCGGGCATCAGCGCGGATGACAGGACTAGAAGCATGTTTGTAGAAGAAGCACAGGCGATCCTCCCGGAGCTCGTGGCGCTGCGGCGGTCCCTGCACCGCGAACCGGAGACCGGCCTGGACCTGCCCCTGACGCAGGCGAAGGTCCTGGCAGCGTTGGAGGGCCTTGACCTGGAGATCACGCTGGGAGTGAAGTCCACCTCGGTGATTGCCGTGCTGCGGGGCGCAGAGCCCGGACCGGTGGTGCTGCTGCGCGGGGATATGGATGCCCTGCCTGTCGCCGAGCTGACCGACCTGGACTATGCCTCCGGCAATGGCAATATGCACGCCTGCGGCCATGACCTGCACGTCGCCGGCCTGGTGGGTGCCGCCCGGCTGCTGTGCGCACAGCAGGAAGACCTTTCCGGCAGTGTCATCTTTATGTTCCAGCCCGGGGAGGAAGGCCATGACGGGGCCAGCCTGATGATTGATGAAGGAGTGCTCGACGCCGCCGGTGAACGTCCCGTCGCGGCCTACGGGATCCACGTCCGGCCCGGCCCGCTGGGTGTCTTCCGGACCAAGCCCGGCACTTTGATGGCCGGAGCAAACGAACTGCGCATCACTGTGAAGGGATCCGGCGGGCACAGCTCCCAGCCGCAGACCGCCGTTGACCCGGTGCCCGCGCTGACCGAGATTGCCACCGCACTGCAGACCATGGCCACCCGGCGGTTCTCCGCCTTTGACCCGATCGTGCTGACCGTTACCCAGCTCTCCGCCGGTGAAGCCATCAACGTCATCCCGGACACCGCGCGGCTGGGCGCCTCCGTGCGGACCCTCTCGGAGGAATCCCTGGACCGGGTCATTGTGGAGTCCAAGGCGCTCGCCGAAGGCATCGCCACCGCCCACGGCTGCAGCGTCGACGTGGACTTCACCATCCGGTATCCGGTCACCACCAATGACGCCGGGCGGACCAGCGAAGCCATGATCGGGCTGCGGGAGATCTTCGGCGAGGACCGGGTGATTGAATCACGGGACCCGCTGATGGGCTCGGAGGACTTTTCCCTCATCCTGAACGAAGTACCCGGCACCTTCCTCTTCCTGGGCGCCACCCCGCCGGAGGTCAATCCCGTGACCGCGGCCTGGAACCACTCGCCGCGGGTGGTATTCGACGATTCGGTGCTGGGGGACCAGGCCGCGGCACTGGCGCAGCTGGCCTATAACCGGCTGACCTAGGCCGGCACATGGCGTGATCTGTGCCGGGCTTCCGGCATGCGCGAGGGGCCGGGTGCGGGTGTGGGGCCGCGCAGCGGATGCTAGCGTCGGGGCATGTCTGCACTTTCCAAGCTTCGTGCCGTTGCTGTCCGCCCTGCCCCGCCGACGTCGAAACCCCGGCGGGCCGGCGCCGTCGCCCTCGGTGCGTTCCTGGCTTTTGCCGGGACCTCGCACCTGACCTTTGCCCGGCAGGAATTCCAGGCCCAGGTTCCGGACTGGGTGCCGTTGGACGAGGACGCCGTGGTGCTGCTCTCCGGCGTCGCCGAACTCAGCCTCGGGGCCGCACTGATCCTGCTGCGCAAACGCCGGGTACCTGTGGGACTGGCTGCTGCCGCGTTCTTTATTGCCATTTTCCCGGGCAACATCTCCCAATACGTCACGCATACTGACGCCTTCGGGCTGGACTCGGACCGCGCGCGGCTGGTCCGGCTCTTCTTCCAGCCGCTGCTGGTTATCTGGGCGATGTGGTCCACCGGTGCCTGGAAGGCGCTGCGGGGCCAGGAAGGCCGCCGGCGCTAACGCCTGGCGGCGTCTTTTTCCTTCCGGCGTTTCTCCCGGCGGCGTTGGCGCCGGGCACGGCGTCGTTGATCCTCGCGTTCCTCGCGCTCAAACTGGGCGGCTTCCCACTCCCGGTACCACTGCGGCAGCAGCACGGGCCGGAGGAATTTCGGCAGGAAATACTGGTGCATCATGGCGATCGGCAAGCCAATGGACCATGAAAGCACGGCAATCACCCGGACGAGGGTTTCCGGCATGCCCACCAGGCCCAGGCTGATCGCCGCCAGGGCCCCGGTGAACATCAACCCTCCCCAAAAGCAAACGAATCCCAGACGGGAGTGCTTGGCGGTGGAGCCTGTCGCCACCCTCAGCGCAAGCCATGACGTATAGCGTCCGGTGTAGGCCCGGATGCCCATCACGAGGGACACAGGCCCAAGAACCACAAGGCCGACGCCGAAGACGATGTAGGCGATCGGCGGCGGGGAGTCCATGGACAGACACTCTAGGGGACGCCGGGGACATATCCGGGGATAATCACGGGCAGTATGGAGCCTTGCGGCGGCCCTTTCGGCCTGGCTGGCTGCGCGTGGAGGACCTGCCGTGACCATCGTCACTGTGTATGGTGTGCACCACGGAGCGGCCGGTGCCGACAGTAATGGAGGACGGCACCTAAGGTGCCTGAGCGGATCCCGCTTTGTGGCCTTTCCCAGAAATGAACAGCACCATGCAAGAACGCAGCCCCGACCAGATCCCTTCACTTGCGATGCCGCCGCCGCCCGCTCCGCCCGCCTCGGATACCCCCGTCAGCGAGGCCGGCAAGGAAGCCAAGGCGGGCAAGCGCCGCAAAGCGGCAAAGGCGGCGAAGCAGGTCGGCCCCGATGCCCCAGGCGCACGGAAAGGCAAGCGGATCTGGCTGGCAGTGGCCGGCGTCGTGCTGCTGGCAGGCGGTGCCGTGGGCGGTCATTTCCTGACCGATCCGACCCGGAGCGACGAATACGCGGCGCTGAGTGAGGAGTCCGCACAGCGCCAGGCCCAGCTGGAGAAGTCCCAGAGCGACTACAACGCAATGAAGACGGACTACAACAAGCTCTCCGCCGGGATCTATGACCGGGAGAAGAAGGTCGGCGAGCGGGAGGACGCAGTTGCCGCCGCGGAAACCGCAGTGAAGGCGCGTGAAACGGCCGTGACCTCCGCCGAAGCCAAAAAGGCCGCCAACACCATCACCGACGGGACCTGGACGGTGGGTAAGTCCATCAGTGCCGGCACCTACACCACGACGACGGACGTTGGGTCCAGCTGTTACTGGGGCATTTACCGCAGCGGTTCGAACGGCGACGACATCATCGAAAACGACATTCCCGGCGGCGGCCGGCCGTCAGTGACAATCTCGGAGGGCCAGGACTTCAAGTCCAGCCGCTGCGGCAAATGGGAGAAGCAGTAATGCAGGAAAACAATATGACGCCGGACCCGCAGACCCCTGCACCAGCCAACGCCGACAGTGGCAGTGCGGTACCGCCTCCTCCCGCCGCCGGCGGCATGGCAGTACCGCCGCCTCCGCGCGCCGAACCGCTGAACTCTTCCTCCGCACAGACGGCACCGTACAGGCCGGAACCCTACCGGACAGCGCCCGAACCGGTATCCCACCGGCGGAACTATGCCCTGTTCGCTGGTGCTGGACTCGTGGTGGGCCTGGGTGCGGGGCTCCTGTTCGCCCAGATCGATCTCTCATCTGAGCCGGAGCCATCGATGGCCCTGACCGAGGCTGTACGCGGCTGCGGCCTAACCGACCAGGCCGGTATCGAGCTGGGGGATGAAGGCCAGAGCCTGACCATGGACACCGAAGGCTACGACGATTACCTCGGCGGCGATGAAGCGGATGATGCCCAGGTCGACTGTGTCCTGCGTGCATTGGACATACCCGATGCAGTGGACAGCCGATTGGGCAACACCCGGGCCATGGACGGCCGGCAAAGCGCCGAATGGGGAGAATTCTCTGCCTCGTGGAGCTTCCATCCCGACAGTGGAACCAACGTGGTCATCGAGATCGTGCAGCCCCGCGAAGACTAGCTGCAGGGCCGCCCCAAAGGGTTCAGCGAGCACGCGACTGCGTAGCGCGAAGGCGTCCCGGAACCGCGCAAGGGATGGTTCGTCGTGCCGACGTCAGCACAGCGGTTTCGCTCCGGTTTGTGTGTTTCCCTGCCAGTTTGGGAAATCCCTCCGCCGCGAAGTGGCAGTTACTTCCCAAACCGGTCGATTTCCGCAGACCGGGTAAACCCGCCTGTGCTGTGGCGCTATGAACCGGGCGGAGCGCGTCGGAAAGCATGGATTCCGACCCAGTGGTGCTGCACCCACACCGGCCCCACCCGGACTCATGAACCCGAAGCCGCGCCATAACGCCCGGGCCGGAAACCCCCGCCAAACCTGCAGTACGGGGACCGGGTGGTTCCGGTTCCGGGCCGATCAGCGCTTAATGGGTAGGAGCAACTGGAAAAGCAGCGGCCCGGCCGCGTGCAAGGGAACCGTTCAGCAGGCAGAACGGATCCCGGGAAATCTCCTAGCCAGAGCGAAGAGGTCTTGATGTGTGGGAATTCGTGGCGGACCGGTATCAGCAGATCCTCTTCGCCGGATGGCAGCACTTCAGCCTGGTGGTGCAGTGCCTGATCCTGGCCACCGTCATTGCCGTGCTCATCGGGGCCTTGGTCTACCGTAATAAGACCCTTACCGGCGTGGCCAACGCCGTCTCGGCCGTAGGCCTGACACTGCCGTCCTTTGCCCTGATCGGCCTGCTGATAGCTCCGGTCGGATTCGGGGCCACACCGGCGGTGATTGTGGTGGCGTTCTACGCGACGCTTCCGATCCTCCGCAATGCGGTGGTGGGCCTGTCCGGGATATCACCCGCCGTCGTGGAATCCGCACGCGGAATCGGCATGAGCCGGCTGCGTACCCTGCTGCGGATTGAACTGCCCCTGGCCTGGCCGGTCATTCTGGCCGGGGTGCGGGTTTCTGCACAAATGGTCATGGGCATTGCCGCCATCGCGGCCTATGCCCTGGGCCCCGGCCTGGGCGGATTCATCTTCTCGGGCCTGTCCCGGCTGGGCGGTGCCAACTCCCTCCAATCGGTGGTGGTCGGCGTCGTCGGCGTAATCCTGCTGGCTCTGATCCTGGACCTGCTCCTGGTCGGCCTCGGCCGGCTCACAACCCCGCGAGGTATCCGTGTCTGAGACTGAAATCCCCTCAAACGGCGGTAGGGCCGCCGGTGCCGGCATCCTGCTCGAAGATGTCACTAAGCGATTCCCGGGGCAGGAGAAACCGGCGGTCGGCGGACTGACCATGGAGATCCCGCAGGGCAGCATTGTGATGCTGGTCGGCCCTTCGGGCTGCGGGAAAACCACCACACTGAAAATGATCAACCGGCTCATTGAACCCACCAGCGGCCGGATCATCCTCAACGGCGAAGACGTCACCGGAATCGACGGCGACCAGCTGCGCCGCGGCATTGGCTACGTGATCCAGGCAGGCGGGCTGTTTCCGCATATGACCGTGGCCGCGAACATCGCCGTGGTTCCGAAAATGCTGAACTGGGACAAGGAACGTATCCGGTCACGGGTGGACGAACTGCTGGAACTGGTGTCCCTGGACCCGGCGTTGTACCGGGACCGGTATCCCAAGGAGCTGTCCGGCGGACAGCAGCAGCGGGTGGGTGTGGCCCGTGCCCTGGCGGCCGACCCGCCGGTACTGCTGATGGATGAACCGTTCGGCGCCGTGGACCCGATCACCCGCCAGCGGCTGCAGGACGAACTCCTGCACATCCAGTCCGAGCTGCACAAGACGATTGTCTGCGTCACCCATGACTTCGACGAGGCGGTGAAGCTGGGCGACTGGATCGCCATCTTTGACGAGGGCGCCCAGCTGGTGCAGTACGACTCCCCGGAACGCATCCTGGCCAGTCCGGCCAACGAATTCGTGGAGAACTTCATCGGCTCCGGTGCCGGGCTGAAGCAGCTGACCCTGACCCGCGTCAACGAAGTGGATCTGGTGACGCCCGTGACGGCATCTGTCGGGGACCTCACCAGCGACACCCTCTCGCGCCTGCAGGGAGCCGGCGAACAGAATGCTGTGGTGCTCGATGAACGCGGCCGGCCCATCCAATGGCTTTCCCGCCGCCAGCTCAGCCGCCTGGACCGGCACACCGACGCCGTTGATCCGCGGCTTCCGGTGATCGGTAACCAGGCAACTTTGAACGACGCCCTGGACACCATGCTGGTTTCCAGCACCGGCGCGGCACTGGTCACCGGGCCGCGCGAGAGTTTCCTGGGCATGGTCACGGTCCAGACCGTGATGGAGGCGATCACGGCCGCGAACGACGCCGCGCAGCAGGGCTCCTCCAGTGCGCCGGTGGGCATCAACAGCGGCATGATCCGGCGTGCCGGGGACCCGGTCCCGGTGCAGGACGGAACCCCTGCCGGCACCGGAGCACCGCAGTGAGCGCGGTGGCTTCGCAGGCGGCGGCCCAGACCCAGGCGCAGAATGGCGCCGCCCCGGCGTCGTGGCGCCCGCTGCTCCTGCAGCTGGCAGGAATCGCGGTGGCCTTTGCACTGCTGATGCTGTGGCTGCGTACCGCGGAGCTGAGCGCCACCGAGCGCACCACCCTGGCCCCGGCTGCCCTCTGGGACTACACCGTGCAGCACCTGCTCCTCACCGGTGTTGCTGCGGTAATTGTGCTGGTGATCGCGATCCCGCTGGGCATTGTCCTGACGCGTGGCCGGCTGCACCGGGTTACCGGGCCCGTGATGGCCGTGGCCAATATAGGGCAGGCGGCACCGGCGATCGGGCTGCTGGTACTGCTGGCCTTCTGGCTCGGATTCGGATTCCGGGCCGCAGTCACTGCGCTGGTGGTGTATGCCCTGTTACCCGTTATGCGGAACACCATGGTGGGGCTGCAGCAGGTGGACCCGCGCATCGTAGAAGCCGGCCGCGGCGTGGGAATGAGCTCGACTGGCGTGCTGTTCAGACTTGAGCTTCCGCTGGCCGTGCCGATCATGCTCTCCGGGGTGCGGACCGCACTGGTGCTGCTGGTAGGCACCGCCACCCTGGCGACCTTCGTCAACGGCGGCGGGCTGGGCATCCTCATCACCACCGGAGTGAACCTGAACCTCACCACCGTGTTGGTGGCCGGTGCCGTGCTGGTGGCCCTGCTCGCCCTGATCGTGGATTGGATCGGGCGCGTTGTGGAACACGTGGCCCGGCCGAAAGGACTCTGATGAAGACGCCGTCAACGGCCCGTCTACGGTTCGCAGCAGCAGGTGCCGCCGTCGGCCTGCTGCTCACCGGATGCGGCCTGCAGCCGGCAGATTCCTACGTTCCGGACGCCGAACCCGGGTTGATCCAGCCGCTCGAAGGCCTGCCTGATGACGCGAAACTTACCGTCACGGGGAAGAACTTCACCGAACAGCTGATCCTGGGCAAAATCTCCGTGCTGGCCACCAGGGCCGCCGGGTTCGCGGTCACCGACCTGACCAACATTCCCGGCAGCCAACCGGCCCGCGAACTGATGGTTTCCGGGCAGGCGGCTGTGACGTGGGAGTACACCGGCACCGGTTGGATTGCGTACCTGGGGATGACCGAAGGCATAGCGGACAAACAGGAGCAGTGGCAGGCGGTACACGATGCGGATCTGGCCAACGGTCTGACGTGGGGGGCACCCGCGCCCATGAACAACACCTATGCGTTTGCCATCCGCAATGAGGCCGCGGAGGAACTGGGGGTGGAGAGCATTTCAGACATTGCCGTCCTGCCGGTGGAGGAACGCACGTTCTGTCTGGAGGCGGAATTCAATTCCCGACCCGACGGCATGAACCCGATGCTGGAACGCTACGGCCTGCCCCGCGGCTCACCTGAGGGTGTCCCGGAGGGCAACATCGGCATTTACGACACCGGCGCCGTGTATTCGGCCACCGATACCGGCGAATGCAACTTCGGCGAGGTCTTTGCCACGGACGGGCGGATCGACTCGCTGGGGCTGACCATCTTGGAGGATGATCTGGCGTATTTCCCCGCCTACAACGCCGCACCGGTCTTCAACACGAAAGCACTGGAGGAATATCCGGAACTCGAAGCCGTTTTCGCCCAGATCGCACCGTTGCTGACGGACGAAGAACTGCGGAAAATGAACCTGGCAGTGGACGTGAACGGCGAGGAGCCGGCCGACGTCGCCTATGACTGGATGGTTTCGAAGGGCCTGATTACCGCTCCCGAGTGAGGTGGACACCGTGGACCTGCCAGCAATCCTGGATGCCAAGCACATCGACGACGCCGCGGACCTCCTGCACCGCTACTACCGGCAGAAACTCACCTCCGGGCATGTGCGGACCGGCGCGCGGTTCGATACGTGGGCCGGCGGAGGGGACGCACCGGGTGTCGCGAACCGCATCACCGCCGATGACCTGGTGGCCCTTGCCCTGCTGGGTGAGGAAATTACCGGTCCGGCGGTGGTAGGCCTGCTCGAAACCAAGTCTGCCCAGATAGGTGAGCTGCTGGAACTCATCCCGGCGGACCTTGCCATGGAGGATGTCACTCCCGTGGAGTACTTCCACGTGCTGGGCAAGGAAAGCCCGGCCTGGCTGCTCTGGGATCTTTTCCGCGGTTACAAGGGCGGGCAGTGGAAGACGGGGGCCGGCAAGGCCAGCAAGCTGCTGGCACGGAAGCGGCCCAAACTGATCCCGATCTGGGATGCGACGGTGGCGAGAAGCGCCGGTCTGGGCACTTCACTCACGCAGTGGGAGGAATGGCATTCCCTGCTGACCATGGATGACAGGGACCTGGCCCGCCGGCTAGCAGCCGTTCAAAGCCGCGCGGACCTGCCCGCCCCGGTCTCCACCCTGCGGGTCATGGATGTCATCCTGTGGATGGACGGCCGCCGGCGCGGGTACAAGCATGTGGCCGGGGAGGACTGACAGTGCCCGCGCAGCTAGCGCCGGTAGGTGAAAACGGTCACCCCGCCGCTGGCGAAGGTGGGGATGTCGGCGTTGGCCAGCTGGCCCTCGGCGGTGGTCATGGCCTCCTGCATGGCGGGCTCGTCGTCGAAATCCGCCTCGAACAGGGCGAAGTAGGGTGCCGTACCCTCCGGTGCAGTGAGCCGGTGCGAGTGTCGGAAGCCGCGGATGCCGGGAATGTTCCGGGCCAGAGGCAGGTGCACAGTGGTGAAGTGCGTCCGAAACGCATCGTGATCCAGCGGGTGCCCGTACAGGACAACAAGGGTATGCATGCCGGGCAGGCTAGCGCGGCCGACGACGGCGGGACAGAGTGGTGTGGGAACTCACGGAAGGGCGGGTGCCTGGCAGCGGCGGCGACGCGGGAGGAAAAGAAACCGCGCCGTCTACCGGACTAAGTTACTGAGCGGTAATATAGCGGCCATGCACCTGATTCTGCGCACCATCCTGATCCTCTTCCGCGCCCGCCGCCGCCCCAAGCTGGGGTTCTTTGAGTCCTCCTCCGTGCCCATGCGGGTGCTGGTCACGGACATTGACGTGGCGATGCACCTGAACAACGGCATGTACCTCTCGCTGATGGACCTGGGCCGGTTCGACCTGCTGGTACGCAGCGGCATGTGGGATCTGATGAAAAAGCACAAGTGGAGCCCGGTGGTGAACAACGAGACCATCAGCTTCCGCAAGTCGCTGCAGCTGCATCAGCGCTACACCATCGAATCCCGGATTGTCGGTTTTGATGACCGCGCGATCTACCTGGAGCAGCGGATGGTCGCCGACGGCGAGATTTACGCCAGCGCGCACATCGGCTGCCGCTTCCTCTCCAAGAACGGCCCGCTGTCCAACGAGGAGATCTTCAAGAAGGTGGGCGCGGTTCCGCCGTCGGACCTCGTCCTCCCTGAATGGATCAAGGAATGGCGCGCCAATGTGGCCCTGCCGAGCACCCGCCGTCCTGCTCCCCACATCTGGTAGGACGACGGCGGCGCCCAGGCTGCCCACCGACCGTTGACACCTGCCTTCCCCGGACCGACGCTGGAACGAGGGCGAGGAACAGGGGTGTCCGGTGAAACTGACTGTCAATACGTTCCTGACGCTGGACGGCGTGATGCAGGGCCCGGGCAGCGTCGATGAGGACACCTCCGGCGGATTTACCCACGGCGGCTGGATGATTCCGCACATGGACGCCGAGGTTGCCCGCATAGGCGGGGAGTGGTTCGGCCACGGGGATGCCCTGCTCCTGGGCCGGAACACCTACGAGATGTTGTGGCCATTCTGGGAAGCGGATACCGATCCGTTTGATTTCGTGGCCACCCACCTCAACCACATGCCCAAGTACCTGGTCTCCTCCACGCTGGAGAACCCGGGCTGGCACAACACCCGCGTGATCCGCGGCGACGTGATGCACAAAGTGGAGGAGATCAAGTCCCACGGCACGGGCGAAATCCAGGTGCACGGAAGCTACCAATTGGCCCGCTCCCTGTATGAGGCCGGCCTGGTGGACGGTTACCGGCTGATGGTGCTGCCGGTAACCGTGGGTGAGGGCAAGCGGTTGTTCAGCAGCCCGGCCGATTTGGGCGGATACACCCTGACCCAAAAGGAAACCACCGAGTCCGGTGCACTGGCGGTCACCCTGATGCGCAGGGGGACATAGCTCCCTCAGAGCGAGAACGCTTTTCCGCGATGCGATAAACTCCGGGGAGAGTATCGGGAGGGTCAACTATGGCTGAACGAGCCGCCGGATCCGGCGTGCAGTCGGTGGAACGTGTCTTTGAACTGCTGGAACTGATTGCCGATGCGGGCGGTGCAGTGACGCTGAGCGAACTGTCCGCGTCCGCCAGTCTGCCCCTTCCCACCATTCACCGGTTGCTGCGCACCCTCGTGGCACTGGGCTACGCCCGGCAGCTGCCCAACCGGCGCTACGCCCTGGGCCCGAAGCTGATCAGGCTGGGCGAGGGGGCAAACCAGCAGCTTGGCTCGGTGGCGCTGCCGCATCTGAAGGAACTGGTGGACGAGCTGGGCGAGACTGCCAACATGGCGGTGCTCGACGCCGACATGGTGGTTTACATTGCGCAGGTCCCGTCACAGCACTCCATGCGGATGTTCACTGAAGTGGGGCGCCGCGCACACACCCATGACACCGGCGTCGGCAAGGCCATCCTGGCACAGCTGCCCGATGCGAAGGTGCGCAGCATGGTGGAGCGGGCCGGCATGCCTACCCCTACCGTTTACAGCCTGGGCAGCACCGAGGCGCTGCTGGCGGACCTGGCGCGCATCCGGGAGCGCGGCTATTCCATCGACGAGCAGGAGCAGGAACTCGGCGTGCGGTGTTTCGCGATGGCGGTACCGAACGCACCCACACCCGCCGCTGTTTCCGTCTCCGGTCCTGTGTCGCGCGTGGATAAAGGGTTTGCCGGCCGTGCCATCCCCGCCCTGCGCAGAGCGGCGGAACGCATCTCCGCGGAGCTGAACCTCGCCGCACGCTAGGCATCACATTTCCCGTTAACGGGGAAGGGCAGGAACCGCGGCTGCGGTTCCTGCCCTTCCTTTAGTGGTGCGAGGTGATGCGGTGGTGCTCCGAAACGCTAGTGCTGTGCGTTGCGGCGGGTACCGGCGACCAGCATACCGATCGGAACCAGCAGCAGCAGCAGCGGGATCAGCACGGCGAGGATCTTCGGGGAGGTGAGGATCTCGCCCGGAGTCAGGGCCGTGGTGCTGGCCCGCATGGTGTCGGCGCCGTCGGCGATGTCCCCGTTGCCGTTGGCCAGCGTCTCGCTGCCTTCGGCGAGCTTGGCATTGCCGTCAGCCAGGTCCGCTGCACCCTTCTTCAGGTCCTTGGTGCCTGCGGTCAGGGTCTTGCCGCCGTCGTCGAGCTTGGTGACGCCCTCGTCCAGGGACTCGGTGCCGGTGGAGAGGCGGCCGGTGCCGTCAGCCAGGCTGATGGTGCCGTCGTAGATCTTGTAGTTGCCATCGGCCAGCGTGTACGCGCCGGTCTCCAGGGTGGTCAGGCCGGTGGCCAGGGTGCCTGCGCCGGTGGACAGCTTCTGTGCGCCGGCGTTGAGCTCGCCAGCGCCGGAGGCGATCTTGCCTGCACCGGCAGTGAGCTCCGGTGACTTGGAAGCGAGTTCGTTGGCGCCGGCGTCGAGCTGGGTGGCACCTGCGGCAATCTTGCCGTTGCCTGCTTCCAGTGCCTTCGCTCCGGTCTTGAGGATGTCGATGCCGGCAGCCAGCTGGCCGACTCCGGTCTTCACCTTCGCGGTCCCGCCAGCAATCTGCTTGGCGCCTGCCTGCAGGTCCTTGGACCCGGCGGACAGCTTCTGGGTTCCGGCATAGAGGTTGTCGGCACCTTCTGCGAGGCCGGGGTTTGTCCCGTCGCCGACGTTGAATCCGACCTGCAGCTGCATGATGCCGCCGTTGACCGTCGCGGCACCGTCGGCGACGTCCTGGCCACCCTGTTTGAGGACCAGCAGGCCAGTGCTGTAGGCGGTAGCACCTGCAGAGTACTCGCTCGCTCCGGCAACAATCGCGTCCAGATTCGGTTTGAAACTCTCATAGTTATTGCTGAAGCCGGTAGCACCGGCAGAGATCCCGTCCACATTTGCCTTGGCGACCTGTGCCTTTCCGAGGGCCTGTGCCAGCGCGGTGTTCAGTTCCTCTGCGGTCATGGATCCTGCCACGCCCTGGAGAGCAGTCAGCGAGTCAACTACTTCCTGGGAAGCGGTAACTGAGCCTGTATTGGACTGAGCCAGCGTGGAGGCGCCGGCCGCGAGTCCGTCGGCAGCCGGACGGAGCAGTCCCCAACCGACAGCGAGCTTGGCAGAACCCTCGGTAAGTGCGGTGGGGGAACCAATGATCGTGTTGAGCCCGTCGGAAAGCTGGCGGCTGCCGGCAGCAAGCTTGGGTGCAGCCTCCGGAGCTGCAAGCTGGTTGACACCGTTCTGCAGCTTTGCTGCACCGTTCTTGAGGCGGAGCGCGCCGGCTTCTAGGTCCTCGGTGCCCTTGACGGCCTCGTCTGTGCCTGCCGCGAGTTGCTTTGCACCGGCATCCAGGAACGGCACGCCGGTCTTCGGATCATTCAGCTGGGCGGCACCAGCGGCGAGCTGGTCAGCTCCCGCGGCGATGTCTCCGGCGCCGGCCTTGGCGTCTCCGGCCCCCTTCTTCAGTTCACCCGTACCGGCGGCGAGCTGCTTGGTGCCGCCCTCAATACGGAGAGCGCCGTCCTGCAGTGCTGCACCGCCGGCCGAGAGCTCGCCCGCGCCTGCACCCAGTGCGGCGCCGCCCGTGGCCAGCTGCTGGGCACCGCTGTTGGCAGTGGTGGCACCGGCAGCAAGCTTGTTGGCGCCGGTGTTGGCAGCCTCGGCACCGGTGAGGAGCTTCAGTGCACCCTCATCGAGGGTGGTGGCTCCTTCCTTCAGCGTGGTCACGCCGGCCTTGGCGGAGGAGATGCCGTTGGCCAGGGTGTTTGCGCCGTCGTCGACCTTCTTGGAGCCGGCAGCAACTTTGTCTGCACCGTCCTTGGCCTTGGCTGCGCCTTCCTTTAGGTCCCCTGCACCGGTGGAGGCACGCTCAGCGCCATCGCTCAGCTGCACCGCGCCGTCGGCCACCTTGCCGGTAAACAGCACAAAGAAGGCCAGCAGGAGGATCAGGAACAACGCCAAAAGGGCGGTTAAAAGTGTGTGCGGGCGGGATGATGCGCGCCCGGACGTGGAACTCGTCATTGAATATCCTTTTTCTGCTTCATACGGGTCGAGACTGACTGAGCTGCGTGCAGCACGCCGGTGGGCGCAGCCTTCGCGAATGCATGGTGTCCGGTCCGTTTCCGCAGATGACGAAACCGACCCGGGTGAGTGTGATGTCTGTTACATCTAAGCTACCCAGCGGTAACAAAGCAAGCGTTTTGGGAAATTAGTTACCGGTGAGTAGGTTGCACGGTATGTTTTCCTGCGATATGGCAAAACGCGTGTCATTCCGGGACACGGCGCTCTTCAGGGCGCATCCTGACTCCTACACACAGTCTGAGCACGACGCAGCCTGACAAGGGAGTCCGTATGAGTTGGCTGGATCGCAACCGCACCATCGCCCCGCCCGGTTTCAACCGATGGCTCATCCCGCCGGCCGCTTTGGCCGTCCATCTGTGCATTGGCCAGGTCTACGCCACCAGCGTCTACAAGACGGCGCTGGTGGACTATTTCGATGCCAGCCTCACGCAGATCGGCGTGATCTTCTCGATTGCCATTGTGATGCTGGGGCTTTCCGCAGCTGTGATGGGTACCTGGGTGGATGCCAACGGACCCCGCAAGGCGATGTTTGTCTCGGCCATGTTCTGGGTGGGCGGCTTCGTGGTGGGAGCGGTGGGGATCTTCACCCACCAGCTTTGGCTGCTGTATCTGGGATACGGGGTGATCGGCGGCATCGGCCTGGGCATCGGCTACATCTCCCCGGTGTCCACCCTGATCAAGTGGTTCCCGGACCGGCCAGGGCTCGCCACGGGCATGGCGATCATGGGATTCGGCGGTGGTGCACTGATTGCCAGCCCGCTGTCCTCAGCGCTGCTGGCCTTTTACGATCCGGCCTCGGGTACCCCGGGATGGGTGGCCAGCGGGGACGCGGTGGGCAAGCTGTTCCTGACCCTGGCGGCCATTTATCTGATCTACATGCTGTACGGCGCCGCGACCATCCGGGTTCCGGCCGCGGACTGGAAACCGGCGGGCTTTGATCCCTCCGCCGTCGCCGCCAAATCCCTGGTCACCACCAACCACGTCTCGGCAGCCAACGCCATCAAGACCAGGCAGTTCTGGCTCGTCTGGATTGTGCTCTTCTGCAACGTGACGGCCGGTATCGGCATCCTGGAACAGGCCGCGCCGATGATCCAGGACTTCTTCCGCCAGCCCGACGGCGCGTCCCTGGTCACAGCCGCCGTTGCCGGCGGATTCGTGGGCCTGCTCTCGATCGGCAACATGGGCGGCCGCTTTGTCTGGTCCGCCACCTCGGACCTGATCGGCCGCAAACGCATCTACATGCTCTACCTCGGCGGCGGCGCCATCCTGTACGCCCTGCTCTCCTTCTTCGGAGACACCTCCACCATCCTCTACGTAGCGCTGGCCTTCGTGATCCTGTCCTTCTACGGCGGCGGATTCGCCACGGTTCCGGCCTATCTGCGGGACCTGTTCGGCACCTTCCAAGTGGGCGCCATCCACGGCCGGCTGCTCACCGCCTGGTCCGCGGCCGGGATTGCCGGACCGCTCATCGTCAATTCATTCCTGGACGCGCAGGGCACTCCCGGCGAGCTGACCGCGGGGGCCTACTATCCCGCCCTGCTGACCATGGTGGGCCTGCTGATTGTCGGGTTCATCGCGAATCTGCTGGTGACACCGGTCCACTCCCGCCACCACGAACCGAAGTCCGGGCCGGAGGCTCCGGCGCAGACACCAACCCCGGACGGAGAGCACGCATGAGCAACAAAGCGATGGTCACAGTGAGCTGGCTGCTGGTGGGAATTCCGCTGGCGTACGGCGTCTTTCAGACCCTCAGCCGGGCAGCGGCACTGTTCGGCTGACGGCTGCCCGGTGTGCGGATAGGGGGGAGCCGGTCAGCCCTTGGACTTCCCGGAGTCCCCGGAGTCCGTTGCCTGGTCCAGAAGCAGGGAAGAGACGGCGGCGGCCGCCGCCATCACCCACCGGGGACGGGCCACCCCGCGCCGGACCAACCATTTCTCAACCTGTTCATCCAGTGCCAGGGTCAGTGCCAAAACGCCGCTGACGGTGACCCCCACGAGCGCAGCCATGCCGGCCAGTGCGATGGCCGGGGTTCGCGGCGCGGAACCGGCTGCACGCAGATAGGAAGGCGCGGTTGCCTCACCCGCAGCGCCGTCCTCAGCCGCGGCCGTGAACGGGGTAACCAGGTCAACCGTTGAGGCGGCCGCCAGTTCCCTGCCCTTGCGGGTGCCCTTCTGCACTGCCACAACGCTGATGGCGCCGATGGCTGCGCCCGGTGCCAGGATGTAAAGGCGGCGCAGGGACGGGGACCAGTCGGCGGGCCGGCTGAGCGTACCGGCAGCAGACACAGCGGCAAGGGCAAGGGAAAGCGGCGGATTCTTCATGCCCCTCACGGTACCGGGGCCGCGTAGGGGCTGTGCAACCGGAGCCCGGGTGCAACGATTAAGGTGCTAAAGCCATCCACCCGTACCTGCGGCGGAGCTTCGCCGGTGCGGAGAGTAGGAGCACGCCATGAAGGCTCTTCAATACCGCACCCTGGGCGCGCCGCCCGAAGTGGTGGAAATCGAAACCCCCGAACCGGGACCGGGCCAGGTGCGGCTGAAGATCACCGCCGCCGGGGTCTGCCACTCGGATGAATTCATCATGAGCCTGCCGGAGGGCGAATACATCTACGGACTGCCCCTGACGCTGGGACATGAGGCCGCCGGGGTAGTGGACCGGATCGGCGACGGCGTGCAAAACATCGACGTCGGCACCTCCATGGCCGTCTACGGTCCCTGGGGCTGCGGGATGTGTTACGAATGCTCCAGCGGCAAGGAGAACTACTGCCGGAACGCCGCGGCACTTGGCATCGCCCCGCCCGGGCTGGGCGCCCCCGGGGCCATGGCGGAATACCTGATTGTGGACAGCCCGCGGCACCTGGTGCCCCTGGGGGACCTGGACCCGGTGCAGAATGTCTCCCTGACGGACGCCGGCCTCACTCCGTACCACGCGATCAAAGGGTCGCTGGATAAGCTGCCCTCAGGCTCCACCGCCGTAGTGATCGGCGTGGGCGGGCTGGGCCACGTGGGGGTGCAGATCCTGCGGGCCATGACGGCTGCCACCGTGGTGGCACTGGACATTGACGAGGCCAAGCTGAACCTGGCCACCGACGTCGGAGCGCACTACACCTTCCCGTCCGAGCCCGGGGCGGTGGCCTTGGTCCGGGACCTGACCGGCGGCCGGGGGGTGGACGCCGTCTTTGACTTCGTGACCAACCAGGCCACCCTGGACCTGGGCCAGGGGATGCTTGCGGCGCAGGGGGATCAGGTGCTGGTGGGTGTCGGTGCCGGCACCCTGCCGGTGGGCATGGCGGCGACCTCTGCCTGGGAAACCTCCATCCGTGCCCCCTACTGGGGCTCCCGCTCGGAGTTGTTTGAGGTTTTGGATCTCGCCCGCAGCGAAGGAATCAACGTGCACACCGAGACCTTCAGCCTGGATGATGCCCCGGCCGCCTACGAGAAGCTGAAGAACAGCCAGCTGCTGGGCCGCGCCGTCGTCGTTCCCTGACCAACGCCGGGCCGCGGACCGCGTGGCGGCTACAGTGCAGCGCGGTCCAGCCCGGCGAACTGCGCTGCGGTGCGCAGCAGCTGCGGCACACCTTCCTCCAGCGAGGGGCCGAACACGGTGTCATGCGGGCGCTCGCCCTTGAGCCAGCGGGTGTAGATGGCTTCGCAGAAGATGGATGCCTTCCACAGCGCCAGCGCCTGGTACCAGGGCAGCGCGGTCAGGTCCAGGTCCATCCGCTCCCGGTAGGCGCTAATGACATCCTCCCGGGTGAAATACCCGGGGTGCCGGGTCACGCCGGTGAGCTCCAGCGGGGTGGATTCGCTGCCGGGCTCGGAATACGTGGCGGTGAGGTACCCCAGATCCGCGAGCGGATCCCCGATGGCGGACATCTCCCAGTCCAGGATGGCGATGACGCGGGCCGGGGACTGCGGGGCAAACATCAGGTTTCCCGGCCGGTAGTCGCCGTGCAGCACCGCGGCGGCCTGGCTGTCCGGCACGTTGTCGGCCAGCCAGCCGCCGATGCGTGCCACGTCGGGCAGGGTGCGCATGGTGTTGACCTCCCAGAGGGAAGAGAACCGGGACACCTGGCGGCTGAGGTATCCCTCGGGTTTGCCGAAACCGGCCAGATCCCCGCTGCTCACGTCCACTGAGTGGATGCGGACCAGCGCGTCGACGACGGCGGCGCTGGTGGCCCGGCGGTCCTCGGGCGAGGAGAGGGCGGGCGGAATGGTGTTGGTGATGACCAGCCCGTCGAGGTAGTTCATAACGTAGAAGGGCACGCCGAGCACCGACTCGTCCTCGCAGACGGCCAGGATTTCCGGCACGGGTACGCCCTGCACGCGCAGCAGCTGCTGGATCCGTGCCTCGCGGACCATGTCATGGGTGGAGCGCGGCAGCGGCGGACGCGGGCCGCGGCGCAGCACAAAGTCTTCATTGCCGCGCCGGATCCGGTAGGTGACGTTGGACTGCCCGTCGCCAATGGAGGCCCAGGCCAGTGGCCCGGCGCCAAGACCGTGGGTGTCGAAAAACGCGGTGACTTCGTCGAGGATCAGCAGCGGCGGGGATGCCAGAGCCTCTGCCTCGGCGCGGGTGGCTACTACTTCGGTGCCGTCAGGGGTGGTGTGCATGGGTTCAGGCTTTCGCATCGGCGGGGAACGCGGCGTCGTCGGTCAGTGTGCTGCCGGCCGCGGGACCGGCCGCGTCCGTGACGTCGGCAAGATAGGGGGCGCCGTGCTCCACCTCGCGGCGGCGGCCGGACGAGGCCCGGCGGGCAATGGCCCACTTGTGGGTTTCATTGGAGCCGTCGTAAATGCGGAACGCCCGCACCTCGTTGAGGTAGGAGGCCAGGGGCAGCCGGTCGGTGACGCCGTCGCCGCCGCAGAGCTGCAGGCTGCGGTCGATCACGCGGTAGACCGCCTCGGAGGTGTGTGCCTTGGCCACGGAGGACAGGGCGGAGCCCGCCTTGGCATCGGCCTCCAGCAGGGCGGCGGTCTTGGTGATGATGGCGTCGGAGGTTTCAATGTCAATGACTGACTGGGCGATCATTTCCTGCGCCAGGCCGAGTTCGTTCATGACGGAGCCGAAAATTTCACGCCGGTTGGTGCGGTCCAGGGCTATGTCCAGGGAGCGGCGGGCCAGGCCGAGCCAGCGCATGCAGTGGGTAAGCCGTGCCGGGCCCAGGCGTACCTGTGCGTAGCGGAAGCCTTCGCCCGGCGCGCCGAGGACGGCACCGTCGGGCACAAAGACGTCCTCGAAATGCACGTGCGGATGTCCGCCGCCGATGGCCCGGTCCATGGTGTGCAGCTGCTCGCCGATCCGTACCCCGGGGGCGTCCATATCCACTAGCAGCATGGTGGCTCCGGCCGGTGCGCCGTCCACGGCATCGGTGCGGACCATGGCGATGCAGAAGGTGGCGTTGTTGGCCCCGCTGGTAAAGCGTTTGTGGCCGGTGATCCGCCAGCCGCCGTCGACTTTCTCCGCACGGGAGCGCAGGGCCGCCGGATCGGATCCGGCGCCGGGATGGGGCTCGGTCATGCCGAAGCAGGAGCGGGCATCCCCGGCGACCAGCGGGGCGAGATAGCGCCGCTTCTGCTCCTCGCTGCCGATCAGGTGCAGCATGTGCATGTTCCCTTCATCGGGTGCCATGCAGTTCAATGCGGACGGTCCGATCAGCGAGTAGCCTGCCTCCTGGAAGATGGGGGACCAGTGTTCCAGCGGCACTCCCTGGCCGCCGTAGTCGCGCGGTGCATGCGGGGCGAAGACGCCGGCCGCCTTCGCGGCTTCGCGAAGTTCCTTCAGCAGCGGCTCCGGCACCACCTCGCCGGGACGCGGCTCTGCGGGCATCACCGTGCCGCGGATGAAGTCACGGGTGCGCAGGCGCAGGTCTTCGATCTCCGGGGGCAGGGATGCGGGGCTCATGGCGGGTCCTTTGGGTTTGGCGGGGAACGCGGCGGGAACGCGGCGAAGGAAGCGGGGGAGAATGCGGAACCAGCGGCGTTTAGGCTGAGCCACCGGCCGCGAGCAGGCCGCCGTCGAGGTTCAGGATCTGCCCGGTGATCCAGGCGGCGTCCTCGGAGACCAGGAAGGCCGCAGCGCCGGCAATGTCTTCGGGGGTGCCGAGCCGTTTGAGGGGATAGGAGGCGCTGACTTTTTCCTCCCGGCCCTCGTACAGGGCGCGGGCAAACTGTGTTTTGACGACGGCGGGCGCCAGAGCGTTAACGCGCACGCTGGGGGCCAGTTCCACGGCGAGGGTCCGGGTGAGCTGTTCAACCGCGGCCTTGCTGATGCCGTAAAACCCGATGCCGTGCGCCGGGGTCTGGGCGGAGACGGAGGAGAGGTTCAGGATGGCCCCGCGGCGGCCGGTGAAATCCAGGGCCGCGTAGGCACAGACGTCCTGTACCCAGCCCAGCGTGCCGAGCAGATTGACGTCCAGGATCCGCCGGCCGGCGGCCGGATCCAGCTCGGTCAGCGGACCGTAGACCGGATTAACGCCGGCGTTGTTAACCAGGATGTCCAGCTGCCCCCAGGCGCGGGTTACCGTCTCCAGTACCTCGGCGCGGTGGTCCGGGTCATCGGACTTGCCGGCAACCACCAGCACGCTGCCTTCCGGGAACTCGGCGGCAGCTTCCTTGAGCGGGCCGATATTGCGGGCGGTGATGCAGACGCGGGCGCCTTCGGCGGCCAGACGGCGGGCGATGGCGAGTCCGATACCGCGGCTGGCGCCGGTGACAATGGCGGTTTTGCCTTCCAACCGTGCGCCGGTTCCGGGTATGTGCTGCTCCGGTGTCTGTTCCGTCATCTGCTCCGCCAACTTCCGTCATCCACTACCGAGCGACCGCTCGGTATGGGTAGTCTGATGGAGACACCGCAGCTGTGTCAAGAGTCACAGAGTGCCGGAGAATCCATCGAAAGGGTGCCATGACAGCCGCCGGGACGCCGCCGAACTGGCGCGATTTCTCCGTTCCTGCCCTGCCGCCCCTGCTGGGCGCGGCCCTGGACTGCTTTGTCGAGCACGGTTACCACGGCACCGCCATCCGCACCGTTGCTACCCATGCCGGACTCTCGGTCCCGGGTCTCTACCATCACTATCCGTCCAAGCAGGCATTGTTGGTGGGCATTGCGGAATCCGCGATGGCGGACCTCTACGCCCGCAGCAGCGCGGCGCTCCGCGAGGCCGGGGAAGACGTGGAGGCTCGGTTTGCACTGCTGGTCGAATGCCTGGTGCTGGTCCATGCCTACCGCTGGGAGCACGCCTTTATTGCCGCCAGCGAGATCCGCAGCCTGGAAGGCCCCGCCCGCGCCGGCCACATTGCCGCCCGCGACCGGCAGCAGAAGCTGCTGGACGACGTCGTGGCCGAAGGGTCCCGGCTGGGCCGGTTCGCTACCCGGTATCCCAAGGACGCCAGCCGGGCGGTCACCACCATGTGCACCGGTGTTGCCCAGTGGTACCGGGCCGGCGGTCCGCTCAGCCCGGAGGAACTGGCGGCGCGCTACGTGCAGATCTGCCGGGGCACGGTCCAGGCGCGGTAGCGGTCCCCGCCTGTCACGCCGCCTGCCGTCCTGCCGGCCACCATCCGGCAGAACCTCAGGCAGAACCTCAGCGGTACCGGCGGTTTAGCGGTACCAGCGGTGCAGGTTCTCCTTGGGCTCGGATCCGAGCGCCGTTTCGGAGATCCACGGTCCGGTGCCCTCGGAAGCGTCAAGCACACCCTTCTCGAGCCACGTGTACCGTCCGGCGAGGACGCCCTTGGCGAGCTGCCGGTCGGCGTCGTCCGAATTCCGCCACAGTTCGTCAAAGAGCGATTCGATGCGCACCCGGGACTCGGCACTGAATGTATCCGCGAGCTCGAAGGCACCCTGGCCCTCCGCCGGATCCTCCCGGCGGATAGCCAAGGCCCGGACACAGGAGGCGGAAATCGCGAAAATCTCCGCACCGATGTCCACTATCCGTCCCAAAAACACCTGGTGCTGCTCCAGCCCCGCCTGCCAGCGGGCCATCCCGTAGAACGTTGACCGGGCGAGCCGGCGCGAGGCCCGTTCGGCGTAGCGCAGGTGCTTGCCGAGGATACCGAACTCGGCGTACGACGTCGGCACGCTGCCCTTTCCTACGGCCAGCGTGGGCAGCCACTTGCCGTAGAAGCCGCTGGCCTTTACGGCGGCACGGCCCTTGGCGCTCAGCGGTGCGTCGGCCACCGCCAGATCCCCGGCGGCCGTGAGGTGGGCATCCACCGCTTCGCGGGCGATGAACAGGTGCATGATTTCCGTTGACCCTTCGAAAACCCGGTTGATGCGCAGGTCCCGCAGCTGCTGTTCCGCCGGGACGGCGCGCTCGCCCCGGGCTGCAAGGGAATCGGCCGTCTCGAACCCCCGGCCGCCGCGCACCTGAACCAGCTCATCGGCAATGTTGTAGGCCATCTCGCTGGCCCAGAGCTTGGCGAGGGCCGCTTCGATCCGAATGTCCTTGGTGCCGGCGTCCGCCAGCTCGGCGGAGAGTTCGAAGACCGCTTCGAGGGCGAAGCTGGTCGACGCGATGTAGGCGAGCTTCTTGGCAACGGCCTCGTGCCGGCCGATGGGCCGGCCCCACTGTTCACGTGCCCCGGCCCAGCCGCGGGCAATCTTCAGCGACCACTTGCCCGCCGCCGCGCACATGGCAGGGATCGACAGCCTGCCGGTGTTCAGCGTGGTGAGGGCGATCTTCAGCCCCTGTCCCTCCCGGCCCAACCGGTTTGCCGCCGGGACACGCACATTGGTGAAGCGGGTAACCCCGTTCTCAATGCCGCGCAGCCCCATGAAGTTGTTGCGGTTTTCCACGGTGATCCCGGGGGAGGACATCTCGACGACAAATGCGCTGATGCCGCCCTTGTTCCCGCCGTGCGGCGGGACGGCGGCCATTACCACCACCAGTTCTGCGATCACGCCGTTGGTGGTCCACAGCTTCACGCCGTCAATGATGTACTCGCTGCCGTCCTCCGACGGGATGGCCGTGGTCCGCAGCCGTGCCGGGTCGGAGCCGACGTCGGGCTCGGTGAGCAGGAAGGCGGTTACCGCTCCGGCGGCGCAGCGGGGCAGGTACTCCTCTTTCTGCGCGTCATTGCCGAAGACCTTCACCGGTTCCGGCACGCCGATGGATTGGTGCGCGGAGACCAGTGCGCCCATGCTGGGGTGTACCGTGCCGAGGATCATCAGTGCCCGGCCGTAGTGCAGCAGCGACAGGCCGAGTCCGCCGTAGCGCCGGGGGATCTTGATGCCGAAAACGCCCAGGTCTGCCAGACCGCGCAGGTACTCGTCGGGAATGACGCCCGTGCGCTCGATCAGCCGGCCGTCCAGGGTCCGGCAGTATTCGGTGAGCGCTTCCAGAAACAGCTCGGCGCGGGCTTCCTCGTCCGGGTCGGCGTCGGGCAGGGACCGGATCAGGTCCAGGTTGTAGTTGCCGAGATAAATGCCCTTGGCAAAACTCGGCCGGGATTCACCGGTGTCCCGGGCCGCTTCGGTGGCATTGCGTGCATCCTGCTCGGTGACGACACGGTCCTTGATTTTGCGGGCACTGCCGTTTCGGCCGGCGTCCTGGGCATCCTGGATATCGGTGGCACTCATGGGATTTCTCCTCGTTCAGGGCCGCACCGTGCTCGCAGCCTCGGCTCGCTGTGGGGACCATGCTACGCCGCGGTAGGTAAGGGTAAAGGGGGTTCGCGGCTAATGTGGGGCGCAGACCGTATTGCCGTGGAAATCCGCTGGAACGGATGCGAGTATCCCGGCAGACCAATCCGAAGGAGACAGTCATGGCATGGGTGGAAACGGAACGCGCGCAATTGGTCCGGACGCTGCGGGAGACGGACCCCTTCGCGCCAACCCTGTGTGAAGGGTGGGACGTTCGCAGGCTGCTGGCGCATCTGGTGCTCCGGGAACATGCTCCGTGGCGGATTGCCGCCGACGTGGCCCGCCGGCCCAAACCCGGACAGGAGAAAAACCTGGGGGCCGAGGCCAATGCCGCCGGCACCCCGCAGGGCTACGCAGCGCTGGTGGACAGGTTCGCTGCGGGGCCGGGCCGGTTGTCACCTTTCCGGACAGACGCAGCCAACCTGGTGGAATACGTCATCCATCACGAGGACATCCGGCGCGGGGCAGGGGCGGCCGCCGCACGCCAGCTGCCGGCCGGGCAGCAGCAGGCGCTGTGGAAGCAGCTGGGCATGATGGCCCGGATGGGCTATCGCAGCAGCCCGGTCGGCGTTGAGCTTGCCCTGCCCGGGTTCGGGCGGCGCCGGGTCAAGGCCGGATCGCCCTCGGTGCTGGTTTCTGCCGACGTGGTGGAGCTGGCGCTTCATGCCATGGGCCGGCGTGCAGCGGCGAATGTGAGCATTGAAGGCGGCGGGGATGCCGTGCGCGCCTTCCGCGAGTGGGCGGCCCGGTAACCCCCACCCGGCTTGACAAGCACACCCCTGGTCACGTTGAAATAGTAAGCACGCTGATTGTTTCAGACGAGCTGGATCGCTTACCGACGACGTATCAGGGAAGCAGGATGATGCAGAACGAGGGGGACTGGGAACCCGTGCGGCTGCTCTCAACCGCCGCACGGCTGGTAAGGCGCCAAGTGGACAACAAGCTGCGGGCCGTGGGCCTGACGCAGGAGCGGGTCACCGTTCTGCGGGTCCTGCTGGTGGACGGGCCCATGCGCCGGGCGGAGCTGGCCCGGCGTCTGCGCGTCACGGCGCAGACACTGGGGACGGCGCTGGTGAGTATGGCGGGGCAGGGCCTCGTGGAAGAGGTGGCCATCGCTGCGGGGAAAAGCGGCCGGTTGATGGCCATCTCCGAGCGCGGGCAGAAGCTGCTGGCCGACGCGGAGAACCTCGAACAGGATAATTCCACCGTCGGGATCGGTCCGGAACTGAGGGCGGAGCTGATCACGCTGATTCGAAGCCTTGAGCCCGGGGCCACAACGCAGGAAGCCATAGTACTGCGGCCGGAAAGCGTCGGGAACGGATCCTCCCCGACGGTCCCCGCCGGGGAGCAGGCCGGACCGGGGTAACGTGTTGAGGTAAGAGCAGCACAACACGTTAGTGGCATGGCGCCGGGGAAGGAAATGGCATGAGCGAGGGTATCCGCGTTGCCGATGTCGATGAAATAAGCGAGGGCGAGGCCCTGGTGGTGGATGCCGAAAAGGCCGGCACCGCTGATGACATTGCAGTGTTCCACAGCGACAACGGGCGCTTCTACGCCCTCAATGACACCTGCACGCACGAAGAAGCCTCTCTGGCCGAAGGCTGGATCGAAGGCGACGAGGTGGAGTGCCCCATCCACTCGGCACGGTTCTGCCTGCGCACCGGTGAAGCACTGTGCCTGCCGGCGATGGTGAATGCCAAGGCGCACCGCGTGGAAGTACGCGAAGACCAAGTATGGCTGTACCCCAACGAGACGCCGCAGGACGCTTGAGCGAGGCGGCAGGCCCCGCCTCGGTGGCGGTGGTAGGCGGCGGCATAGCCGGATTCAGTGCGGTCCGTGAGCTTCGCCGCCGAGGGTATGCCGGCACGCTCCAGCTGGTGGATCCGGACGGACTGCCATACGACCGCCCGCCGCTGAGCAAGGCCTTCCTCGCCGGCAGCCTGGACCGGGAACGGCTGCAGCTGGCGCCGGCGCGGTGGTATGCAGACAACGGCGTTGAACTGCTCGCGGAGAGCGTCTGCAAGCTTAATCCCGGAAGCGCTGAATCTGTCCTGACACTTTCCTCGGGCCAGGAGCAGGCGGCCGACGTGGTGCTGCTGGCCACCGGAGCGCGTGCCCGCCGCCTGCCACTGCCAGGCATGGACCTTCCCGGCGTCCTGACGCTGCGCACTGCAGGGGATGCCGGGCAATTGCGTGCACTGATGGGGCCGGAGGCCCGGCTGGTTATCCTCGGAGCGGGGCTGATCGGTGCCGAAACCGCTGCGACGGCGCGCGGTCTGGGGGCCGAAGTGACACTGGTGGACCCGGCGGAGCTCCCCTTTGAGCGGGCGGTGGGGCCGGAGATGGCTGGATACCTGCACGGTCTGCACGCAGCGCACGGCACCGGCTATGTCCGGGGCCGGGCAGTGGGAATCGCGGCGGATGGCCGTGCCCTTTCGGTGGATCTGGAAGATGGCCGCAGGCTGACGGCGACAGCGGTGCTTGTGGCCGTGGGTGGTGAGCCGGTCACCGCACTTGCCGAGGACGCCGGGTTGGAGGTGGACGGCGGCATTCTGGTGGACCGGGCAGGCCGCACTTCGCATCCCCGGGTCTTCGCCGCCGGCGACTCGGCACGCCTGAGGGGTGGCGGCAGCCTGTCCGGACGGCACTTCGAGCACTGGGATGCCGCCAGGCGGACCGGCGAGGCAGCGGCGGCCGGAATCCTTGCAGACACACCGCCCGCCCCCGGCGCGGACTGGTTCTGGTCCGACCGTTACGGCGTGCACCTTGAAGTGGCAGGCAGCCTTTCAGTGCCGGGCCGGACAATATTGCGCGGGGCACCCGGCCCCGGTTTTATGACGTTCCGTGTGGCCGATGACGGGACGCTGGCCGGAGTGGCCGCCGTCGACGCCGGAACCAGCGTCCGTGCGGCCCGGAGGCTGATCGAGTCGGGGCGGGCTGTCGATCCTGCGGCACTGGCGGATGCCGGAGCGGACCTGCGGCGGATGGCCCGCGCGAGGCCCTGAATCGGGACTCATTCGGGGGCGTGGCACATTACGCAACGTTAGCGTTGCGTAATTGGGCTCAACCTAGGCTAACCTTACTTTTGGGTCCACGCCTGAGCGGATCCGCTTCGTCCGTTAACAGTGAATTCTCATTACAAGGAGCCCCCTATGGCCCTGTCCCGGATGCGCCGCGCCGCTGCCGCGGCCGCCGTCGCCGTCCTCTCCCTCTCCGCCTGCTCCACGGGTGCCTCCGGGGAAAACGAATCGACCGGCAGCGCTGCCGCCGCCGATCAGTTCCCCGTCACCATTGAACATGCCTTCGGTGAGACCGTCATTGAAGAGGCGCCGGAGCGGGTAGCCGCTGTGTCCTGGGCCAACGCTGAAACGGCCCTGGCCCTCGGCGTGGTTCCGGTGGGCATGCCGCTGATCGAGTTCGGCGGCAATGAGCAGGGAACCACACCCTGGATCGACGAGGCGCTGGAAGAACTGGACGCGCCGATCGGCTCGGACAATGCCCCGGCGCAGTACTCCGAGGCTGACGGCATCGCCTTCGACGACGTTGCCGCAACCAACCCCGATGTCATCCTCGCCGCGTACTCCGGACTCTCCCAGGAGGACTACGACAAGCTGGTCAAGATCGCTCCCGTGGTCGCCTACCCGGACGCTGCCTGGGGCACCTCCTGGCAGGACACCGCCCGGATGACGGGCCAGGCGCTGGGACTGAGCGACAAGGCGGACGAACTGGTCGCCGAGACTGAAAAGAGCATCACCGACAAGGCCGCCGAGTACCCGCAGCTCGAAGGGAAAACCTTCATCTACGGCAACCTGGCTCCGGGCGCCGAGAACGGCGTCTACACCGCGCTCGATAACCGGCCGCGGTTCATGGAATCGCTGGGCCTGACCCAGGCTCCGGTGGTGGCCGAGAACAGCAAGGGCGACGAGTTCTACATCGCCTGGTCCGACGAGAACCTCAACCAGCTGGACTCCGACATCTTTGTCAGCTGGGTCGCCAGCGAAGAGGTGGCGGAGAGCATCGCCTCGGATCCGCTGCTCAGCCAGATCCCCGCTGCCAAGAAGGGAAGCCTCGTGGCGGATGCCGATGCAACGCGTGTCTTCTCCACCTCGGCCATCAACGTCCTGAGTATTCCCTACGCCCTGGACAACGTGGTGCCGATGATCGCGGACGCCGCCACCGCCGCGGACAACGCCAAGTAGCAGCGCCACGGCAGCAGAAACGGACGCCCCGGGAACCTCCCGGGGCGTCCGTTTGTTTTCAGCCGGCAACGAACAGCGGATTGGACAGCCCCCCACCGGGGTTTGCAATCATCGATTGCATGGAAGACCTGCTTGAGCTTGCTGTTCGACTGAAACCGCTCTTCGCCGTACTCGTGGCGGTAGGTGTCTCCCTGATCATTGCCTTTGCCGCCCGTGTGGCAGCCAACAAGGCATTCCGGAAGGTGCCCGGCATCCGGGATGTTTCGGTTCGCGCGCGCAATCCGCTGCGGCTGGTGCTGAGCCTGATCGGCATCCGGATTGCTCTCGGAGCCACGGCTCCGGGTGCCTCCTGGCTGCCCACCCTGGACTACCTGCTGGTGGTGGGGCTGATCGGCGCCGTGGCCTGGTTCGGCGTCGTGATGCTGCTGATCATCGAGGCCATGATCCTCACCAAATACAGCACGGACACCCGGGATAACCGCCGGTTGCGGCGCCTGAAAACCCAGGTGATCCTGGGCCGGCGGATCGGCATTGCCGTGCTGATCACCATTGCCGTGGCCTTTGTGCTGCTGACCATTCCGGAGGTCCGCGCGCTCGGAGCCGGTATCCTCGCCTCCGCCGGCCTGCTCTCCATTGTGGCCGGCCTCGCCGTGCAGGGCACCCTGAGCAATGTCTTCGCCGGACTGCAGCTGGCCTTCACCGACGCCATCCGCGCCGACGACGTCGTGGTGGTGGAGGGCGAGTGGGGCACCATCGAGGAAATCACCATGACCTATGTGGTGGTGCATATCTGGGATGACCGCCGGCTGATCCTGCCCTCGACCTACTTCACCACCACACCCTTCCAGAACTGGACCCGCCGCCAGTCTGCAATCCTGGGGACCGTGGAACTGGACCTGGACTGGCGGGTGCCCGTCGGTGACCTGCGCGCCAAGCTGAAGGAGACCCTGGCCGGCACCGAGCTGTGGGACGGGCGCACCAGCGTGCTGCAGGTGACGGAGGCGGTGAACGGGCTGGTGCGCGTGCGTATCCTGGTCAGCGCTGCAGACAGCGGCACCCTGTTTGACCTGCGCTGCCTGATCCGGGAAACCATGGTGACCTATCTGCAGGAGCGGCATCCGGATGCACTGCCCCGCCAGCGGTGGGAGGAAGTCAGCATCAGCAACCCTGCACCGGAGACCCGTGCTGCTTCCCCAAAGCTCCCTTTGCCGCGCAGTTCGGACACCAGCGATTCGCAGCTCTTCACCGGCAGTATCGACGCCGTGGAACGCCGGCAGGTCTTCTCCGGCCCCGGCGAGGACGTGTTCGCCGAGCGTGAGGAGAACGCGGGGGAGGACGCCCGGCGCTAATCCCGATTTCCGTTGTCGGGGACCGGTGGAACCCTCCCGCTGTTGACACCGGCCGGTGCCGCGCGCACCAATGGGATAGCCCGGCATCCCCGCCGGGTCCGGGAAGGGAGGGGTTATGACGGACGCTTTTGTGCTCCACCAGATCCAGGGATCAAACGTCTGGGCCAACGACGGCGAGCGGCTGGGCCTGGTGGGCGAAGTTCACCTGGACCGTGCCACGGGCCAGCCGGCGTGGATCACCGTGGATCTGGGGCTCTTCGACACCGGCGAACACTACGTGCCCCTGGCTGCGGCCCGGCGTGACGGCCAGGACATCTTCGTGAACTACTCCAAGGACCAGATTTCCGATTCCCCCGGCGCGAATCCGGAAAACCCGCTGAGCGCCGAAGAGGAAGCGGTCCTGATGGACTATTACGGCCTGCGCACTGCCCGGTAACCGGCTTTCAGGTGCGGGCACCGTGTTGGTGCTAAGGACGCTTACTAATACGATGGGGGTCTGAACACCGATCCACCCAGGAGGCCGTAGTGGCGCAGGACAGCAACAGCAAGGCCGAGACAGCTCCCAGTCCGGACCATGCGAGCAAACCGGACAATCCCACCGAGGTCTCCAAGCCCACTTGGAAATACACCCTGAAGAAGACCATCAGGGAATTCTCCAAGGATCAGTGCACCGACCTGGCCGCGGCCCTGACGTACTACACGGTCCTGGCGATCTTCCCGGCCCTGCTGGCCATGGTGTCCATCCTGGGCCTGGTGGTGCAGGCCGAAGCCACCACCAACGCGATGCTGGACCTGCTGCGGCAGTTCGCCCCGGAGGATGCCGTGAAGGTGATCCAGGGCCCGATTGAGCAGCTGACCTCATCCAGTGGTGCCGGGCTCGCCCTGATTGTCGGTATTCTCGGTGCCCTGTGGTCTGCCTCCGGCTATGTGAAGGCGTTCGGCCGGTCCATGAACCGCATCTACGAAATCGACGAGGGCCGGCCCATCTGGAAGCTGCTTCCCACGCAGCTGCTGGTCACCCTGGTCATGATCCTGCTGGCAGCGGCGCTGCTGCTGATGCTGGTGATCAGCGGTCCGATCGCCGAAGCGATCGGCAACGTGATCGGACTGGGAAGCCAGGCCGTGACCGTCTGGAACATTGCCAAGTGGCCGGTCATGGTGCTTTTCGCCGTGCTGATCATCGCCATCCTTTACTACGCCACGCCGAACGTGAAGCAGCCCAAGTTCCGCTGGATGAGCATGGGGTCGCTGATCGCACTGTTGATCCTGGCCGTGGCCACCCTCGGGTTCAGCTTCTACGTCGGCAACTTCGGCAACTACAACGCTACCTACGGAGCCATCGGCGGCGTGATTGTCCTGTTGCTGTGGATTTGGCTGGCCAACCTGTCCCTGCTCTTCGGTGCCGAGTTCGACGCCGAGGTGGAGCGCGGCCGCGAACTGCAGGCCGGGATCCAGGCCGAGGAATCCGTGCAGCTGCCCCCGCGCGACACCCGCCAGACGGAGAAGCGGCAGGAGCAGGAGGAAGAGGATATCGCGGAGGGCCGGAAGCTGCGCCAGGAGCACGCCGGCAAGGACTACGACGACGACCTGCATGAGTAACCACGCATAGGGAACGCCCCGGACCACGCGGTCCGGGGCGTTCTCCATGGTGCGGGGGCGCCTGGCCTCAATCGAAAAGGCACAAAGTGCAGGTCTGCCAAACGAGAGGGCACGACTTACCGTTTTCCGGCTCGAAAACGGTAAGTCGTGCCTTCTCGATGTGCGGGGCTTACTGCTGCGCCGCGGATTCCTTCCCCTTGGCTTCCTTGGCTCCGGGGCGTTTTGAGCCCAAGGTCTTGCCCTTGGTCAGCCGGCGGGCGGCGAACAGCACCAGGCCGATGGCCATCAGGATCCCGGCCCGCAGCCAGACGGCGGCGTCCTGCTGGGTAAGCAGCAGGATGCAGGAGGCGATGGCGAGGTAAGGAACCACAATGGGGGTGCGGAAGTGCTTTTCCTCCACCTTGTCCCTGCGCAGCACAATCACGGCAATGTTGGTGCTCAGGAAAACGAACAGCAGCAACAGGACCACCGTTTCGGCCAGGGACGCCAGGCCGCCGGTGGTGGTCAGGATCATGGCCACCACTGTCGTGGCGGCGATGGCCACCCACGGGGTCCTGCGGTTGGGCAGGACCTTGCCGAACACACTGGGCAGGAGCCCCTGCTCGGACATTCCGTAGGTCAGGCGGGAGGACATGATCATGGTCAGCAGGGCACCGTTGGCCACTGCCACCAGCGCGATCAGGCTGAAGGTCCAGTCCGGGATACCGAATCCGGTGGCGCTGACTACATCAAGGAGCGGCCCGGAGGATCCGGCCAGGTCTTCCGTGGGCAGAGCCACGGACGCGGCCAGCCCAATCAGGACGTAGACCAGGCCCGCGGTAAGCATGGCGCCGAAGATGGCCTTCGGGTAGACCCGGCGGACATCACGAACCTCCTCGGCGATATTGGCGGACACTTCGAATCCCACAAATGAGTAATAGGCAATCACCGAAGCGGCCAGGACGGCGGTACCCGGATTCACGCCGGCGGGGAACTGCGTGATCTGCTCGGTGTAGCCCTCACCCTTGCCCAGCATCAGGCCCACCAGCACAATCACCAGGACCAGCCCGGAGACCTCGATGATGGTCATCACGACATTGCTGCGCACTGATTCGGAAATGCCGCGGGCGTTCAACAGAGCCACCAGCAGCAGGAACACGATGGCGGCCGGAACGGCCGGCACATCCAGGAAGGGCGCCAGATAGTCCCCGGTGAAAGCCAGTGCCAGTCCGGCTGCGCTGGTGACTCCGGCGGCCAGCATCGCGAAGCCCACCAGAAAGGAAATAGCCGGCACCTTGAACGCCCGTTCGGCAAAAACAGCCGCGCCTCCGGCGCGCGGATACTTGCTCACAAGTTCCGCGTAGGATGCCGCGGTGAGCAGCGCGAGGACCAGCGCAACAACGAGCGGCACCCAGATGGCGCCCCCCACTTCGCCAGAGACCTCTCCCACCAGTGCATAGATGCCTGCGCCGAGAACGTCGCCAAGGATGAACAGATACAGCATGGGGCCGGTGATGCCCTGCTTGAGTTTGGATGCAGGCTTCTCCTGCGTAATTTCTCCCATGAAGGAAAGTGTAAAGAATTTACTAAGAATGCTGATGATCGCGTCCGCGTCCGGTAAAAATTTCCTATGGCAACTTCGCAAACCCTCTCCGAAGAGTACGACGTCGTTATTATCGGCGGAGGCATGGCGGGCCTCACCGCCGCGCTGGTCCTCGCCCGTGCTCTCCGCCGCGTGCTGGTTATCGATGCGGGCAGCCCGCGCAACGCGCCGGCCGGCCACGTCCACGGCTTTCCGACCCGGGACGGGGTTCCTCCGGCTGAACTGCTGGAGCTGGCACGGGCGGAGGTGGCCGGCTACGGCGTCGATCTGGTGGACGCAACCGTCACCGGCCTGGAACCCCCGGCTGCGGTGCGGACCGCAGATGGACGCAGCTTCCGCGGGCGGCAGCTGATTCTGGCCACCGGGCTGCGCGACGTCCTGCCGGACGTTGACGGTCTTGATGGGCGCTGGGGAGTGGACGTGCTGCAGTGCCCCTACTGCCACGGGTACGAGGTGGCGGGCAAGGTGCTGGCCGTACTGGGCACTGCCCGGACATCCATCCAGCAGGCCCAGCTGGTACGTACCTTCTCCGAGGACGTGACACTGGTGCTGCCCGGGGACATTGAGCTGGGGGAGGAGGACGCGGGCGGGCTTGCCGCCATGGGCATCCGGACACTTCGCGGAGAGGTTGCCGGTCTGGCAACGGAAGGCGGCGCCCTGGCCGGACTGGTGCTTGCGGACGGCCGTACGGTCCCCTGCGAGGCGCTGTTCCTTGAACCCGAGGCTGAGCTCGAGCCGGGCCTGACGGAACACCTTGAGCTCGATGGGGACGGCTGCATAGTTACTGACGAACTCGGCCGCACCAGCCAGGAGCGGGTGTGGGCCGTCGGCAATGCCACCGACCCCTCGGCCCAGGTGGTCGCCGCAGCCGGAGACGCCTACCGGCTGGCCGTGGTGGTCAACGCAAAGCTGCTCGAAGAGGACCTCGGGCTGGCCGTGGCATCGGCTGCGGACGGCGCAGGGGAGCAGGACGGCGCAGGGGAGCAGGGCGGCGCTGGGGAGCAGGACGGCCCGGAAGAGCCGGCCGGACTCGAGGAAGCAGCGATCCGGGAAGCCGTCTGACCCTTCCCGGACCGGCAGCTGCCGGCTAGCGCTGCCGGTTGCGGGGGGCCAGCAGCGGCGAGCCGGCCACGCCGTCGCCCCCGCTCATCCCGTTCAGGACAAACTGCAGGGATTCCAGCGAGGTCCAGCGCGGTTCCCAGCCCAGCACTTCGCGGGCCCGTGAAGTGTCCATCACTGGCGCTCCGGCCGCCATGTCCACCCAGCCGGGATCGGTGGCCTGCAGGCCGGCCGCCCAGGTAAGGCCGACGACGGCGCGGATGAACTTCACCGGCACGTCCAGGATCCGCTTTGCACCGAGCACGCCGGCGAGCAGGTCCGGTGTGATGATCGGATCCGCGGCAATGTTAAACGCTCCCTCGGCCCGCCGGTCCACCACCCGCCAGTACGCATCGGCAATATCGTCGGCATGCACGGCCTGGAAGATAAAGGAGGAGGGCAGCGGTATCAGCGGCAGTGAAAGCCTGTTCAGGAAGAACTTCGGGACCAGGCGGCCAAGGAAGTAATCGCCGATTTCGCTGCCGGCATCCGAGGAGAAGATCAGCCCGGGCCGCAGGCGGGCCACGGGAATCTCCGGATACTCCGTTTCAAACCGGTCCAGCAGGGCCTCCTGTTCACCCTTGTGCCTGCTGTAGTGGGAGCTGGCAATGCCGCGGGCCGGCCAGGACTCGTCAGTAAGCCGGTCCTTGGGGGCGGGACTGTAGGCACCCACCGAGGAGGCGCAGACAAACTGGCGTACCCCGGCTGAGGCAGCTGCGGCGAGGGCGTTTTCCGTTCCCCCGACGTTGACCCGGTGCAGCTCGGCCTCGTCGCGGTTGGGCTGGATCAGCCAGGCCAGGTGGATTACTGCATCGGCACCGTTTAGTGCTTCGGTCAGGGCGGCCGTGTTCCCCCGGTCGCCAATGTCGATGCTGTGCCACTCGACGTCGTTGTAGGGCGGCTGCTGCTTGTCGGGGATGCGGCGGGCAATGCCCACGACTTCCAAATCCCCGCCGCGTTCCCGGCGGGCATCCGCCAGCCGGCGCAGCACCGCAGTCCCGACATTCCCGGTCGCTCCAATTACGGCTACTCGCATGGTGAAGGTCCTTCCGTTGCACTGCTGCCGGCGTTGAAACCGACTCTACCGGTGCCTCCGGTTTGCGGCAGCCTCAGGGACGCAGAGGCCTGCAGGGGAGGGGCAGGGCGCGTAGTCTGATTGCCATGACTTCCCACAGCACCAAGGGTGCCTACGTTACCGGCGGAACCGAATACACCCGGGATACCAACTACATAGAAACCCGGATCACCCGCGACGGCCGGGACGGCTATCCGGTGGAAGCCGGCCGCTACCGGCTGGTCGCAGCGCGGGCCTGCCCGTGGGCCAACCGGACCATCATTGTCCGCCGGCTGCTGGGACTCGAGGACGCGATTTCCCTGGGGCTGCCCGGCCCCACCCATGACGCGCGCAGCTGGACCTTCGACCTGGACCCGGACGGCAAGGACCCGGTGCTGGGCATCGAACGCCTGCAGGAAGCCTTTTTCAAGCGCGTCCCCGACTATCAGCGCGGCATTACCGTCCCCGCGATAGTGGATGTTCCCACCGGCGCGGTGGTTACCAACAACTTTCCCCAGATCACCCTGGACTTCTCCACCGAGTGGAAGGACTTCCACCGCGAGGGTGCGCCGGACCTGCTGCCTGCCGAGCACATGGAGGAAATGGAGGCGGTGAACAAGCGGATCTTCACCGAGGTGAACAACGGCGTGTACCGGTGCGGGTTCGCCGGATCGCAGGAAGCCTACGACGCCGCGTATGACCGGCTGTGGACTGCCATGGACTGGCTGGAGGACAGGCTCTCAACGCAGCGCTACCTCATCGGGGACACCATTACCGAGGCTGACGTCCGGCTCTTCACCACGCTGGTGCGCTTCGACCCGGTTTACCACGGCCACTTCAAATGCAACCGGAACAAGCTCACCGAAATGCCGGCTCTGTGGGGCTACGCCCGGGACCTGTTCCAGACCCCCGGCTTCGGTGACACCGTGGACTTCGAGCAGATCAAGGCGCATTACTACGTGGTGCACGAGGACATCAATCCCACCGGCATCATCCCCAAGGGCCCGGATACCTCCAACTGGCTTTCGGAACACGGCCGGGAGGCCCTTGGCGGAAGGCCGTTTGGGAACGGAACAGCGCCGGGACCGGTACGTGAATCCGAGCGCGTGACCCCCGGGCACGGGGCCGGCGGAAACTAGGGCGGGCCGGGCGGAAGGGCCCGGCCGGAAAAGGAATCCGCGCCGGGTCCTAATACGCAACATAAACGTTTCTTAAACACCCTGAGCATAGGCTAGCCTTACTTAAGCAAATCGCATTGCTACTGCCCGGGGAGGTGCCTACGTGAGCGTTGCCGCACGCCCCGCCGGCGTTCCCTCCGGCGCACCCGGACAGACCCGGGCAGCAGAGGGACGTCCCGCCCCCGCAGGGCGAAAGCGCCCCGGCACCCGCATGATGCTGCTGCTTCTCACGGTCGCCGTTCTGGTGCTGGCCTGCGCCGCATCCGTGGCCGTCGGCGCCCGCCCGATAGCCCCCGGCACGGTGTGGGACGCCTTCACCGCCTTCGACCCCGCGAACGGCGACCACGCCGTGGTGATGTCCCGGGTACCCCGCACCGTCCTGGGCCTGGTAACCGGCGCAGCCCTGGGCCTCGCGGGTGCCGCGATGCAGGGCGTGGCCCGCAATCCGCTGGCTGATCCCGGCATCCTTGGCGTTAATGCCGGAGCGGCCTTTGCCGTGGTGCTCGGCATCTACATCTTCGGCATTACCAACCTCACCGGTTACATCTGGTTTGCCCTTGCCGGCGCCGCCCTTGCCGCCGTCGTGGTGTACATGGTGGCCAGCATTGGACGCGAGGGCGCCACCCCGGTGAAGCTGGCCCTGGCCGGAGCCGCGCTGAGCGCCGGACTGATGTCCATGCTCAGCGCCGTGCTGGTCTCCAGCCAGCAGACGCTGGATACCTTCCGGTTCTGGCGGGTGGGCAGCGTTTCCGGCCGTGACTGGGACACCATCCTCGCCGTGCTGCCCTTCCTGGCCGCAGGCGCCCTGATTGCGCTGCTCTCCGGACGTGCCCTCAACGGGCTGAGCCTGGGCGACGACGTCGCGCGCGGGCTGGGACAGCGCGTGGGGCTCAGCCGCGGCATCACTGCCCTGGGCGTGGTGCTGCTGTGCGGTGCCGCCACCGCCGCCGCCGGTCCCATTGCCTTCGTTGGCCTGGTCATTCCCCATGTGGTGCGCAGCTTCACCGGTCCCGACTACCGCTGGATCCTGCCCTTTTCCATGCTCCTCGCCCCCGCCCTGCTTGTCATCGCGGACGTCATCGGACGGGTCCTGCTGCCGCCGGGGGAGATCCCGGTAGGCATCACTACTGCCGTCATCGGCGCCCCCGTCTTCATCTGGCTGGTCCGCCGTCGGAAGCTGGCCGAACTGTGAACACCGCTGCCGAAACGAACACTGCTGCCGAAACCCGCGCCGTGCGGACCGCACCCGCCGGCGCCGCCGAGGCCGTCCGCGCCGCCCGCAAGCACGCCCGCAGGCACCGTGTCCTGGTCCCGTCGCTGCTGGGCGCTGCCGTGCTGGTCCTCTTCGCGGTCTACGTCCTGCTCGGCACTTACACGTTCACCATCCCGGATTTCTTCCGCATCCTCTTCGGCGAGCAGATCCCCGGCGCCACGTACATCCTGATGGAGAGCAAGCTCCCGCGGGCAGTCATCGGCACCCTCATTGGGGTGGGTTTCGGAATTGCCGGAGCCGTTTTCCAGACCCTGCTGCGCAACCCGCTGGCCAGTCCCGACGTGATCGGCATCAGCTACGGAGCCAGCGCCAGCGCCGTTGCCGCCATTGTGCTGTTCGGTGCTGCCGGGACCACCGTGTCCGCCGTAGCGCTGGTCGGGGCACTGGCAGTGGCCCTGGCCATCTACCTGCTGGCACGCCGCGGGGGAGTGGCCGGGTACCGGCTGATCCTGGTGGGCATCGGCTTCGCCGCCGTGATGCAGGCACTGGTCAGCTTCCTGCTCACCCGCACCGATATCCGTACCGCCTCCGAGGCACTGGTCTGGCTGAACGGTTCCCTGAACAACAGCAGCTGGGACCGTGCAGCAGTGCTTGCCGGCTCCCTGCTGGTGCTGCTGCCCGCTGCGGCCCTGCTTGCGCGCAGCCTGCGCGGCCTGGAACTGGGCGACGACGCCGCCGCCGGCCTGGGCATCCGGGTCGAAACAGCGCGGCTGGCACTGATCATCGTGGCCGTGGCGCTGGCCGCCGTCGCTACGGCCGCTGCCGGGCCGGTGGCCTTTGTGGCGTTCCTGTCCGGACCCATCGCCCGCCGGCTGATGCGCGGGGAAACCACCCTGCTGACCGCAGGGCTGGTGGGCGCCTGCATCGTACTCGCCGCCGATTTTGCCGGCGCCAACCTCATCCCCGGGGTCACCCTGCCCGTAGGCGTGGTCACCGGCGCTCTGGGCGCACCTTTCCTTCTGTGGCTGCTGGTCACGTCCAACCGCGTAGGCCAAGGAGGCTGACATGGAGAACCTGCTTTCCGCACAGAAACTGGAGCTCGGCTATGACGAGCGCAAGGTGGTGGAATCACTCTCGCTGGAGCTGCCCGCGGGAAAGATCACCATCATCGTGGGGGCCAATGCCTGCGGCAAGTCCACCCTGCTGCGCGGGCTTGCCCGGCTGCTGAAGCCCACCGGCGGTACCGTCTACCTCAACGGCAAGGACATCCACAGCCTGCCCAGCCGTCAGGTCGCCCGCACTCTGGGCCTGTTGCCGCAGACCCCCACCGCACCCGAAGGCATCACCGTGGCGGACCTGGTGGGGCGCGGGCGCTATCCCCACCAGGGCTGGTTCCGGCAGTGGACACCGGAGGATGACACCGCCGTCGCCGCCGCCCTGGCCGCCACACAGACCGAGCAGCTGGCGTCGCGGAACGTGGACGAGCTGTCCGGCGGCCAGCGCCAGCGGGTCTGGATTGCCATGGCACTGGCACAGGAAACGGACATCCTGCTGCTGGACGAACCCACAACGTTCCTGGACGTGACGCACCAGATCGAGGTGCTGGACCTGATCACCGACCTGAACCGGCGCTCCGGCACCACCGTGGCCATTGTGTTGCATGACCTGAACCTGGCCGCCCGCTATGCGGACCATTTGGTGGCCATGAAGGACGGGCGGATCGCCGCAGAGGGCACCCCTGCCGACGTCGTGACCGAGGACCTGGTCCGCGACGTCTTCGGCCTGGCTTCCCGGGTCATCCCGGATCCGGTCTCCGGAACGCCAATGGTGGTCCCGCTGGGCCGCCACCACAGCACCGTGCCGGAAGCGGAACCGGATGTCAGGCAGGGATACCTGCCCAACCCCGGTGACCACCGTTCAAGCATCAACGAATCCATGGAGGCAGCATCATGAGCCACGCGTCCGCCAACGGGGCAACAGCTGCTGCCGTCAGTACCCCGGCCCGGCCCAGGCGTGCCAAGGCAGCCGGGGCCGTTATGTCCTTTGACGTGGAGGTCAAGCGGACGGTGCAGCTGGGCACCAACTTCCGGCGGATTACGTTTGCGGGCGACAGGCTGGCCGAGTTCGGTGTCCAGGGCGACCCCCACGATCTGCGGATCAAGGTGATTGTGCCCTGTGTGGACGACGACGGCACGTCCCTGCCGTTGCCGGACCTCTCCACCCTGGAAGCGGGCTGGTACCAGGACTGGCTCAAGCTGGACCCGGCCACCCGCGGCTGCATGCGTACCTATACCGTGCGCGGCGCCCGCTGCTCGGGACCGGAACCGGAGATCGACGTGGACTTCGTGCTCCATTTCGACGACGAGGGCAACGGCGGGCCGGCGTCGAGCTGGGCCGCTGCCGCACAGCCCGGAGACCGGGTCTGCATCATCGGCCCCAACAGTGCCCACTGCGTGACGGCAGAATCCTATGGCGGCATCGAATGGCGTCCCGGCATGGCCCGGCACGTGCTGCTGGCAGGTGATGAAACGGCCGTCCCCGCGATTACCTCCATTCTGGAATCCCTTCCCGCAGACGTCACCGGCCACGCCCTGATGGAGATTCCCTCCTCAGCGGACCGGCAGCCCGTTACCACCGCCTCCGGGGTGCAGATCATCTGGCTGGCCCGCGGCTCCCGCCCGCACGGGGAACTGCTGGACGCCGCTGTACGGCAGTCCGTGGCGCTGCCCGGCTGGGCCTCGGTGGAAACGGCGGACGGCCTCCCGTTCAGGACCCGGACGCTGACCGAGCCCGAGGAAATCAACGTGGATGAAACCATCCTTTGGGAAACCCCGCAGCGACTGGACCAGGCCGCAGTGCAGGCTTCACCTAACCCGGGGACCCCTTCCGGCGCCCTGCCGTTCTACGCCTGGATTGCCGGTGAAGCAGCCGTGGTCCGCGGACTGCGCCGCTATCTGGTCCGCGATGTCGGCATCGACCGCAAGCAGGTGGCCTTTATGGGCTACTGGCGCAAGGGACGCGCCGAGTCCTAGCCGCGTCAGCGGAACGCCCGTTCCGTGCCGCCTTCCGCTTCCACCGTTTTGTGTTTTATTACCGGCCCGCCGCTCGGCGGGCCGGACTTCTGAGAGGAAAAATTCATGCAACGTGCCCCGAAAGCCGCCGCTCTGCTGGCGGTTCCCGCTCTCCTGCTGGCATTGAGCGGCTGCGGTGCCGACGCAGCCGGGGATACGGCGCAGGAGGACTCCGGCCAGGCGTCCGGCCAGTTCCCGGTAACCGTTGACTCCGCGCTGGGCGAGGCCGTCATCGAAGCCAAGCCGGAACGGGTAGTAACCATCGGCTGGGGCTCCGCGGACACCGCCGTCGCGCTGGGCACCACCCCCGTGGGCGTGGAGGAAGTCAGCTGGGGCAACGATGAACACGGGAACTACCCCTGGGTCACGGAAGCCATCCAGGAGCGCGGCGATGACCTTCCGGCCACCTTCACCGGCGGCACCGACATTGACATTGATGCCATTGTGGCGCTGGAACCGGACCTGATCCTGGCCCCGAACTCCGGTATCACGCAGGAGGACTTCGACATCCTCAATGACCTGGCACCCACCGTGGCTTACCCGGAGAAGGCCTGGAACATTGACTGGGATGACCAGATCACCGTGATCGGCAAGGCCCTGGGCGAGCCGGACGCCGCAAAGGAAGCGGTGGCAGGCATCGAACAGTCCCTGGCGGACAGTGCCGCCGAGCACCCTGACTTTGCCGGCAAGAGCTTCGCCTACGTCTGGGGCGGCGGCGCCCCGGGATCCCTGGTGCTCTACAACGAGGGTGACGCACGGGTTGACCTGCTCACTGCACTGGGAATGACAGTGGCACCGGAGGTGAAGGACATTCCCTCCTCCGAAGGAAGCTTCACGTCGGAACTCGGCCTGGAGAACGCAGGAAAGCTCAACGACGTTGATGTGCTGTTCACCTGGTACAACGACGAAGCCGAGCAGCAGCGCACCGAGGAGCAGCGACTCTTCGCCCAGATTCCCGCCGTCGAGCGCGGCTCCGTGGTTCGCAACCTGGACCGCCAGGTGGGAATGGCCTCCAGCTTCCTCACCCCGCTGAGTGTTCCGTGGGTCCTTGATCGGTTCGAGCCGATGATTGAAGAAGCAGTTGCCAAGGTCGGTTAGTTCCACCCCCTTGCAGGTTCCGGCGGAAACCGCGGACCCGGCGGCGGCCGGTGCAGGTGCACCGGCCGCCGGGCGTATTACCCCGCGCGGTCCCGTGGGCCCTGCCCGCGGGACAGTGCTGCTCGCTGCCGGAACAGCACTGCTGGCAGCAGCAGTGCTAACGAGCCTTGCGGTAGGTGCCCACCAGCTGGGACCCGCCGAAGTGGCAGCCTCCCTCTGGGCGGAGCTCAACGGCACGGGCAGCTCCTACGCCGACGACGTCGTTGCCAGCCGGATTCCCCGCACCGTCCTCGGCATCATGGCAGGGGCCGCCCTGGCTCTTGCCGGGGTGATCATGCAGGGGCTGACCCGCAATCCGCTGGCCGACCCGGGCATCCTGGGCATCAACGCCGGCGCAGCAGCCGCCGTGGTCACCGGTATGGCCTTCTTCGGCGTGGGAGCCACCGGCGCCAACGTGTGGATTGCCCTGCCCGGCGCAGTCCTTACCGTCCTGGTGGTGTACGGATTGGCCTCGGGCCGGCGCGGTTCCTCACCGGTACGGCTGGTGCTGGCCGGAACCGTGATGTCCGCAGTGCTGATGTCCTATATCCAGGCCATCGCCCTTACCCGCCCGGACGTCTTCTCCCTCTACCGGTTCTGGGCGGTGGGTTCCCTGAGCGGCCGCACCTTGGAACAGGCCCGGGACATTCTTCCGTTCTTCCTGGTGGGCCTGGTGGCAGCGCTGGCCACCGGCCGGTCCCTGAATGCCCTGGCACTGGGCGAGCAGGCTGCCGCCTCGCTGGGCGTACGCCCGCAGGCAGCCAAGATCACCGGGGCCCTGGCGGCCACGCTGCTGTGCGCCTCGGCCACTGCCGCCGTCGGGCCCATAGGTTTCGTAGGACTCGCGGTGCCGCACATTGTGCGCAGCCTTACCGGTCCGGACCACCGCTGGCTGCTGATCCTCAGCCTCCTGGCCGGGCCGTCCCTACTGCTATTCGCCGATGTCCTGGGACGCCTCGTCGCCCGGCCCGGCGAAGTGCTCACCGGCGTGGTGACCGCTCTGCTGGGTGCACCCCTGCTGATCCTGGCCGTGCGCCGGATGCGGGCAGTCGCATGAGCCCGGTCCGGAACCCGCCGGCGGTATCCACGCTCCGATGGGGACGGAAGCTGAGCTTCAGGTACCGCAGGCGCAGCCTGGTCCTTTCCATCCTCCTGGCCGCTGCCGTTGCCCTGGTAGGTGCGTTTACGCTCACCGCCGGCCAGCTGGGCCTGGACTGGCAGGAACTGTTTGCCCTGGCCGTCTCCCCACCGGAGGGGAGTGCTGCCTTTGTCCTTGAACGCCTGCGCGGACCCCGGTTCCTGACCGCCGTTGGCGCCGGCATGGCACTGGGGGTGGCCGGATCACTCTTCCAGACGGTGACCCGGAATCCGTTGGGCAGCCCGGAAGTAGTGGGCCTGACCAGCGGGGCTGCCGCCGGGGCAGCGGCCACCGCCCTGTGGCCCGGATACGTGCCCGTTCCCGTTGCTGCCATCCTTGGCGGCGGCCTGGCCGTGGCGCTGGTCTGGCTCAGCACCGGCCGCGGGTTCGCCCGGCCCGGACGGATGATCGTCGCAGGCATCGGTATCTCAGCCGTGGCCTCAGCCCTGACCTCGCTGGCCATGACAACGCTGGGTGAACAGCAGGCCCAGACACTGGCGTTCTACCTCAACGGGTCGCTGGCCTCCCGGTCCTGGTCCCACGCGGCGAACATTGGCCTTGCGCTGCTGGTGGTGCTGCCCCTGGCGGCCGCGCTGCAAAGGCGGCTGAACCTCGTCGCCATGGGGGATGAGCTGGCCGAGTCCCTCGGTGTCCGGGTGGACCGGACCCGAACCCTGGCGGTGATTCTGGCCGTGGTGCTGGCAGCGACGGCTGTCAGCGTCTGCGGGCCGGTGGCCTTCGTGGCACTGGTGGCGCCGCAGATTGCCCTGCGGCTGCTGCGGACGTCTGCTCCCGGTGTCGTGGCTCCGGCGCTGGTGGGCGCACTGGTGCTGACCCTCTCGGACTTCGCCGTCCAGCACATTGAATTCGGTGCGGCGTCGCTGCCGGTCGGAATCTTCACCGCTGCGCTGGGCAGCGCCTATCTCGGGTATCTGCTGTTTGCGGAGGCGCGTAAAGGAAGGCTGTGAGAGGGCGGCCACAGGAGGAAACGCAGCAGGTCACCCGGGAGTTTGGGATTGGCCACAAAAGGCGGACACAGCCATTGTGGATTTCCTACCATGGAAGTGGTGCCGCCTGCGGGAATTAGGGCGGCTCCCACCGGTCCCCGACACAGGAGTCCGGGGACAAAAGAGTCCTTGACCAATACTCACACTGAGGTGATTGTTGACCGAGCACTTTTTGGAACCCGCACGAGCATATGAAACCGTTTCCTCCCGGATGATGCTGCGCACGGTTCAAAACCTCCGGAACCGGGCTGCCGACCTGCTGGAGCGGCGTCCGCCGGGCGAGCACGCCGCACTGCGGAAACCCCGTGACTTTGCCGCTGATGCCGAGCAGCTGCGTGTCCGCGCCAAGGCGCTGCGGGGCAGGACCCGGGCCTGGCTTCAGGATCATGACACGCCCAACCGCCGCACCGGTGCGCTGGGGGTGGCCGCCGCCGTCGCCCTGTCCGGGGTGGTTGCCGGTACCGCGGCCACCGCAGAGCCGGAGCTAAAGCTTGAACGCCAGGCTATGGTGACCGCACTGGACACCGATGCCGGGCGCGAGGCCGGCGAAGGCGCGGCTGCTGCCCCTCCCGCTGAACCCGCAGCCGAACCTCCCGTCAATGACGCTCCCGCCCCCGAGCCTGCCGCCCCTGCAGAGCCGGGCCCGGTGGCCCCGGTGGATGACATGGTGGTTACTTCCCCGTTTGGTGACCGCATCAATCCGCTGGCACCCGGCTACATGGAGTTCCATACCGGCACGGACTTCGGTGCGGTCACCGGGACCCCGGTGAAGTCCATGCTCGGCGGGACGGTGGTTGAAGCCGGCTGGCACACCACCGGCGGCGGGGGACTGCGTGTGGTGGTTGATCACGGTGACGGGCTGCAGACCACCTATAACCACCTGAACAGCATCGATGTCTCCGTGGGGCAGAACCTTGACGCCGGCGCGGTGGTAGGAGGTGTAGGCAGCACCGGTAACTCAACCGGCCCGCACCTGCACTTTGAAGTGCTGCGGCACGGGGACTACGAAGATCCGATGGGCTGGCTGTAGCCGGCCCGTCAGGGTTCCGGATTAGTCAGCACCGCCGGGTCCTTCTTGCCGTGCGGCATGCGGATGCGCAGGGCGCCGGCGTCCGTCTCGAAGAGAATGTGGGTGGCCGTCCCCAGATGGTCGCCGTCCATTTCAAAGTCCAGCGGAGACTCTGTCCAGACCTCGGCACGTTTGCACTGGTAGTACTCCACCGATGTGCTGCTTCCCTTCCCGCGGCGGAGCAGGCCCGAGATCACGCCCAGCCAGCCCAGTTTGCCTTTGGGGGCCAGGGTCAGGATGTCCAGCAGCCCGTCATCCAGTTTCGCGCCGGGGAAAATCTCCAAACCGCCGGTGATCTTGCCGCAGTTCCCGCCCATCACGCTGCGGAGCCGGCGGTGGATGGGTTTGCCGCCGTCAATTGAGATGGTGGTTTTCACGGGCTTGCCGGGCAGGTTGCGGATCCCGGCGTCAACGTAGGCCAGCCAGCCGATCTTGTCCTTCAGCACGTCCCGGGTGTCCGCCATCATGCCGGCGTCGTACCCCAGTCCGGCCATAACCAGGAAGGTGTCGCTGTCCACCGACTCATCCACGGTCACACGGACGACGTCGATGCGCCGCTCGGTTCCGTTCAGGGCGGCGCGGACAGCCTGCTCAGGGTCATCCACGCCGATGTCCAGGTTCCGCGCCAGCAGGTTGCCCGTGCCCAGCGGCAGCAGGCCCATCGCGAACGAGGTGCCGGCCAGTTCCGCCGCAACGCACCGCACGGTGCCGTCACCGCCGGCAGCGATCACCAGGTCAACGCCGGCCTCCATGGCCTTCCGTGCCATCGAATGCCCGGGATCGTCTTCCTCGGTTTCGAAGAACAGCGGCTCGTCCCAGCCTTCATCCGCGCAGATTTCAGCCACCCGCACGCGCACGTCAAAATCCGTTTTCTTGATTGGATTCACAATGACAGCGGCGCGCTGGCGGGCCGGGGTCTCTTGGCTGGTCATGGGGTCCTTATCGTAAGCAGGCGAACTAGTACCGGCTCTGAGTCTAACCGGGGATCCGGCGCAACGGACTGAGGCGCTGTGCCGGCCCCGGCCCTGTCCCCGGCTGGTTGCTTGTACGCTGTGGTGGTGACTTTTACGCAGCGATATGTGGCCCTGGGGGATTCGTTTACGGAAGGCGTGGGGGACGAGGACGAGTCCCGTCCCAACGGCGTGCGCGGCTGGGCGGACCGCGTGGCCGAGCAGCTGGTGCTCGCCGATGATTCGTGGGGCTACGCCAACCTGGCAATCCGCGGCAAGAAACTGCACCAGGTCCTGAATGAGCAGGTGGACGCCGCGATCGCCCTGTCACCCACCCTCGTCACCGTGTATGCCGGCGGGAATGACATCCTGCGCCCCAAGGTGGATATCGACGCAATAGTTGATGCCTACGACGGGGGAATTGCCAAGCTGCGCTCCAGCGGCGCGGCGGTCCTTGTTTTCACCGGATTCGACTCCGGCCAGTCGCCGGTTTTCGGCCGGACACGGGGCCGGACAGCCCTCTATAACGAACTGGTCCGGGAAATCGTGGATAAGAATGACGCCGTACTGGTGGACTACTGGCGGATGAAGATCCTGCAGGACGAACGCTACTGGGCGGTGGACCGGCTGCACATGTCTCCGGCGGGCCACATGCTGACTGCCAAGAAGGTCCTCGAAGTGCTCCGCAGCACCGACGCCATTGACCTTCCGGAACTGGAGGAACAGCGCTCACGGAACCGGGTGGAACAGCTGCGCCGGGATGCCCAGTGGGCACGCGAATATCTTGGCCCGTGGGTCAGCCGGCGCCTCCGTGGCGTCTCCTCCGGAGACAACCTGAGCCCGCGCTATCCGGAGCTGATTCAGCCTCCTTTGCCCGCCTGATCGGGCCGGTGTGCCCCAACTCACAGAATTAAAAATAAGTCCGCGTGTTATCTGATAAGCGGCCGGGTGGATGGCTACCTAAAAGGGCTAAAAACCGGCTTTCAATTCGGCAGGGGGAGTGCATTTTTCTAAACTTGTAGGTCTGCCCGGCACAACTGTGCGCCGCGCGGTTGCTTCTGTTCACAGCCGCTGACTTCAAATTGAGGGAAGACCGACATGCCGAAAGATGCACCACCCCATATTTCCGAGGCCCCGGACGCACCGTCTGCAACAACGGCGAAAAAGCCGCGCTTCCCGTCCCGGCGCCGCCGCCGGCTCGAGGTTGATGACGTAAATGTTGTAGACAAATCCATGCTGAAAAAAGCCGTCAGCGGCACCGTCGTCGGTAACACCATGGAATGGTTCGACGTCGGTGTTTACGGCTACCTCGCCGTCACCATGGGTGCCGTCTTTATGTCCGACGCCGACAAGGACGTGCAGCTGCTCTTCAGCCTTGGCGTCTTCGCCTCGACCTACCTCGCCCGTCCGCTTGGCGGAGTGGTCTTCGGACGCCTGGGAGACCGGGTGGGCCGGCAGAAGACACTGGCCATCACACTGCTGCTGATGTCCGCGTCCACGTTCGCCATCGGCCTGCTGCCCGGCTACGCCACCATTGGTTTCTGGGCGCCGGTCCTTCTGGTGCTGATGAAGATGCTCCAGGGCTTCTCCACTGGCGGCGAGTACGCCGGTGCCACCACCTTCGTCACCGAATACGCGCCGGACAAGCGCCGTGGCTTCCTGGCCAGCATCCTGGACCTTGGCAGCTACATGGGCTTTGCCTTGGGTGCCGGTGTTGTGTCCATCATGCAGCTGAGCCTCTCGGAAGAGGCCATGCTGGACTGGGGCTGGCGGGTCCCGTTCCTGATTGCCGGTCCGCTGGGTGCTATTGCGGTGTACTTCCGTCTCAAGATCGAGGAATCACCGGCCTTCCAGGCCACCCTGGACGCGCAGGAAGAGGGCAACAGCTCCGCTGCAGACGCCCAGGCACTGGGTACCTTCGGCATCTTCCGCTCCTACTGGCGCCCGATTGTGCTGGCCATGGTCCTGGTGGCTGCGGCCAACACGGTGGGCTACGCCCTGACCTCCTACATGCCCTCCTACCTGACGGACTCCAAGGGCTACGACCCGCTGCACGGCACGCTGCTGACCATTCCCGTCCTGGTGCTGATGGCCCTGTGCATCCCGCTGACCGGCCGGCTCTCGGACCGTATCGGACGCCGCCCGGTGCTCTGGATGGGTGCCGGATCCACCATCGTCCTGGCCATCCCGGCGTTTGTGCTGATTGACCAGGGGCCCATCGCCACCACACTGCTGGGGCTGGCGCTGCTGGCCGTGCCGGTGACCTTCTATGTCTCCAACCTCGCGTCCTCGCTGCCGGCCCTCTTCCCGACGGCCAGTCGCTACGGTGCCATGGGCATCTCCTACAACTTCGCCGTTGCCATCTTCGGCGGCACCGCGCCGCTGATCATGCAGGGGCTCATCACGCTCACCGGTGATGACATGATGCCCGCCTACTGGCTGATGTTCACCTCCGTCGCCGGCGCCATTGCCGTGGGCATCATGAAGGAATCAGCGAACCGCCCGATGCCCGGGTCCATGCCCAGCGTGGACAGCAATGCCGAAGCCCGCGAGCTGGTAGCGGGACAGGACGAGAACCCGCTGCTCGACGTCGATTCGCTGCCCTTCGACACGCTGGGCAGCAAGCCCGCCGAGCCCGCCGAGCGCTAAGCTCCCGCCGCTTACCGGCCGCATCCGGCACGCGCCGCCGGACCGTTCCTCTCCAGGGATGGTTCGGCGGCGCTGTCGGTTAAGGCGCGCTGCCGGCCCCCGGATCCTGGTTCCATGACGGTCCCGGACCTGAGATGATTGAAGCGTAAAGTTTTGATCGAGACGAGGGCCGTTATGACTGAGAATGCACCGCGCTGGCTAAGCGCAGAGGAACGGCAGGCCTGGCTGGCGCTGTACGCGGTGTCCAGCCGGCTCCCCGCAGTCCTGGATACAGACCTGTTCCGCCGGGCGCGCATCACTCTCTTCGACTACCACGTCCTGGCCATGGTCTCCGAAGCGGAGGAGCGGAGCCTGCCCATGAGCGAACTGGCAGCCCGGTCCAATGCCTCCCTGTCGCGGCTTTCACACGTGGTCAAAAAGCTTGAACAACGCGGCTGGATGTCCCGAACGCCCTCTCCGGAGGATGCCCGGGTCACCACGGCGGCGCTGACGGATGAGGGAATGGCCGCCCTGGTGGAACTGGCCCCGGACCACGTGGCATCCGTGAGGGATGCGGTCTTCGACGGCCTTACTGCCGCTGACGTGGCGGACCTGGAACGTGTCGGGAAAAAGATCCTGGCCCGGATCGACCCGGAGAACGGCATCCTTGGCCCGGACCAGGCACCCTAGCGGTTACGGCTCCGGTGTCCGTCCTTGTTAGCGTGGTAGGTATCGCAGACGGCACGACGAGAGGCACCAAAGCATGCGCTTTCCCCGAATCCTGGCCGTAATCCTCGCCGGCGGCACCGGCGGGCGCCTGGGCAGCCTGACTGATCACCGGGCCAAACCGGCCATGCCGGTTGCCGGCTCCTACAACCTCATCGACATTTCCCTCTCCAACCTGCATAACAGCGGATTCGGTGATGTCTGGATCGTGGAGCAGTACAAACCGCAGTCGCTGAATGACCAATTGGTCAGCGGCCGCCCGTGGGACCTGGACCGTACCAACGGCGGCCTGCGTGTGCTCCCTCCGTTCCAGGGCGGTGAGGGGGAAGGCTTCGCGCAGGGCAACGCCGATGCCCTGTACCGGCAGGTGGACTACATCCGGGAATTCGATCCCGACCTGGTGCTGGTCCTCAGTGCCGACCACCTCTACCGCCTGGACTTCCGGGATGTGGTGCAGACCCACCAGCAAAGCGGCGCGGCACTGACCGTCGTCACCACCCGGGTTGAGCACAATCCAGGCGACCATGGTGTGGTCGAAGTGTCCGACGACGGCGCCGTCACCGGATTCGAGTACAAACCCGAAAAGCCGGCAACCGATCTCGTGGCTGCGGAAATCTTCCTGTACAGCGCCGATGTCCTGCTGGACTCACTGGAGAAGCTGGTGAAGCGTGACGGACAGCTGGAGGACTACGGCGACCAGCTCATCCCGTACCTCGTGGAAAACACAAAGGTGGTGGAGCACCGGTTGCCGGGGTACTGGCGGGACATGGGTACTCCGCAGAGCTACCATCAGGCACACATGGACCTGATTGAGGGCCACGGGCTGGACTTCGATGATGAGCAGTGGCCTATCCTGTCAGCCAGCCCGCGGCGGCTTCCGGCCTATATAGGCCGGGACGCGGCGGTGCGGGAGAGCCTGCTCGCCCCCGGAGCCCGTGTGGACGGTTCGGTTCGCCGCAGCGTCCTCAGCGCCGGGACCGTGGTCGAGGCCGGGGCGGAGGTGGATTCCTGCGTGCTCCTGGACGGTGTTACGGTGCGTTCCGGCGCGCGGCTGGCCAACCTGGTGGTGGATTCCGGGGCGGTGATCGGTGCAGGGCGGAAACTGGACGGCGCGCATGAAGATCCGGAGAAGGGTGTGGCAGTGGTGGCCCGGGATTCAAAGGTGGACCCGCCGTCGTCGTGACGGCCGGCACCCGGGTATCTGCGAGTTTGAACGAAACGCCGGATGGCCCTAGGATAGAGAGGCGTTAAGTCATGCGTGTGTTAATCTGCCTGCCCCGTGCGGACAGCTGAACATTTGCGTGGCCACCCGTATAAACCTAGAATTGAAGGCTGTCGAGCCGGGTTTCCCCGTTCGGCTGCCTGAACTTCACCGTCTTCCCCGCGGCGAGGCACTTCGGCTGGATCTCACCCCGCCAGGTCAACCTCCGGAAAGTCGCAGTAATAACGGTGTCAAAACTGGTGGCGGGACGCTCTTTATGGCAGGTGCTTAGGCGCTTTGGCCTTGTGTCTGTTTTTTGAGGACCGTCATATTTACTACAACTGGAGGAGAGATCATGGCAGCTTACTGCCAGGTAACCGGAGCCATCCCCGGCTTTGGTCACAGCATTTCGCACTCGCACCGCCGCAACAAGCGTCGGTTCGACCCGAATATTCAGAAGAAGCGCTACTGGGTTCCGTCCCTGCGCCGCAACGTGACGCTGCAGGTTTCTGCACGCGGCATCAAGACGATTGACATCCGCGGCATCGACGCTGTTGTTACCGACCTGATCGCGAAGGGTGTGAAGCTGTAGTGGCTAAAGATAAGGACGTACGTCCGATCATCAAGCTGAAGTCCACTGCGGGCACCGGCTACACCTACGTAACTCGCAAGAACCGTCGCAACGATCCGGATCGTATGGTTCTGAAGAAGTACGATCCCAAGATCCGCCAGCACGTCGAATTCCGTGAGGAGCGCTAAGAATGGCAAAGAAGTCCAAGATTGCCCGCAACGAGCAGCGCAAGGTCGTTGTTGAGCGCTACGCTGCAAAGCGCCTCGAACTGAAGAAGACCCTGGTAGACGAAAACGCTACCGACGAAGCCCGCGAAGCTGCACGCCTCGGCCTGCAGAAGCTCCCGCGCAACGCTTCCCCGGTCCGCCTTCGCAACCGCGACCAGATTGACGGCCGCCCCCGCGGTACCCTCCAGAAGTTCGGTATCTCGCGCGTGCGTTTCCGCAACATGGCCCACGCAGGCGAACTGCCGGGTATCAAGAAGTCCAGCTGGTAATCACCGGCTGAAAAAGGACGGCTCCCTGAACGGGAGCCGTCCTTTTGTCTTTAACGCCGCCGGACCGGCCCGGCGGCGGGGCACGGCGTGCCGCCGTACGGATCGGCGAGCCGTTGGGCGCCGGCGGCCTGATCGATGCGCTGGAAGGCAGAAAAAGCGCGTTTTCAAGCCTAAAAACCCGAAAAATCCCCTAAAATCAGGGGTTTTTGCAGGAGTTGGGGGTGCAAGCTGGTAAGTTTTCGAACAGCGGCGGTTTCGCATCCGCGTTTCCGCACGAGTAATCCCAGAGTCCAGGAGGACATAAATTGGCTATGAACCGCAGTGAACTTGTTGCCGCAGTTGCAGAAAAGTCCGGCAACAGCCAGACCGCAGTCAACGGCGTGCTGGATGCCGTCTTCGACATCTTCGCAACCTCCGTTGCAAACGGCGAAAAGATCACCATCCCGGGCTGGCTGGCAGTTGAGCGCACCGACCGCGCCGCACGCACGGGCCGCAACCCGCAGACCGGCGAAACCATTCAGATCCCGGCAGGCCACAGCGTCAAGCTGACCGCCGGCTCCAAGCTGAAGGCTGCTGTCTCCAAGAAGTAGTAACCACAGCGGCAGGATGCCGCAGTAACGGAAGGGCCGGCATCGTCGATGCCGGCCCTTCCGCTGTCCCGGGGCCGGGACAGGTACCGGACCCACCCGTTTACCGTGAGAGGGGCAACAATGATTGGCCCTATTTTTACAGCGGGTAGAGAATAGGTACTGTGCCAAAATCCGCCAAAACCCAGACCGACCGCTCCGCAGGCAGTTCGCTGCTCCCGAACGCCGGAAGCCGGGACAAATCCGCTGCCCCGAGCGGGAGCGGCAACGCCGTTCCAGCGGTACGCAACGGCTGGCTGGCGGCGGCCGGGGCCCTGGTTCTCATGGCCCTGGCGGCTGCGTTGCTCTTCACCGGCGCAGCAGGCGCCTCACAGCTGGGCGATCCCGGTGCACTGACACGCTGGGCGCTGCCCGTGGCCAAAGCGGTGCAGAACGTCTCCATGGCCGCAGTGATCGGCTCACTGGTGTTCGCCGTGGCCATCCTGCCCAAGAACCTGAACTACAAACGCAGCCGCAAGTCCGCCACGGAGCGGACGGCATCGGCGGAACCGGAACATCCGGCCTTCACGCGCACTCTGACACTGACCTCGGCGGCCGCTGTCATCTGGACCCTGTCGGCGCTGGCAGTCATGGTGTTCACCTACTCCGACGTCTCCGGGCTGCCGCTGAGCGGGGACCCCACCTACACATCCGGTCTGGCGTCCTTCCTGACGGACTTCGCCACCGGGCGGGCCTGGCTGGCCGTGAGTATTATTGCGGCCGTTGTCACCGCATTGTCCTTCGGCGTCCGGTCCCTGAACATGCTGGCCTTTACCGGTATCCTCGCCGCCGGCGCACTCCTGCCCACGGCCCTGATCGGGCACTCGGCTGGCGGTGATGACCACAGCGCGGCGGTGAATTCCATCGGTCTGCATCTGCTCGGCGTCTGCCTCTGGATCGGCGGCATGATCGTGCTGGCCGTGATCTCCCGGCAGCTCGGATCCATTACCGGGGTAGTCCTGACCCGGTTCTCCGCACTGGCCGGTTTTGCATTTGCGCTCGTCTTCCTCTCCGGTGTCGTTAATGCCTCCCTGCGTATTACCTCTTTGGACCAGCTCGCCACGGAATGGGGCGCACTGGTAATCACCAAGGCCGCACTGACGCTCCTGCTGGGCCTCCTGGGGCTGATGCACCGCCGCTGGATCATTCCCCGGCTTGCCGGCGCCAACCCGGCGCGCACGCCGTCAGCAGCCGCGACGGGCACCGCCGCCGTCCCCGGGTCGAAGGGTGAGCTTTCAGCCCAGCGCGTGCTGTGGCAGCTGATCGCCGTGGAACTGGCGGTGATGGGCGCCGTTTCCGGCGTTGCCGTGGCCCTGGGCCGCACCGCGCCGCCGCGCTCGGAAGAGCTTCCCCCGGATGCCTCCCCGGCCCGGATCCTCACCGGCTACGACCTTCCGCCCGAGCTGACGCCCGAACGCTACCTGACCGAGTGGCGGCCGGACTGGCTCTGGGTGGCCATCATCCTCACCCTCGCCACCTCCTATCTGATCGGCGCGGTCAAGGTCCGCCGGCGCGGAGACAAATGGCCGGTGCTAAGGACCATCTGCTGGCTCGTTGGCCTGGTGGCCCTGTTCTACATCACCTGCGGTGCACCCCAGGTATACGGCATGGTCCTGTTCAGCACCCACATGCTCGGCCACATGGCCCTGACCATGGTGGTTCCCCTGTTCCTGGTGCTCGGCGCCCCCGTAACCCTTGCGCTCAAAGCTCTTCCTCCGCGGCCGGACGGCACCCGCGGTATCCGTGAATGGATCCTGATCGGCGTGCATTCGCGCTACTCGAAGATCATCACCAATCCGATCTTCGCTGCCGTGAACTTCGCCGGATCAATTGTGGTCTTCTACTACTCGGACCTGTTCGGATTTGCCCTGCGGGAACACGTGGGCCATGAACTGATGGTGGTCCACTTCCTGCTCACGGGCTACATCTTCATCCTGACGATGATCGGGATTGATCCGCTGCCCAGCCGGGCACCGTACCCGCTGCGCCTGGTCATCCTGCTGGCCACCATGGCCTTCCATGCCTTCTTCGGTGTGGCGGTGATGGGAGGAACCTCGCTGATCCAGGCCTCCTACTTCGGCAATATGGGCCGGGAATGGGGTCTCTCCGCGCTGGAGGACCAGCAGCTGGGCGGTTCCCTGATGTGGGGGATCGGCGAAATCCCGACCCTCTTCGTCGCCATCGGTGTCGCGTATCAGTGGTCCAAGTCCGATGCGCGGGAGACCCGCCGCTCGGACCGCGCAGCGGAGCGGAATAATGATGCCGACCTCGCTGCTTACAACAACATGTTTGCAAACCTGGCGCAGCGTGATGCCAGGACCCCGGACCAAGGAGATCGTTAATGACTGAAACCGTGCGCGCCGGATACCGGGTGCGGGCCTCTGAGCTTGAGGGCCGGAACTGGCTGAACACCGGCGGCCGGCAGCTGACCCTTGAAGATCTCCGCGGCAAGATCGTGCTGCTGGATTTCTGGACCTTCTGCTGCATCAACTGCCTGCACGTGCTGGACGAGCTGAGGCCCCTGGAAGAGAAGTACTCCGATGTGCTGGTCACCGTGGGCGTGCATTCGCCCAAGTTCGAGCATGAAGCTGACCCGGTAGCGCTGGCTGCGGCCGTGGAACGCTACGAAATCCACCACCCGGTGCTGGATGATCCCGAGCTGGTCACCTGGCAGGCCTATACCGCCCGCGCCTGGCCCACCCTCGTGGTGCTGGACCCGGAGGGCTACATCGTGGCGCACCTGTCCGGTGAAGGGCACGCAGCGGGCCTGGAATCGCTTGTAGCCGAGCTTGTGGAGGAACACGAGGCCAAGGGCACCCTGCACCGCGGAGACGGCCCCTACGTGCCTGCAGAGCCTACTGCCGGTGACCTGCGCTTCCCCGGCAAGGTCACGGCACTGCCGGGCGGCACTTTCCTGGTGGCAGACACCGGCCACCACCGCCTCGTGGAACTGGAGGCGGATCTCACTACCGTCCGCCGGGTCATCGGCGACGGGACCAAGGGCTGGGCCGACGGCGACGCCGGTACTGCACAGTTCAATGAACCGCAGGGTGTGGCCCTGCTGCCCGCTGCAGTGGCGGAACAGGCCGGGTACGACGTCGTTGTCGCGGACACCGTGAACCACCGCCTGCGCGGCGTGAACCTCGAAACGGGCACCGTATCCACCCTCGCCGGCAACGGCGTGCAAAGGTTGCTCGATGCCGGGAACCAGACCAAGGCCGGTTCAGCTGCCGAATCCGCTGAGCCCGCGGTACCCGGCCTCGCGGACAGTGCTCCGGCGGATGCTTCGGATCTGCTCGGCGCGGACCCGCTGAAGGTCTCACTCTCCTCGCCGTGGGACCTTGTGTGGTCCGCACGGCTGCAGCGCCTGGTGGTCGCCATGGCCGGCACCCACCAGATCTTCGCGTTCGATCCTCTCACCGGTGCGGTCAGCGTCCTCGCCGGCACCGGCTTGGAGGGCCTGCTCGACGGAGCGGCGGCTGAATCCTGGTTTGCCCAGTCCTCCGGGCTGGCCGAAGACGCCGACGGCAACCTGTGGGTGGCTGATTCCGAAACGTCGGCCCTGCGCCGTCTCACGGTCAGCGACGCCGGGGTCACGGTGGAAACCGCGGTTGGTGCCGGTCTGTTCGACTTCGGGTTCCGTGATGGTGAGGCAGCTGCCGCCCGGCTGCAGCACCCGCTGGGCGTTGCAGTGCTGCCCGATGGTTCCGTAGCCATCGCCGACACGTACAACGGCGCGGTGCGCCGTTACGACCCGGCTACCGGCACCGTCTCCACCCTGGCCCGCGGCCTCTCCGAACCCTCGGATGTCCTGGTGGACAGCAGTGCCGGGGAGCCCCTGCTTATTGTGGTGGAATCCAACCGGCATCAGCTGCTCCGGCTGCCGATCCCCAAGGAAGCCCAGTCCGTGGACGAGGGGGCCCGCCAGACACAGCGCCCCAAGACCGCCGTGGAGGCCGGCCCGATGGCCCTCACCGTCCGCTTCGCAGCTCCCAAGGGACAGAAGCTCGACGACCGCTGGGGTGACCCCACGCAGCTGAAGATCTCCGCCTCCCCGGAAGAGCTGCTCGTCTCCGGCGGCGGCACGGCCACGGGGCTGACCCGGGACATCGTCCTTTCCGACACGGTTACCGAAGGCGTCCTGCACATCACTGCCCGTGCGGCGGCCTGCGACGGCGAGCCCGGCGGAGAGATCCCCGACCACGCTGCGTGCCACATGTACCAGCAGGACTGGGGTATCCCGGTTGTGATCACCCCGGGCGGGGAATCCGAACTGGTCCTGGACCTGCGCGGACTGGACTGACCCCCCGCGGAACCGAACGTAGAACAAAACCGCCCCGGCCGTAAATGGCCGGGGCGGTTTTGTTATGGCATGCGGTGCTGCGCTGCCGGGGTTGTCAGTTCACCTGCGGGCTGAGGGTTACATCCTCGCCGTCCACCCGCAGTGCGGCGTTGAACGTGAATTCCTCCTCGGCTACCAGCGGGCTCTTGTCGCCGGTGAACAGATCCACCTGGGTGGCAGTGACCCGGGCCGTGCCGGTCAGCGGGCTCAGGATCCAGCGGCCCTCTGCCTGCGTCAGTTCCACCTCCGGATAGCTGGCGATGCTCCACTTGATGGGCTGCTCCACCCGGTTATTGGTCAGGTGGTAGAACGGGCATCCGGGCGGCGCCAGGCGGTCTTCGGCCGTGCAACCGTCCAGGAATTCACGGATTCCCGTGTCCACCTTTGAGAGCAGTTCATCGGTGGCTTCGGGTGCCAGCGTGAGCTGCCGTCCGGACTCGGCGGTGACCACCGCGGACTCTTCCGGTGCAGCCAGGTACTGGCTTTTGTATGAGGCGGCCACCCGCGAGAGCGGGAAGGCGGCGAAGGTGTTGCTGCCCTCGGGCAGCGTGACCCGGACACCGTTCAGCGACGCTTCGCGCAGTACGGGGGCAGTGATCTGGACGGTGGGCAGTGTCGAGGGAACGAAATCCCACGTATCGAAGAACAGCCAGCGTTTGCCAGTGTTCTCCAGAACGAAGGTGGCGGTTTCCTCCGTGTCCCCGTAGGTGTAGGTCACGGGTACCTCGACCCGGTTCTCGCCGATGTCCTTTACGTCGCCGAACCCGGATATGGCCAGCCCCTCGACAGATGCGCGGAGGGCGTCGTCGTCGAGCAATGCGGCGTTGGCCTCCGGGACGTCGGCGTGGAGCAGACCCAGGGCCTGACCGCCGTCACCGTCAGTGAGCGTCCGGACATAGTCGTGGATATGCTGCTCGGGCCCGTAAGCCTTGGCATTGACGAAATAGACCGCCACGATGGCGGCGGCGATAGTGAGCATGAGGGCTAGCAGCCATGCGGCCACTGCCTTGATTACCGGTGATGTTCCCTGCACCGGTATTACGTTACCTGTCCTGACAGGCGAAGGCCGGATCGGTGTCCCGCTCCGGCCTTCGTGTCAGGTGGGCCAGGCGTCGTTAGGAAGCGGCGGGAACCTCGTCACGTGCGGCCGCGATTTCCTCGGCCCGGGCGGCGTTGGCTTCCTCGGTCAGGCGGGCGCCGGCGTCCGCATCGCGGGTCAGGTTCTCCCCTGTCTCCGGATCGAACAGGTGCACCTTGCGGGTGTCCAGCCACAGCTCAGCGTCCCGGCCGCCGCGGATCCGGCTGGCGGCGTCAAGGGTCACCACCACCTGCGGGCGCAGCTCGTCGGCATCCATATCCCGGGCCAGGCTGTCGAGCAGCTCCCTGACCTCGGGGGTCGGATCGAAGTGGATGTACCCGTACTGCTCGTTGCCAAGCCACTCGGTGTGGGTGATCGGTGCGGTGAACGTGGACCCGTGGTGCAGCTTGCTCTCCTCCACAAGGGACGCATCTTCGAAGAACTCGGGGCGGATCCCGACCAGTACCACCTTTTTGCCGGCGGCTTTGGCGGCCTTTTCCTCGGGGATGCGGATGTCACCCACCGCGGTCTTCAACACATTGTTTTCAAGGGTGGCCGGCAGGAAGTTCATGGACGGTGAACCGATGAAACCGGCCACAAACAGGTTGACCGGCTGTTCATAGAGTTCCCGGGGAGAAGCCACCTGCTGCAGGACGCCCTTCTTGAGTACGGCCACCCGGTCACCGAGCGTCATGGCCTCGGTCTGGTCGTGGGTGACGTACACGCTGGTGGTTCCCAGCCGGCGCTGCATCTGTGCAATTTCGGACCGCATTTGTCCGCGCAGTTTGGCGTCCAGGTTGGACAGCGGCTCGTCGAACAGGAAGGCATCAGCTTGCCTGACGATGGCACGGCCCATGGCCACACGCTGCCGCTGCCCGCCGGAAAGGTTGGCGGGTTTGCGTTCCAGGTGGTCGGTCAGCTCCAGGGTGGCGGCCGCATCGGTCACCAGCTTCTTGACCTGCTCCTCCTTGTACTTGCCCTTGTTCAGGCGAAGCGGGAAGGCGATGTTTTCGTACACGGTCAGGTGCGGATACAGCGCGTAGTTCTGGAACACCATGGCCAGGTTGCGGTCCCGCGGTGCCTTGTCATTGACGCGTTCGCCGTTGATCAGCAGGTCTCCGGAGGTGATGTCCTCCAGGCCAACGATCATGCGCAACAGGGTGGACTTGCCGCAGCCGGAGGGGCCCACCAGAATGATGAACTCACCGTCGGCAATGTCCAGGCTGACGTCGTTGACGGCCGGGAAACCGTCGCCGTACTTCTTGACGAGGTGGTTGAGCGTAATAGATGCCATGGTTAGGGATCCTTTTCTGAGTCCGGATGCCGAAGGGCGCTAGCCCTTGACGGCGCCCTGGGTTAGACCGGAGACGATTTGGCGCTGGAACGCCAGCACCAGGACAACTACGGGAATGGTGACAATGATGGCTGCCGCGGAGATGGCACCGGTGGGCTCCTCGAACTGTGACGCCCCGGTAAAGAACGCCAGCGCTGCCGGGACGGGGCGGGCAGCCTCTGTTGAGGTCAGCGAGATGCCGTACACAAAGTCATTCCACGCGATGAAGAACGCGATGATGGCGGTGGTGAAAACACCCGGCGCAGCCAGGGGCACGATGGCCTTGCGGAACGCCTGCCACGTGGTGGCGCCGTCCACCTGTGCGGCCTGCTCCAGCTCCCACGGGATCTGCCGGAAGAACGCTGCGAGCGTCCAGATGGAGATCGGCAGGGTCAGGGACAGGTAGGGGATGATCAGGCCCGGCCAGGTGTCGTACAGGCCGATGTTGCGCCACAGGTTGAACAGCGGGGTCACGATGGAGATCACCGGGAAGATGGAAACACCCAGCGCGGTGGTCAGGACTAGTTTCTTACCGGGGAAGTCCAACCGGGCAATCGCGTACGCGCACAGCGTGGCCAGGATGACCGCGATGAACGTCGCGATGAGGCAGATGCCGATCGAGTTCCGGAGCGAACTGAGGAACAGTCCCTGGGCGTCGCCCACCAGGATCTGCTCGTAGTTGCTGGTTGACCAGTTGGTGGGAAGGAAGGTCCCGGAGGTCAGGTCACTGGGGAGCTTGAACGAGGTCGCGAAGATCGAGGCCACCGGGAAGAGCGCGTAGAGAATGACCAGGACCGAAATGATGGTCCAAATGACCCGCCGTTTGACTGGTGAGGACTTCACTAGTTACCCCCTCGTGCGCCGGAAAGGTCCACTTTGAACAGTTTGATGGCGATGAAACAGATGATGATGACGCAGATGAACAGCAGGACGGACACGGCGGACCCCATGCCGATCTCCAGGCGCGTGATCGAGGTCCGGTAGGCCAGCAGTGAGAGCACCTCGGTACCGTACGCGCCGTTGGTCATGATGTAGACGTTGTCGAAAATGCGGAAGGCATCCAGTGCCCGGAACAGCACGGCAACCATGATGGCGGCCTTCATGTTCGGGATGATGACCCTGGACATCCGCTGCCACCAGGTGGCGCCGTCCACTTCCGCAGCTTCGGTCAGCTCCCCGGGCACCTGGGCCAGGCCGGCCAGAAGCAGCAGGGAGATGAACGGGGTGGTTTTCCAGATTTCCGATGCCATGATGACAAACAGGGCCGTCCAGGTGTCGGCAAACCAGTTCAGGTCCGGATCTATGCCCGGCACCCAGCTGAACCAGCTGTTGATGTACCCGGAGTTGATGTCGAACGCGTAGAACCAGGCGAAGGCCGAAACAACGGTAATGATGCCGTACGGCACCAGGATGGCGGTTCGGAGCCAGCCACGGACGGCCTTCAGTGCGCTGTTCATGACCAGTGCCAGCGCGAAACCCAGGATGAGTTCCACCACCACCGTGATCACCGTGATCAGCACCGTCACACCCAGATCCCGCCAGAAGAGCCCGTCCGTGAGGATGGTGGCGTAGTTGCCCAGACCGACGAATGCGCGGTCGTCCGGGGCCGTCAGCCGGTATTTGAACAGGGAGTCCCACAGTGCCAGCAGGATGGGGTAGGCGGTGACCGCCAGCATGATGATGAAAGCCGGTCCCGCCAGCCAGAAACCAAGCCGCCGTTCAGCCTTGGCGCGGTCGCTGAGGGGCTGTTTGCGCGGTGCTGCTTCGGCCGGGGTGTTCCGGACCGCATCTATGGATGTGCTCACAGCAGTTTCTCCCCTCGAAGGACCTCAGTGATGAACTCCTGGCTGGTGGCCGGGGTGGTATCCGGATTGACGTCGCTCGGCGGAGTCCACGTCTGCTGGATACCGGTGGAGATTTCGTTGTAGTACGGGGTCTGCGGGCGCGGTACGGCCAGCTCGAGCGAATCCCGGATGGTCGGGGCCATCGGGAAGGTCTCTTCGATCCCCGGAGTCTCATAGGCCGCCTCATTCGAGGGCGGGTTGCCGTTGGTCTCAAAGTACTGGGCCTGGTTTTCCGGCGACACGATGCACTCGATGGCCTCGTAGGCCAGGTCCGGGTGCTGGCTGCTGGAACCCACGCCAAGGTTGATGCCGCCGAGCGGGGGAGCGGTGTCCTCACCCTCGTTCATGGCCGGAAACAGCGTCCATCCAATGTCATCGATGAGGGACTCCGGCAGCGCGCCTTCCTCCACCGATGCATTGGTGGCAGGCCAGACGAACGGATAGTTCACCATAAAGGAGCCCTGGTCGCCCTGGAACTGGACCATGGACGTGTTTTCGGTCTGGGTGGGCAGGCCCGGCCCGCCGAGTCCTTCCTTGCCAATGGTAGAGACCACCTCGGCCGCCTGCTTGCCGGCATCACTGTCGAGGCCAAGCTGGATTTCATCGGCAGAGGCATCGGGATTCTCCACGATGGTGCCGCCGGCCGATGCCACCAGGGCATTGACCCAGACGGTCATGGACTCCGCACGTGCCCCCTGCACGCCGATGTATTTGTCCTGGCTCTTCGCGGCTTCGATGATCTGGTCCCAGGTCACCGGCTTGCTCATATCGAGCCCTGCGGCTTCAGCCACGGATTTGCGGTACCAGAGGATCTGCGTGTTGGCCCAGAACGGGATGGCCACCACTTCGTCCTTCCACTTCGCTCCCGCGAGGGCACCTTCCAGGACCCCCTGCGTAGTGCGCTCTGCGACGTCGTCGGGAACCGGGGCAAGATAGCCCGGTTCCGCGTACTCCGGGACGTTCGGCGGGTCCAGGCTCATGATGTCCATTGACTTATCCCCGGCAGCCAGGCGCCGTGCCAGCTGCTCGCGCTGCGAAGCGGCGTCGTTGGGGAGCAGGGATGTTTCGATGGTGTAGGCGCCGTTGGATGCGTCGCTGCACTGTTTGGCCAGTTCGGCCTGTCCGCCGGCGTCCGGGTTGATGTACCAAGTCAGTGTTGGTGCTGCGCCCTCATCGGATCCGCAGCCGGTCAGGAGAGTCGCACCGAGGGCCAGGGCAACGCCGACGGCGGACCGGGCCCCTTTCCGGGAGCGCCACCAGTGTCTTGCATCCTTTGGCATCGGTACAGTGCCTCCACCTCGTCGTAGGCATCCGCTGACGGACAGCGGACGGGCCGCAACACTAAGCAGCCTTTGATTTGACCATATGCCCTGATCGTAATTTACGCCACACAAAAGCGGGTAGCCGAAATGCGGTTCAGGCGAGCAGGGCTGCAGCCAGAACCAGGATGGGCAGGGAAGCCACGGTGGTCATCAGCACGGTGTCTTTGGCAACGAGGACGCCCTGTCCGTATCTGGCGGCGGCTACGAACACATTCTGCGCTGTGGGCAGGGCTGCCGTCACTACTACGGCAAAGAGAAGGTGCCCGTCCATGCCAAGCAGGTAGCGGGCAAGCAGGTATGCCAGCAGGGGCTGGAGTACCAGCTTGAACCCGGAGGCGAGGGCAACGTCCACCCGGCGTCCGCCGTCGGCGTTCATCGGGCGGGAGCCCACCAGGGAGAGGCCGAAGGCCAGCAGCATGGCGGGCACAGCGGCACCGCCGATAAGGCTTACCGGTTCGTGGATGATCTCCGGAAGGCGGGTGCCGGTGGCGGCCAGCAGGAGGCCGATCAGGGAGCCGACCACAATCGGGTTGCGAACCACCTGCCCGGCGAAAACGGTGGCCGACGTGCGGCGGCCGCTGGTGGCTGAATCCAGCATCATCAGGAACAGCGGCGTGAAGAAGGCGAGCTGGAAAATCAGGACCGGGGCAATGTACGCTGCGTCCCCGAGCACATACACGCAGATGGGCAACCCGAGGTTCGCGGCGTTGACCAGCGAAGCCGACATGGAGGAGACAAGCAGTTCCGGCACCGGCCGCCTCAGCCACCAGCGGGTCACCAGCACATACAGCCCGGCTGTGGCCAGTGCGCTGGCGGCGGCCACAAGCAGGGGCAGTGAGAACACGGTGTGCAGATCCGCTTCACTGAGGGTGGTCAGGAGCAGCGCCGGCGAGGCGACGAAGAAGGCCAGGCGGCTCAGGACTGTCTGCGCGTTCTCGCCCAGCACCCCCAGCCTGCCGATGACATAGCCGGTCAGGATGATGAGCCAGACAACGGCGAATCCGGTGAGTACCCCCAGCACCGGCTGCGCTTATCCGGCGGTGGCGATGTCCGGGGTGTTGCCCTGGACGAGGGTGTTGTTCAGGGCGAGCGGCGGACGCTCGGTCCCTTCCGTGACTGCTTCGGCCGGATCGGTTCCCAGCTCCAGGATGCGGTTGGAGGAATCCACGTGGACCACTGTCGGCACAAAGGAGCGGGCTTCGTCGGTGGTCATGTCCGCGTAGGTAATCAGGATGACTGTGTCGCCGACATGCACCAGGTGGGCGGCGGCGCCGTTGATGCCCAGCACCCCGGAGCCACGCTCACCGGCGATGGTATAGGTTTCCAGCCGGGCGCCGTTGTCGACGTCGACAATGGAGACGAGCTCGCCGGGGAGGATATCCGCGGCTTCGAGCAGGTCGAGGTCAACCGTTACGGACCCAACATAGTGCAGGTCTGCATGGGTCACCGTTGCACGGTGAATCTTGGACTTAAACATTTTCCGGTTCATCGCGGACAAGTCTACGCCGATCACAGGAGAGTTCGAGCCCCGCTCTTGACAGGCTGCCGTGGGATTGGCGGGGGAGGGAGCCGGCTCTGCGGGGACCCCGGCCGGTGCTGTGGAGCGGGCGACGGGAATCGAACCCGCGTATCAAGCTTGGGAAGCTAGCGCTCTACCATTGAGCTACGCCCGCAGCGCCGGAGATTTCCGGCACAGTTCCCTACTTTACATGGAAGCGGGCGGTTGCCGAACTTACGCGCCGGGCTGATCCGTTTACGCGTTGGGCGGAGCGGCCCGCCCGGTCACTTACCCCTTATTCCCGCCGGTGTCCGGGCCGGCACGGTGTGTGTTTCCTTCGGGGGAGGCGTCAGAAGGCTCCTCCGCCGCAGCCGCGTCAACGGGTGCCCCGCTGCGGGCACGTTCCACAAGCTCGCGCCACCGGCCTTTGACCTGGCGCTCGGGAATGGTCACCGCTGCGGGACCGACGGAAATCTCGTAGGTAAAGCGGTCCGGTTCGTCATCCGCAGTCTCCGGCGGCTCGCTCAGGAGGGGCAGCCACTGGTCCCGTGCTTCCTCGGGGCTGACCTGTGTGCTCCACTCACGCTGCATTCCCGCGAAGCCGCCGCTGCGCACTACTACCAGTCTCATACCATGACGTTAACCTCTTTCCATGCGGACTGAACAGCAGAACTTTCCTCGGTTCCCGCTCCGTAGCGTTTTTCGGCGGCCGTCAGGGTGGCAGCCGCGAAGACTGCGAACGTGGCGTCGGCCGGGAAATTGGGCTCGGTAATGGTGTCGTACCAGATCTGTCCTGCGCGTTCCCAGGCATACCCGCCCAGTGCGGCTGCGACCAGGTAGAAGGCGCGGTTGGGGATGCCCGAGTTGATGTGCACGCCGCCGTTGTCCGCTGCCGTGCGGACGTAGTCGTCCATGGATCCGGGCTGCGGGTCCTTGCCCAGCACGTCGTCGTCGTACGCCGTTCCGGGTGCTTTGAGTGAGCGCAGGGCCTGCCCGCCCACATGGTCGGTGAACAGGCCCTCGCCCACCAGCCAGCTCGCCTGGCCGGCTTCCTGGCCCAGCAGCTTCTGCTCCACCAGTACGCCGAAGACATCGGCGATGGACTCGTTCAGGGCACCTGACTGGTCCCGGTATTCCAGTTGCGCGGTGTACTGGATGAATCCATGTGCAAGTTCATGGCCGATTACGGTGAGGGATTTGCTGAAGCGCTCAAAGACCTCGCCGTCGCCGTCCCCGAGGACCATGCGGGACCCGTCCCAGAAGGCATTGTCGTAGTCGCGGCCGTAGTGCACCGTGGCTTCCAGCGTCCGCCCGGCGCCGTCCACAGAGGAGCGGCCGTAGGCATCGCTGAACAGGTGGTACGTGGCACCGAGCCCCTCATACGTTTCGTCGACCGCGGCGTCTCCGGTTGCGGGCTGCCCCTCGGACCGCACCGGGGTGCCGGGCAGCTCCTCCTGGCCAAGGGCATCCGAGACGATGCGTCGCAGAGTGGGAGTGAACGCGGTCCCCGTGCTGCGGGACGGGGGCGGGTGCGGCAGGGACCGGGCCGCTTCGACGGTTCCGAGGGTGGTCAGGGTGCGACGCGCGGCGGCGGCTGCTGCAGCCCGGCCCGGGTCTTCCGCGGCGGCGAGACGGGTCAGCAGATACGGCGGAACGATGGAACAGATTGAATGTGTCACGCGTGAGTTGGTCATTTGTCAGCCCTCCTGGTGAGGATCACCAGCGTAGGCCCCGTCACTGACACTTCAAGGGCTGAGACCGCAAAATGCCATCAAATGGCCATAACGCAACCCAACCTGCCCGATTCGGTCCTTATCGGGGTGGATTAGCCGTCCGTCCCGGGGCGTTCCGGACGCACTGAATTTTCCTGTGCCGCCTGCTCGGCAGCCTGGTCATAGGCGGCGGTCAGCGACGCCACCACGTCCGGGCCGATCTCCATGCCGACGTCGTGCCCGGGGTTCAGTGCCATGCCGTAGCCGGGTGCGATGCTGCGGATGGTGGCCTCGCCGGTAGCCTTGACGACCACCGGTGCCGCCTCGCGCAGCTGCTGGGGGATCCGGTCTGCAGTGGAGAACACGGCGGCCACGGAATACTCGGAATCGGGGGCCTTGAGCACCAGTGCCTGGAAGGAGGAGGAATCGTCCTCCTTTGCCAGCCGGCCCACGCTGAGCAGCTCGGACGTCCAGATCACGGACATGACCTCACGGTTGGAGAGGCGTCCCTCGCGGCCGGCTTTGACGGCTTCCTCGAGGGCTGCGCCTGGGGCGGGTGCGTCCTCGTTGGCCAGCGGCATTGCGGGGACGTCGGGAGTATTGTCCGGTTCCATCTGGGACTCCTTGGAAAGATCGGGGTCAAAACCCCAAGTCTGGCATACCCAGCGGATACCGTGGTGGGCATGGAAGCCAACGAGAACACCCGCAGCCTTGAAGCTGGTATTGAACGGGATTTCAGCGACAAGATGAGCTACGGGTCCTACCTTGCACTGGATGAACTGCTTTCTGCGCAGCATCCGGTCAGCCGGCCCGAGCACCACGACGAGATGCTGTTCATCATCCAGCACCAGACCTCGGAGCTGTGGTTGAAGCTGGTCCTGCATGAGCTGCTGGCCGTGCGGTCCCGGCTGCAGGAGGATGACCTTCGTTCAGCAATGAAGGGGATTGCCCGGATCAAGCACATCCAGCGCTCGCTGACCGAGCAGTGGTCCGTACTGGCAACCCTGACCCCCTCCGAATATGCGCAGTTCCGCGGAGATCTCGGGGCTTCCAGCGGGTTCCAGTCCTACCAGTACCGTGCCGTGGAGTTCCTGCTGGGGAACAAGAACGAGTCAATGATCGCAGTATTCTCCGCTGACCCGCAGGCGCAGGCACTGCTGTCGGGGCTGCTGGGGGAGACCAGTATCTATGACGAGTTCATCCGGTATCTGCACCGCCGCGGCTACGCGGTGGACGCTGCCCTGCTTCAGCGGGATGTGCGCAAGGCCCATGTCTACGACCAGTCGCTGCTGGAGGTCTACAAATACGTCTATGAGAACCACGAGGCGAACTGGGATGTTTATGAGGCCTGCGAGGAGCTGGTGGACCTGGAGGACAATTTCCAGCTGTGGCGTTTCCGACACCTCAAGACCGTGGAACGCACTATCGGCATGAAGCGCGGCACCGGCGGTTCCAGCGGTGCGGGCTTCCTCCGGCGGGCACTGGACCTCACGTTCTTCCCGGAGCTTTATGCCGTCCGTACGGAGATCGGGCGCTAGGGGTATGCGCTATTTTTGAAGAGTGCTGATATCTGATCGTGACATCCGAGCCGAGATTGCCGAAAACCGGATCGCCCTGGACCCGTATGACCCCGCAATGGTCCAGCCTTCCAGCGTCGATGTGCGCATCGACCGGTTCTTCCGGCTCTTCGATAACCACAAATACGCCCACATTGATCCGTCGCAGGACCAGTCGGAGCTGACCCGCCTTGTGGAGGTGGAACCGGACGAGCCGTTCATCCTCCACCCCGGCGAGTTTGTGCTGGGTTCGACCTACGAACAGGTCACGCTGCCGGACGATATCGCCGCACGGCTGGAGGGGAAATCCTCGCTGGGCCGGTTGGGGCTGCTGACGCACTCCACCGCAGGCTTTATCGACCCGGGCTTCTCGGGGCATGTCACCCTGGAGCTGTCGAACATGGCCACGCTGCCGATCAAGCTCTGGCCCGGGTCGAAGATCGGCCAGCTGTGCTTCTTCCGGCTGAGCTCGCCGGCGGAGTTTGCCTACGGTTCGGGGCAGTACGGCAACCGGTACCAGGGCCAGCGTGGTCCGACGGCGTCGCGCAGCCACCTGAACTTCCACCGCACCAATGTGGCCGACGACGCCGCGGTCAGCGCCGCCGGCCAGACGGAAGTCCGCGCTTCCTCCTAGCGGTTGCCTTTATGCCGGGCGCCGTCGGAGCCCTTGCCGGGGTGTCCGACGGCGGCCGGGGAGCGCACCGGCAGCAGCACGAGCAGGCCGGCCAGCAGCACGGCAATAATGCCGATGATTCCGTAGCGCTGCGCGCCGAAGATCACGATGCAGGCGGAGAACAGCGTGGGTGCCAGGAAGCTGACGGCACGGCCGGTGGTTGCATAGAGGCCGAAGAGTTCGCCTTCCTCACCCTCCGGGGCAAGCCGGGCAAGGAACGCCCGCGACGCTGACTGCGCAGGCCCCACAAACAGGCAGAGCAGCAGGCCGAAGATCCAGAAGGTCGTGTCCCCTGTCCACTGCAGGCCAAGCATGTCCTGGTCGCCCGGTCCCAGCACCACGACGGCGGTGCCGGCCAGGATAAGTCCGATCAGCGAGCCCACAATAACGGCCTTCGGGCCGGCACGGTCGTCCAGGAATCCGCCGATCACGGATCCCACTGCTGCCACCACATTGCCGAAGATGGCGAACATAATCACCTCGGACAGTTCCCATCCGAAGGTGCCGGCCGCGATGACTCCGCCGAAAGTGAACACTGCGGCCAGTCCGTCACGGAAGACGGCGCTGGCGAGCAGGAAGTAGATGGTGTGGGGGCTGCTTTTGAGCAGGGACCGGATGCGCTTGAAGAGCAGTTTGTAGGAGGCAATGATACCCAGCCGGGCCACTGCTTCCTGGCGCGGCACCTCGGGGACCGCGAACATCAGCGGCAGGGCGAAAAGCAGGAACCAGACGGCTGAGAACAGGGCCACGGACCGCAGGTTCAGTCCGTCTTCGGATGTGACACCGAACCAGCCGACGTCGGGCTGGACAAAGCCCACCAGAACCAGTGCCAGGGCGGCGATGCCGCCCACATAACCCATGGCCCAGCCGAGCCCGCTGATTCTGCCCACGGATGCCGGGGTGGAGATCTGGCGGAGCATGGCGTTGTAGTTCACGCCCGCAAATTCGAAGAACAGGTTTGCGAGGGCAATGAGCGTCACGCCGAGGATCAGGTAATTGGGGGAGGGGAGGACAAACCAGCACCCGGCCATCAGGGCGCAGGTGAGCAGCGTGTTGATGGTCAGCCATTTGCGGCGCCGGCCGCCGGCGTCGGAGCGCTGTCCGGTAACGGGGGCAAACAGGGCGACGGCCACACCGGCGATAGCCAGGGCGGCGCCGAGCACTGCCGAGTTCTCGTCCGTATCGCCAAAGGAGGAGGAGGTGAGGTAGACGGTGAACACAAAGGTGGTCATCACCGCGTTGAAGGCAGCGGATCCCCAGTCCCAGGAGGCCCAGGCGAGCACCTGCTTCCAGCGTGCCGGTTGCGGGGAGGGCGCCGCCACCGCGGGCTCCTTGTGTGTGCTGAGACTCATGCGCAGAGCCTAACCGCAACCGGGGTTTTCCCGTGTATTCCACGCCGCCGCGCGGATGTGTGCCCCCGGGTGCGGAAGAGCCCGAATAGGAAGTGGCGTCTATGCCATGGGTAGAATGTATAGACCGACCTTGACCGCCCCTTGATAAGTACAGCCTGATAACTACAGCTCTGTAACGCTGCAACATCGACAAGAGAGTCCGGGAGATCATCGTGCTATTTGTGCTCACCGTTCTGTTTACGGTGGCACTGGTTGCGCCCTTATTGTTCCGGAAGGTGGGCCGGTCGGCGTTCTACGTTCTTGCGGCCTTCCCTGCCGCCGCCTTCATCTGGCTGGTGGCCACCTTCCCCCGGTACACAGGTGCTGACCAGACGCTTGCCTCGGGTGCCCCGAACGCACCCCCGTCAGTCACTATTCCGTGGATCCCTGACCTCAGGGTAGAGCTGGCGTTCAGGATGGACACGCTTTCCGCGGTTCTTTCCATCCTTATCCTCGGCGTTGGCGCGCTGGTCCTGTTCTACTGCGCCCGGTATTTCCGGCCCAATGATCCGAAGATGGGTTCCTTTGGCGCGCAGCTGCTGGCTTTCGCAGCGACGATGTTCGGCCTTGTTACGGCAGATGACCTCATCCTGCTGTTCATCTTCTGGGAACTGACCACCATCCTGTCCTACCTGCTGATCGGCTACGCGGCGCACCGCCTGTCAGCGCGCCGCGCGGCACTGCAGGCACTGATCGTGACGACCTTCGGCGGGCTGACGATGCTGGTGGGCATGATCATGCTCGGCTCGGCGGCACAGACCTACCGGATTTCCGAGATCCTGGCGCAGGCCCCGGAGCTGGTCTCCCAGGGCACGCTCGTCAACGTGGCCATCGCACTGATGCTGGTGGGTGCCGTTTCGAAGTCCGCGCTGGTGCCGTTCCACTTCTGGCTGCCGGCCGCCATGGCCGCACCTACCCCGGTCAGTGCGTACCTGCACGCCGCCGCCATGGTTAAAGCCGGTATCTACCTGATTGCCCGGCTGGCCCCCGGCTTCTCCGAGACCCTGCTGTGGCACCCGATCGTGCTGATCCTGGGCCTGCTCACCATGCTGCTGGGGGGCTGGCGCGCGCTGAGGCAGTTCGACATCAAACTGATCCTTGCTTACGGGACTGTGAGCCAGCTCGGTTTCCTGACCCTGGTGGTGGGCCTGGGCAACCGTGAAGCGGCGGTGGCCGGAATGGGCCTGCTGCTTGCCCACGGGTTCTTCAAGGCCACCCTGTTCCTGGTGGTGGGAATCATTGACCATCAGGCCGGAACGCGTGACATCCGCAAACTCTCCGGCATCTTCCGCGCTGCGCCGAAACTGGCGGTGGTTGCCGTCATCGGCGCCGCCTCCATGGCAGGCATCCCGCCGTTCCTGGGCTTCGTGGCGAAGGAATCCGTGTACGAGACCTACGTGCACTATGGCGAGGAGCAAGGCACCTTCGCGGGCTGGATCCTGCTGGCCGGCGTCGTTATCGGTTCCGTCCTTACCTTCGCCTACAGTGCGCGCTTCATCTGGGGTGCCTTCGCCACCAAGGGCGGATGCGCACCTACCCCGTTCAAAGCGGTTTCCTGGTCCTTCCTCGCCGCGCCGGCCATCCTCGCCGCGGCCACCGTGGTTTTTGGTCTCTGGCCGGGACCGCTGGATACCGCGATTGCCTCCTACGCCGACCTGTTCCCGGCTGACGGCCCGCCCACGCACCTGGCCCTCTGGCACGGGCTGACGCCGGCCCTCGGGCTGACCGGACTGACCATTGCTGCCGGCGTTGCACTGTTCCTGCTGCGCCGGAACGTGGAGTCCTTCCAGCGGGACATTGCCTTCCCGCTGGACGCGGAGCGTTCCTACCGCGGCACCATCGGCGTGCTCGACGACGTCGCCGTCTGGGTCACCGGACGCACCCAGCGAGGCTCGCTGTCCTTCTACCTCTTCGTCATCCTGTCCATGGCGATTGTGACGCCGCTGTCGGCGCTGCTGGTTCGTGCCGCACCCATGCCGCAGGATTTCCGGCTGTACGACAATCCCCTTCAGGCCGTGATCGGCGCAGCAGTGATCCTCGGCGCCGTTGCCGCCGCCCGGGCCAGCAAACGCTTCCTCGCCGTGCTGATGGTCTCCGTCAGCGGATACGGCATTGCGCTGATCTTCGCGCTGCAGGGGGCCCCGGACCTGGCCCTCACCCAGATGCTGGTCGAAACCATTGTGCTGGTGGCCTTTGTGCTGGCCCTGCGGTCCCTGCCGGCACGCCTGTGGAAGCGCGAACCGAAGCGGCACCGGCTGCTGCGGGCCGTCCTGGGTATTGCCTTCGGTGCCAGCATGGTGATTTTCGCGATGACCGCCATGGCGTCCCGGGTGGCCACGCCCATCTCCCTGGACTTCCCCAAGCTGGCCTACGAAATCGGTGGCGGGAACAACATTGTTAACGTCACGCTGGTAGACATCCGCGCCTGGGACACCTTCGGGGAGATCTCCGTGCTGGCCATTGCCGCCACCGGGCTGGCCTCCCTGATCTTTGTCCGCGGCCGCGGCGACAAGCGGCGCCGGGCTGAAGGGGTTGCCAGCGGCTCGGTGGACCGCGGCCGGGAGCACTTTGCCTCCACGGGCCGGCGCCAGGCCACCCTGGCTCTGGCCCGCAAGTTCTCCAACGTTGGCCGCGAGGCCTGGCTGGTGGCAGGCCGGACGCTTGCCCCGGAACGGCGCTCCATCATCTTCGAGGTGATCACGCGGCTGCTGTTCCACTCCGTCATCATCTTCTCGGTCTACTTGCTTATCGCGGGCCACAATGCCCCCGGTGGCGGATTCGCGGGCGGCCTGATGGCAGGGCTCGCCCTGACCATCCGCTACCTGGCCGGCGGCCGGTTCGAGTTGGCGGAAGCCAGCCCCGTCAGCGCCGGAACCCTGCTCGGCGGTGGCCTCGGCCTCGCCGCCCTGTCCGCCGCAGCGCCGCTGTTCTTCGGCGGACAGGTCCTGCAAAGCGCCATCATCAAGTTCACCTGGCCGATTTTCGGGGAGGTCAAGTTCGTCACCTCCACGATCTTCGACATCGGCGTCTACCTCATTGTGGTGGGACTCGTGCTGGACGTCCTGCGCAGCCTGGGCTCGGAGATCGACGAGCGCAGCGAAGGTGACAGGGATGACGAGGACACCATAGTGGAGGAACCCCAGATCATTAGTGCGGACGAAAACGCCGGCGACACCACCGGAACACGGGCCGGCGAAGAGGAGGTGGCACGGTGACGGTCAACCTCACCCTCCTTCTGGTCATGGGCGCCCTCTACGCAGCCGGGATCTACCTGCTGCTGGAACGCAGCCTTACCCGCGTGGTGCTGGGCCTGACCATGCTGACCAATGCCACCAACATCCTGCTGCTGGCGACCGGTGGTCCGGCGGGGCTGGCCCCCATGTTCAACAAGGATCTGCCGGCGGACGCCTACAATGATCCGCTGCCCCAGGCCTTTATCCTCACCTCGATTGTCATTTCCTTCTCGGTGACTGCCTTCATGCTTGGCATCATCTACCGGTCCTGGGTGCTGGGCCGCCAGGACGAGGTCCAGGACGATATTGAGGACCGCCGCGTGGCCAGCCAGAGCAGTTTTGACGCCGAGGATGACGCGGACGTCCCCGAGGACACCACGGAATTCACTCCGCCGGACGAGGCGGAAGAGGCCGCAGGCTCGCAACGGGGAAACACAACAACGAACGGACCGGAGGTGAACCGATGAACACAGCAAGCCTTGCCCCACTGGCCGTGGTGCTGCCGTTCTTCGGCGCAGCCCTGGCCTTCATCCTGATCCGGCACCAGCGCTCCCAGCGGGTGGTCAGTGTCAGCATCCTGGCTGTGACCCTGGTGCTGGAAGTGATCCTGCTGCTCTCCGTCTGGAACACCGGCGCGGTGGCCGTAAACCTCGGCGGCTGGCTGCCACCGTTCGGCATCACCATGGTGGTGGACCAGTTCTCGGCACTGATGCTCGTAGTCTCCTCCGCGATCAGCCTGGCCGTCCTGATTTACGCCGCGGGCCAGGGCATGGCCGACGGCGACGAAGACGGACCCATCTCGATCTTCCACCCGACGTACCTGATTCTGGTGGCCGGCGTTTCCAATGCCTTCCTTGCCGGTGACCTGTTCAACCTGTACGTCGGATTCGAAATCCTGCTCACCGCCAGTTATGTCCTGATGACCCTGGGCGGAACAACTCCGCGGATCCGGGCCGGCGTGACCTACGTGGTGGTCAGTGTTGTCTCCTCGCTGCTCTTCCTGATTGCCATTGCCATGATTTACGCGTCCACCGGGACGGTGAACATGGCGGACCTTGCACTGAAGCTGGGCGAGCTGGATCCCGCCACACAGATGATGCTCCATCTGATGCTGCTGGTGGCCTTCGGCATCAAGGCGGCGGTCTTCCCGCTCTCCTTCTGGCTGCCGGACTCCTATCCCACCGCGCCGGCCCCGGTGACCGCCGTGTTCGCCGGGCTGCTGACCAAAGTAGGGGTCTACGCCATGGTCCGCACCGAAACCCTGCTGTTCCCGGGGGACCGGATCAACACGCTGCTGATGGTGGTGGCGGGCCTGACCATGCTGGTGGGCATCCTCGGTGCACTGGCGCAAACGGACATCAAACGTATGCTCTCCTTCACCCTGGTCAGCCACATCGGCTACATGGTGTTCGGTCTGGCGGTCGCTTCGGTTGTTGGCATCGGGTCCGCCGTGTTCTACGTGGTCCACCACATCACCGTGCAGACCTCGCTGTTCCTGGTCACCGGCCTGATTGAACGGCGCGGTGGCACGGCCAACATGGACCGCCTGGGCGGACTCGCCAAGCTCTCACCGCTGCTGGCCGTGCTGTACTTCATCCCGGCCATCAACCTCGCCGGCATCCCGCCGTTCTCCGGCTTCCTCGGCAAGCTTGGCCTGATGCAGGCCGGCGTTGAGCTGGGCACCCCGCTGGCCTATCTGCTGGTGGCTGCCGGTGCCGCAACGAGCCTGCTGACGCTGCTGGTGATGGCACGGGTCTGGAACCGGGCATTCTGGCGGACCCCCGAGGACGCGGTCCACCCGGACCCGATCCTGCTGGCTACCGGCCCGGACGGATCACGGCTGCGGAACTCGGAAGACGTCAGCGAGATCACCAGCGGCCGGTTCTCCTCCCGCGATTCCGTGGACCTGCTGCCGCGGACCATGGTGTACCCCACCGTCGGACTCGTGGCGCTTGGAGTGTCGCTGACCGTCCTCGCCGGACCGCTGTTCTCGCTCAGCGACAATGCGGCCCGGGACCTGCTGGACCGCACGCCCTATATCGAAGCAGTGCTGGGAGAGGGGGCCGCAGAATGACGAAGGAAGCGCCCATGCGCAACCGCGCCCGCGTTCCGCTCCTGAAGGAACTGCCGCTGCTGATCTGGCTGGTGTTCCTGTGGGGCGCGTTGTGGCAGGACTTCAGTGCCGGAAACCTGATCTTCGGGGCGGTGATCGCCTTTATCGTGGCGAACATCTTCTACCTGCCGCCGGTTGAGCTCAGCGGACGGTTCAACCCGCTGTACGCGCTGGTCTTTGCCGGCCGTTTCTTCTACAAACTCGTGCATGCCAGTTTCCACGTGTTCTGGCTTGCGCTGGTCCGCGGGCCGCGGATCCGCAACGGGGTGATCGGGGTGAAGCTGCGCAGCCGCTCCGACCTGCTGGTCACCGCCACCGGCCACGCCCTGTCGCTGATCCCGGGCTCGCTGATTGTCGACGTCGACCGCTCCACATCCACGCTGTACCTGCACGCACTGGACGTTTCCACCCCGGAACAGGCAGAGAAAGCGCGTACCGAGGTGCTCAATGCCGAGGCGTGGCTGATCCGCACAATGGGCACCAAGAAGGAACTCGAAGCACTGCGTGCCGAGACGGCAGAGGCGCGGCAGCGCAAGATCGGAGGACAGGCATGATGACCGCAGCAGTGGTGGCCGTGAGCCTCATGCTGGCCGTGGCCGGTGCAGGAGCCATTTACCGCATCGCCAAGGGTCCCTCGATCCTGGACCGTGTGCTGGCGGCTGACGTTCTGCTGGCCATAGTCGGCGCAGCCCTAGCCACCGACATGATTGTTTACCGCAACCTTGATTACCTGGCGCTGCTGGTGGCCATTTCACTGGTCGGCTTTATCGGCTCCGTAACCGTTGCCCGCTTTGTCACGGACAGGAGGTAGGCAATGGAAGAGACCGTGTATGACGTGATTGTCGCCGTGCTGATGCTCGGCGGTGCCCTGATGTCCCTGGCTGCGGCCATCGGCCTGATGCGCTTCCCGGACCTGCTGAGCCGGATGCACGCTGCGTCCAAGCCGCAGGTGCTGGGCCTGCTGCTGTTCCTGCTGGCCATGGCCGTGGAATTCCGCAGCTGGAAACTCCTACCGGTCCTCGCCGTCGCCTGGATCTTTATGCTCCTGACCGCACCTGTATCCGCCCACATGGTGGGCCGGGCAGGCTACCGGACCAAGCACCTGCGCCCGGAACTGCTGGTGATCGACGAGCTTGACGACGTCGTCGAACGCGCCCAGCGGCTGCTGAAAGAGGCGGAGGAGGAGCAGGCTCTTGAAAATGACGAGGATGACCCGCTGGTGGATGACGATCCGGACGGGACCGCCGCCGAAGCGGACATGTACACCGGAGAGCTCGACGACGATGAACTGTTGCGGGCCCGCGACGGCGCAGCTGCGGGCGACTTAACCACAGACGCCCAGCGCCCGGGGAAAAACCCCGAGGGCTGAGCGCCGCGGTTCCGCCGGCCTGGCGGCAAACCGGGTTAGACGACTTCCGGCGTCTTCTTGTAACGCTGGATGGCACGCTGTGTACCGCGGTTGGTGAGCACCCGGATGACGGAGCTGACCGCACCGGAGACAAGGGCAAACGCCACGGCCGAACGCAGGCTGTTTTCCAGGCTTCCTTCGGCATCCTTGGGCGGCTCGTTGCCCGTGGCCTTGGTCCAGATGAAATCAAGTGCCTTGGCGGCGACGATTCCGGACAGAATGCTGGCGCCGGTTCCCAGCAGTTTGAGGATCAGGTTCATGAGTAACTCCTAGCTTCGGGCGATTTCCCTAACCCTACGGTACCGGTGGAACACGCGGATCTGCTGATGCCTGTGTAGATCCGGAGCCCGTGTGTAGAGTGGAACCGCAAACATACGACAGGGGAGCGCCGTCCCGCAGCAGGTCCAACGGATCTGGGTGACGGGCGCTGAGAGTGCGGACATCCGCAGACCCTCGAACCTGATCCGGTTAGTACCGGCGAAGGGAGTCGAGAGCTCAGGGAATCTTCCCGCAACGGGCCGGCAGCCGCCGGTGCGGGCGGGAAGCTGTGCCGGTATACCGGCCGTCCCTCCCCTCCTGATTCACAGGAGGATATCCATTGAAAGACCGTTATTCAGCAGCGGCACCGTCCGCCAACCAGCTCCCCCCGGCACGCCCTGCCGCGTCCAACCGTCGCTGGCGGGTGGTGGACATTGTTGTGGCCTCCGTCCTCGCCGTGGCGGTAGGCGTTATTTTCTGGGCATGGTCCCTCGGCTATGCCGGGGTCAGCGCACTGACGGCGGCGTTTCCGCCGCTGGCCGGACTTTATACCGGCGGCTGGCTGATTGCCGGGGTGCTTGGCGCGCTGATCATCCGCAAACCGGGCGCGGCGATTTACTGTGAAATGCTGGCCGCAGCCGTCTCCGGTGTATTGGGCACGCAGTTCGGCCTCTCCGTGCTGCTCTCCGGTTTTATCCAGGGACTGGGTGCCGAACTCGTGTTCCTGATCTTCCTTTACCGTCGGTTCACGCTGCCCGTGGCGCTGCTGGCGGGCCTCGGCTCCGGTGTGTTCCTGGGACTGAGTGAAAACATCCTTTACAACCTGGAATGGGCAGCGCAGTGGCAGCTGCTCTACGTCATCCTGACTGCGGTCTCGGGTGCGGTGATTGCCGGCGGACTCTCCTGGCTCGCGGTGCGGGCGCTGGCCAGGACGGGTGCGTTGGCCCCCTTCGCGTCGGGACAGACCGGAAAGGCGTAGCCGTGCTGTTTGGCAGAAAAGCCGGACGGAGCCGGGCTGCCCTTCGCAGCCCTGCGCCGTCCGGTTCCCCTGCGCCGTCCGGTTCCCGGGCCCGGCCGGCCGCTGTCACTGCCCGCGGCTGGGGCTGGCGGCATGGCGGCCGCAACGCCTCGGCGGTGTCCGGACTGGACCTGACCATTTCCCCCGGCGAACGGGTGCTGCTGCTTGGTGCTTCCGGTGCGGGGAAATCCACTGTCCTGCACGCCCTGGCAGGGGTTCTCGGACCGGATACCGGCGGCGTGGAGCACGGCACGCTCGCGGTGGACGGCGCGCATCCGTCCGATCCTGCCTCCCGTGGCCGGACCGGACTGGTCCTGCAGGACCCGGACAGCCAGACCGTGCTGTCCCGGGTGGGGGATGAGGTGGCTTTCGGGGCGGAAAACCTGGCCGTGCCCGCCGGGGAGATCTGGCCGCGCGTGCGTGCGGCGCTGGCCGACGTCGGTTTGGAGGTGCCGCTGGAAAGCTCGACGGCGGCCCTGTCCGGCGGACAGAAGCAGCGCCTTGCCCTGGCCTCGGTGATGGCCATGGAACCGGGACTGCTGCTTCTGGACGAGCCCACGGCCAACCTTGACCCCGCGGGCGTTGTGGAGATCCGCGACGCCGTAGGCCGGGTACTGGACCGCACCGGGGCCACACTCATTGTGGTGGAACACCGGGTCCAGGTGTGGGCCGAGCTGGTGGACCGCGTGGTGGTGCTGGCCGCAGGTGGCGGGGTTTTGGCGGACGGCCCGCCCGGCCAGGTGCTGGGTGATCCCGGGCACCGCGAAACCCTTGCCGCGGCCGGCATCTGGCTGCCCGGGACCGCGCCGGAGATACCGGAGGACTCGGGGGCCTCCTGGCATCCCGGCCGTGGTGACGGAAGCCTGCTGCTTTCAGCGCGCGGGCTGGCAGTGAGCCGGACGAATACCGGGCCGCCCGTGCTCACCGGGGCGGATCTGAGCCTGGCGGCCGGCACCGCGGTAGGGATCACCGGGCCCAACGGCGCGGGAAAATCCACCCTGGCCCTGACACTGGGCGGCCTGCTCCGGCCGCATACCGGCACGCTCGAGGCGGCAGCGGAGCTGGCCGGCGCCGCCCGGCGCGAACCTTTCCGCTGGAAATCAGGGGAACTGGTGGAACGGATCGGAACGGTATTCCAGGAACCGGAGCACCAGTTCCTTACGGCCACTGTGCTGGATGAACTGGCGTTCGGTCCGCGGCGCGTAGGCAGGGAAACCGACGGGAAAACGCTGGACCGGGTGCATGAACTGGCGCAGCGCCTGCGGCTGGACCACCTGCTGCAGGCAAACCCCTTCACGCTTTCGGGCGGGGAGAAACGCCGGCTGTCGGTGGCCACCATGCTCGCCACCGCGCCGCGGATCCTGTTGCTGGATGAACCGACGTTCGGGCAGGATGCCCGCACCTGGGCCGAGCTGGTGGCGCTGCTGCGTGGTCAGCTGGCACAGGGACAGTGCGTGGTCTCCGTGACGCATGATGCTGAGTTCGTCCAGGCACTCGCGTCCCGGACGCTGCGCGTGGCGGACGGCGCTGTGACCGAGCTTCCTTCGACACCGGCTGCCGCAGTGCAGGTGAACCCGTGAGCGGGGTGCAGGTACGGCCGGACGGCACCGCCGCGGCACCCGCACGGCCGGGCGGCAGCTTGCTGAAACGCGCAAATCCGCTGTCCAAACTGGCCTCCGCGTTGCTGCTGACCCTGGCTGTCCTCGTCACCGTGGACTGGGTAAGTTCCACCGTGGTCCTGGCGGCCGAGCTTGCCCTGCTGCCGCTGCTGCACATCCGGATCGCCACCCTGATCCGGAGGACCTGGCCCCTGCTGGTGGCCGCGCTCATCGGCGCGTGGGGTACGGCCCTGCTGGCGGAAAAGACCGGCACGGTGCTGTTGGAGGCCGGCCCGCTGGTCTTCACTTCCGGGTCCGTGGCCGCCGGAATAGCGATCGGACTGCGCGGCCTGGCCATTGCCCTGCCCGGTATTTACCTGCTGACCACCACGGATCCCACGGACCTGGCGGATGCGCTGGCGCAAAAGCTGAAGCTGCCGCACCGCTTTGTCCTGGGAGCCCTGGCAGCGATGCGGCTGGTGGGGTTGCTGGTGGAGGAGTGGCGCACGCTCGGACTCGCCCGGCATGCCCGCGGGGCCGGACCGGATACCGGTGCCGCCGCCCGGCTCAAGGGTTTCGGCGGGCAGTCGGTGGCCCTGCTGGTCCAGGCCATCCGCCGTGCCACCCGTCTGGCCGTGGCCATGGAGGCCCGCGGATTCGGGGCAGCGGAACGGACCTGGGCTAGGTCTTCCACATTCAGCGGGGTGGATGCGGCGGTTTTCGGTGCCGGCCTGGCCGTGTCAGCGGGAGCTGTCGCGGCCGCCGTGGCGGCAGGGACCTTCAATTTCATCCTGACCTAGCGCCGCGGAGCCGGGACGCCGGCGGACGCGGCTACAGTGCTGCGTCCGCCAGTTTCACCAGTTCGGCGTTCAGTGTTTCGGAGAAGGGCAGCCCGCGTCCGTCGATGGAACGGACCGGCACCAGCATCCGGATGCTGGAAGCCAGCCAGACGCCGTCGGCCTGGAACAGGTCCTCGGGGACCAGCGGACCGTAGCCCAGCTCCCAGCCGGCAGCCTCAGCCGCCCTGAACAGTGCATCCTGAGTGGTTCCGGCCAGGATGCCGGAGCGGCGCTCGGGCGTGAGCAGCGTCCGCACCCCGTTGCGTTCGGTAGCCAGGACCACCGTGGAGGTTGGACCTTCCAGGACCTTGCCGTCGGAGGACGTGAAGATGGCGTCATCCGCACCGTTGGCCCTGGCATACCGCAAAGCGGCCATGTTTACCGCGTAGGACAGGGTTTTGGCTCCCAGCAGCAGCCATGGCGCCCGGGATGCGGCCAGACTGTCATAGCCGCGGTCCAGCAGCAGCACGCGAATGCCGTCCTTCTGCTGCGCCGCATTGTCCGGTGCGGACGTGACCTGAACCCATGCGGTAGCTTCCCCGGCGCCTTCAACACCCCTGGTGGCCACCAGCTTCACCGCGGCCCGTCCCGTGGGACCCGCATCCCCGGCATGCAGCGCCAACGCGGTGGCAATGGCCCGCTCCCAGGCGGCACGCTCCGGAATCCGCAGGTCCAGCAGGTCCGCGGAGGAACCCAGGCGGTCCAAGTGGGCATCGGGTTTGCGCGGTACGCCGTCCACCGCCAGCAGGGATTCGAAGATCCCGTCGCCGCGCGTGACGCCGAGGTCATTGATCATCAGCGCCGGGACACCGGCGTCGGCCGGGCGTCCGTCAGGGTAGGCAGGATCCAGGAAAACCAGAACAGTCATGCCACCAGCCTAGCCACAAAGACCCGGCCGGGCCGCCGTACAGATAGGCTGTTCACAGGTGCGGCTGCTGGGAGGAGCTTGAGTGTGTACTGGTCTCTGACCGGCCTGGACCCGTCCGGGTGGATAACGGTCGTACTGACCGTGGTGGATTATGCCATCCGGATCATTGCGCTGGGTGTGGTTCCCGGCAACCGCCGCCCCACCACGGCCATGGCCTGGCTGCTGTGTATCTTCTTCCTTCCCATTCCCGGAATCATTCTGTTCTCCCTGTTCGGCAACCACCGGCTTTCCGAACAGCGGGTGCGCCGGCAGGCCGAAATCAACCGTGCCGTCCGAGAAAACACCAAGGAACTGGAAACCGAAGTCAGCACCTATGCCGGGCCTGAATGGGTGCTCAACGCCGCCGAGCTCAACCGCCGGCTGGGCTCCTTCCCCACGCTGGACGGCAACAAGGTGGAACTGCAGCGGGACTACCACGCGTCCATCGAGGAGATGACCCGCGCAGTGGAGAAGGCTGTCCGCTACGTACATGTGGAGTTCTACATCATGGGGTACGACGCCGTGACCCGGGACTTCTTCCATGCACTGAAAGAGGCAGCGGGCCGCGGGGTGACCGTCCGGCTCCTCTTCGACCACATCGGCACGCTGCGGGTCAAGGGCTACCGGAAGCTCCTGAAGGAGCTGCGCAGCAGCGACATCCAGTGGCGGCGGATGCTGCCCATTGAACCTTTCCGCGGACACTGGCGCCGCCCGGACCTGCGCAACCACCGGAAACTGCTGGTGGTGGACGGCGCGGTGGGGTTCACCGGGTCCCAGAACCTGGTGGAGCCGGCCTACCACAAAGCCAAAAACCGCCGTTCCGGACGCAACTGGGTGGAACTGATGGCCCGCGTGGAAGGGCCGGTGGTGGATGAACTCAACGTTGTCTTCGCCACGGACTGGAACGCCGAAACGGATGAGAACCTGGAACGGGAACTGAGCCTGTACGAGTGGACGTTCGATCCCGGTGACGTCACCTGCCAGGTGGTCCCCAGCGGTCCCGGTTTCAGCACGGAAAACAACCTGCGCCTCTTCGCCTCCCTGATCTATTCGGCCTCCGACCGGATCTCCATCACCAGCCCCTACTTCGTCCCCGACGACACCCTGCTGTATGCCGTGACCACGGCTGCCCAGCGCGGAGTGGCCGTGGAACTGTTCGTTTCCGAACAGGGCGACCAGTTCCTGGTGGACCACGCCCAGCGCTCCTACTACGAGGCGCTGCTGGAAGCGGGGGTGCGGATCTACCAGTACCCCAAGCCGCTGGTGCTCCATGCCAAACACTTCACCATCGACAACGAGGTGGCTGTCCTGGGCTCCAGCAACATGGACATGCGGTCTTTCTCCCTGAACCTTGAGGTATCCGTGATGATGTTTGACGGCACCATCGTGGAGCAGATGCGCCGGATCGAGGACACTTACCGTGCCTTGTCCAAGGAACTGCTGCTGGAGAACTGGGTGGGCCGTCCCGTCTGGCAGCGCTACATCGACAACGTTGCCCGCCTGACCGCGACACTGCAGTAACCCTTCCGGGTGTCTGCGCGGACCCTATCCGGCGGCGCCCGCCGGGTCGGCGCCGGACAGCTGTGCCAGCACCTGGCCGAGTGCGGCCGCGGGGTTTGCGCCTGCGCCAACCATCCGCACGGTCAGGGAAGCAGCGGCAGGCACATCATCGGTGGCGGCCCAGCGGCGTTCCTGCGCCGCCCACCGCTCCCAATGCGGGGCATACGTGCTGCCGTCGCGGTCAAGGGCGTACCGCTTGCGGACGGCTTCCTCGCCGTCCACCCACACAACGGTGTCCAGGAGGGCGCGGGCCTCGCGGTGGGCTGCCCCGACGCCTTCGAGAACGACGGCGTCGGCGGGCTCGGTGACCCGCGCGGCGCCGGGCCGGCCGGTATCCCAGTCCCACGCCTGCCAGTGTGCCGGCAGCCCGCGGGAGAGCGGGCGCAGGATGCGCTCCCGGTAATAGGCCATACCGGATTCCAGCCCGTCCCAACCGGGATAAATGTCCTCCAGGTGGAACAGGCGAACGGAGCCGCGGCTGCTGAGGGCAGCGGCCACTTCGGTGGCCAGGGTGGTTTTGCCGGCCCCCGAGAAGCCGTCAACGGCGATGAGCAGGGGGGAAGGGGCTGTGCGTAGCGAAGACTCAGTGCTCATCACGGCTTTCGGGCCGGTGCGCATGCAGGGACGCCACGTAGTCCACTACGCCCGGAACTGCGGCGTCGATCAGCGCGTACGCGGTTTCAAAGTCCTTCCGGTTCCCGTACCAGGGGTCCTCGATACTGAGCCCGGGCGAGGGTTCGGGGCGGCCCGCGGAGGTCTGCAGGGCGGGATCGAAGGCCCGCAGCATCATCACCTTGGCGCGGTCCGCCGCGGTGGGTGCCTGCAGCGAGAGTTCCAGGTAATGCCCGTAGTCCATGGCCAGGATGAGGTCGAGGCTGCTGAACCATTCGGGCTGGAACTCCCGGGCACGGAATGCTGAGATCCCGGCGTCGGGGTAGCCGTGCCGCCGCAGTTCCGCGGCTGCCCGGGTGTCCATGGGCTTGCCTGCTTCCCATCCGGTGAGGCCGGAGGAATCCACGGCCACCCTGGCGCCGGCGCCGGTGAGGGCGCGGTCGAGGGCGAACTGGGCCATGGGGGAGCGGCAGATGTTTCCCGTGCAGACGGTCTGGATGCGGAACATGGCTTAAACCCTACGCACAAACCGCGGGCCCAGCCGGATGGACGTGCGGGCTAGGCGCGCGCCAGCAACTCGCCGCAGGGCATCAGGAACCAGCCGTCCGGCGCCTCCGCCCACGCCTGCCAGCCGGCCGAGATGCGTTCCAGCGCCGCCTGATCCGCCAAACCGCGTTCCAGCGCCTGTTCGGCGAACGCGGACTGAAGGACCCGCTCGGACCAGGAACCGGCATGCCACGCACGCTGTTCCGGTGTGGCGTAAAGCCAGTTGGAGGAGGACGGGGTGATGTCGGTGAACCCGGCCTCCAGCGCCCAGGAGAGCAGGTGCCGGCCGGCATCGGGTTCGGCCTGGTTGCCGCGGGCAATCTGCTGGTAGGTCTGCATCCATTCCGTCAGGGCGGGCGAGGCGGGATACCAGCTCATGCCGTGGAAATCGGCGTCTCGCACTGCCACCAGGCCGCCCGGTTTGGTGACCCGGCGCATTTCGCGCAGGGCTGCCACCGGGTCCATCAGGTGCTGCAGCACCTGGTGGGCATGAACCACGTCAAAGGTTTCATCCGGGAAGTCCAGGTCATACACGTTTCCGGCCGTAAAGGTGGTGTTCTGCAATCCCCGTTCGGCAGCCAGGGTGCGGGCCTGTGTCAGCACGTCTTCGGACTGGTCCAGGCCCGTCACGGGTCCCGGAGCGGTGAATGCCGCGAAATCCGCGGTGATGCTTCCCGGCCCGCAGCCGACGTCGAGCACGCTCATGCCCGGCTGGAGTTCGGGCAGCAGGTACGCGGCGCAGTCCTTCGCGGTGCGGACCGCGTGGGCAGCAACCACGCTGCGGTGATGGCCGTGGGAGTACGTTTCGGGACCCATAGCAGGACCTTACCGCCCGCGCCGGACGGCCGGTATGCAGGCGTCATACCGTGTCACGCAAGACCCCCGGGCGAAGTTGAGTGCGGAAGGCTCAAGTTTGTTGACAAAGAATCAGGGCTGAGTAGAGTTGAGTCCAGAACGCTCAATTGCACTGCCGCGATGTCGGAAGGGGCTCCCCGCCTGGGGTCCGGTCCGCTGACGTCACGGAAGATGCGGGTTTTTCCAAGGAAAGAGGAAGCAAATATGTCACGTGCAGTAGGTATTGACCTCGGAACCACCAACTCGGTTGTCTCGGTCCTGGAAGGCGGCGAGCCCACGGTCATCGCCAACGCCGAAGGCGGCCGCACCACACCCTCCGTTGTTGCCTTCGCCAAGTCCGGCGAGGTTCTGGTCGGTGAAATCGCCAAGCGCCAGGCCGTCAACAACATTGACCGCACCATCGCTTCGGTCAAGCGCCACATGGGCACTGACTGGAACGTGGACGTGGACGGCAAGAAGTACACCGCCCAGGAAATTTCCGCCCGTATCCTGATGAAGCTGAAGAACGACGCCGAGTCCTACCTGGGTGAAAAGGTCACGGACGCCGTGGTCACCGTTCCGGCCTACTTCAACGACGCAGAGCGCCAGGCCACCAAGGAAGCCGGCGAAATTGCCGGCCTCAACGTGCTGCGCATCGTCAACGAGCCCACCGCTGCAGCCCTGGCCTACGGCCTGGACAAGGGCAAGGAAGATGAACTGATCCTCGTCTTCGACCTCGGCGGCGGTACGTTCGACGTCTCCCTGCTCGAAGTCGGCAAGGATGAGGACGAGTTCTCCACCATCCAGGTCCGCGCCACCTCCGGTGACAACCGCCTCGGTGGCGATGACTGGGATCAGCGCATTGTTGATTACCTGCTGGGCCAGGCCAAGGCCAAGGGTGCGGATCTGTCCAAGGACAAGATCGCCCTGCAGCGCCTGAAGGAAGCCGCGGAGCAGGCCAAGAAGGAACTCTCCTCCGCCACCTCCACCAACATCTCCCTGCAGTACCTCTCGGTCACTCCCGAAGGCCCGGTCCACCTGGATGAGCACCTCTCCCGTGCCAAGTTCCAGGACCTGACCAAGGACCTGCTGGACCGCACCAAGAAGCCGTTCAATGACGTCATCGCCGAAGCCGGCATCAAGGTTTCCGACATCGACCACATCATCCTCGTGGGCGGTTCCACCCGTATGCCCGCCGTTTCCGAACTGGTGAAGGAACTGGCAGGCGGCAAGGAGCCGAACAAGGGCGTCAACCCGGACGAGGTCGTCGCCGTGGGCGCTGCACTGCAGGCCGGTGTGCTGAAGGGCGAGCGCAAGGATGTGCTCCTCATCGACGTCACCCCGCTGTCCCTGGGTATCGAAACCAAGGGCGGAGTGATGACCAAGCTGATTGAGCGCAACACGGCCATCCCCACCAAGCGGAGCGAAACCTTCACCACGGCTGATGACAACCAGCCCTCGGTGGCCATCCAGGTCTTCCAGGGCGAGCGTGAGTTCACCCGGGACAACAAGCCGCTGGGCACCTTCGAGCTGACCGGTATTGCACCGGCTCCGCGCGGTGTCCCGCAGATCGAGGTCACCTTCGACATCGACGCCAACGGCATTGTGCACGTGTCCGCCAAGGACAAGGGCACCGGCGCCGAGCAGTCGATGACCATCACCGGCGGCTCCTCGCTCTCCAAGGACGACATTGACCGGATGGTCCGTGAAGCCGAAGAGCACGCTGCGGAGGACAAGAAGCGCCGCGAGGCAGCCGACGTCCGCAACTCGGCAGAGCAGCTCGCCTACTCGGTGGACAAGCTCCTCACCGACAATGACGACAAGCTGCCCGAAGACGTCAAGACCGAGGTCCGCGGCGACGTCGACGCGCTGAAGAAGGCGCTCGAAGGCACCGAGAACGACGACGAGGTCAAGAGCGCGTTTGAGAAGCTGCAGGCTTCCCAGACCAAGCTCGGCGAAGCGATCTACGCTTCGGCTTCCGCTGCGGGTGCCGAAGGCGCTCCGGGTGCGGCCGACGGCACAGCAGGCGACGGCGCGGCAGCCGGCGGTGCAGGCGATGAAGACATCGTTGACGCCGAGGTTGTCGACGACGAAGAGAAGAAGTAACCATGGCTGCTGGAAACGAGCACGGGAACACCCCCGAAGGCGAGGAGCCGATCAGCGGCCAGGACCAGTCCGCGCCGGATGAAGCAGCACAGCAGGATGCAGCGGCAGCCGGGGAGGGCGTTTCCTCCCCGGCCGCCGGGCCGGACGGCGACGCACTGTCCCAGGCCGAGCAGATCCTGAACAACGCTGACGTACCGGCACAGCCTGCGGATACGGGTTCGCCCGAAGCCGCGGAACTGCGCAATGACCTGCTGCGCCTGCAGGCCGAGTACGTGAACTACCGCAAGCGGGTGGAGCGGGACCGCGACGTTGCCCGGGAAATGGCAGTCATCGGTGTGCTGAACACGCTGATGCCCGTCCTGGATGACATCGATGCCGCACGCCAGCACGGTGACCTGGCGGAGGGACCGTTCGCCGCCATCGCCACCAAGCTGGAAAACTCGCTGAAGACGTACGGACTCAGCCGCATCGACGAGACCGGAGTGGAGTTCGATCCGAATATCCACGAGGCACTCATCCAGCAGCAGAGCGCCGATGTCACGTTTGATACGGTCACACAGATCCTGCGCGCCGGCTACAAGTCCGGCGACCGGGTCCTGCGTGCCGCGCAGGTGATTGTTTCGGTTCCGGAACAGTAGTTCCACAGTGTCCGGGGCTGCCCTTGAAGGCAGCCCCGGACATTTCCATAGGCAGGTCCCGCAGCAGGGCCGGCAGTAAGCCCGTCGGCCGGCTCAAACGGCAGCGACGCGGGATCAGTGCACAAGAAAGGGGACGCCAATTGGCTAGTCAGGATTGGGTCGATAAGGACTTCTACAAGATTCTGGGTGTTCCCAAGGATGCGTCAGACGCCGACATCAAAAAGGCCTACCGCAAGCTGGCACGGAAATACCATCCTGATCAGAACCAGGGTGACGCCAACGCGGAGCGGATGTTCAAGGATCTCTCCGAGGCATACTCGGTGCTCTCCGACGCAGAGGAACGCCAGCAGTATGATGCCATCCGCGCAATGGGCAGCGGTGCCAGATTCTCTGCAGGCGGTGCCCCGGGCGGCGGCGGAGCAGGCGGCGCAGGATTCGAGGATATCTTCGGGGACCTGTTCGGCCAGACCGCCCGCGGCGGCGGCCGGCGGACCACGTTCAACGCCGGCGGCAGCAACATCCCGCCGGAGTTCGCCGACCTCTTCGGCGGCGGCGGTTTCGGTGGCGGAGGCTTCGGCGCCCCGCCGCCCAGCAAAGGCGCGGACCGGACAGCCAGCACCACCATCTCCTTCGCGGGGTCCATTAACGGCACCGTGATCGGCCTCCGCGAACCCAGCGGAGAAGTAGTGGAGGTCCGGGTTCCGGCCGGCGTCAAGGACGGACAGAAGATCCGTGTGCGCGGCAAGGGACAGCCCGGCGCCGCCGGTGCCGGGGACCTGATGGTCACCGTGCATGTCACCCCGCACGACTTTTTTGTCCGCGACGGCAACAACATCCGGATCCACGTTCCGGTGTCCTTCCCGGAGGCCGCACTGGGCGCCACCATTGAGGTACCCACGCTGACCTCAGATACCGTGCGCCTGAAGGTACCCGCCGGTACGCCGTCCGGCCGGACACTGAGGGTCAAGGGCCGCGGCGTGCACACGTCCAAGGGCAACGGCGACCTGCTGGTCACCGTGGACGTCGCCGTGCCCTCACGGCTGAACAAAGAGGCCCAGGCCGCGGTGGAGGCGTTTGCCGAGGCCACCAAGGGTGAGGACCCCCGGGCCGGGCTCGCCGCCAAGGCGCGGCTCTAGCCGGCTCCCCGGCGGATTGACCCGCCGGGGTTAGGATTTCAACCAGCAGTGAAGGAGGAACAATGGGCATAGACGTCAACGCGCCTATTTTTGTGATCTCCGTTGCCGCTGAGCTCGCGGAGATGCATCCGCAGACCCTCCGGCAATATGACCGGCTCGGAATAGTCCGGCCCAGCCGGGCGCCCGGGCGGTCGCGCCGGTATTCCCAACGGGATATCGAGTTGCTCCGCGAGGTCCAGAAACTCTCCCAGGAGGGTGTCTCGCTGGAGGGAATCAAACGGATCATGGAGCTGCAGAACCAGGTCACCGGGCTGCGGCAGCGGGTCAGCGAGCTTTCCTCCGAGCTGGAGACTGCCCGCCGCCACACCTCGGACCGCAGCCGTGTCTTCGCGGCCGGCCGGGCCGGCGATGTGGTGACCCTGAGCCGCGGGCAGCGGCCGCCGGCGGCTCCGGGCTCGGTGCAGCAGCTGGGGCTTGTGTCCCTGATGCAGCGCAGCGGCAGGCTCCGCGCACTGCCGGCCGGCAAGTCTGCGGACCGGAACTACGCCGAAGAAGGCTACATCCAGTCGCTCTGAGGGCCTGCAGCACGTTCGCAGCACCACCCCGCGCGGCATGAGATGATGCCCGGATGCGACAGATGGGAAGTCCGGTCGGTACCGTGCGCGCGCTGTACCGCTACCCGGTCAAATCAACCGCAGGCGAGGCGCTGGCCGCCGTCGAGGTCACCCGGCGAGGCCTGCGTGATGACCGCCGCTGGGCGGTTTATACGAACGACGGCGGGATTGCCAGCGGCAAGCGCACCCGCCGCTTCCGGCTGGTGCCCGGTCTGATGCAATGGTCCTCCAGCACCGCGGAGGACGGCGTGCCGCTGCTGACCGGCCCCGATGGGCGGTCCTACCGGGTCGATGAGCCGGCGGCATCCACTGCCCTGAGCTCAGCCCTGGGCCGCGAGCTTCGCGTGCAGCCTGAAACCACGGTGCAGCACCATGACGAAACTCCGCTGCACCTGCTAACCACATCTTCCCTTGCCGCCCTGGACGACCTCACCGGCGCACAGGTGGACGAGCGCCGCTTCCGGGCCAACATCATCATTGATACCGGTCCGGAGCGGGTATTCACCGAGGACGCCTGGATAGGTGCCGAACTGGCCCTGGGCCCGGAGGTGCTCCTGCAGCTGGGGCCGGGCATGCCGCGCTGCGTTATGGTCGACCAGCCCCAGGCCGGCGTCGATGCGGGGGCGAAGGCACTGAAGGTGCTGGGTGCGCATCACCGGGCCGAACTCGGCCTGCAGGCCCATGTGCTGCGCACCGGGATGCTGCGGGCCGGTGACACCGTAACCCTGCACCTTGGGTCCGGTGCTGCCTGAAGGGCAGCATGTCCCTGCTGTGAGGTGACCGCCAGGGCGTAGCGGGCCGACGGGTCAGCGCAGGCGCCGTGCCCGCAGGACCACATCCTCGACGTGGTGCGCTCCGGCGCCGGCCGTGACGCTCCGGGGGCGGGTCTCATTCACCTCCACCGCCCAGTCCCCGTCCAGGGCGGCAGCAATATCGCCGGGCAGGACGTAGGCGCGCATGTCGACGGGAGCCTGGTCCTGCGGTTCATGAACGGCGGGCATCGCATGATGCACCACCAGAAGGACACCGCCGGGGGCGACCGCATGCAACAGCGCCTGCTCGGCGGCATTATTCCCCGTGCGCAGCAGCGCCGGATACTGGGCCGAGACCAGATCGAAGCCTCCGGCCGGAAGGTCCGCTTCAACCAGGCCTGAGTGCAGCCACGTCACCTGCAGGGACCGCTGGGCGGCCTGACGGGCGGCCCGGTCCAGCGCTACACGTGAAACGTCCAGTGCAGTGACGTCCCAGCCCCGGGCCGCCAGCCACAGCGCATCCGCGCCCTCGCCGCAGCCCACGTCGAGCACCCGCCCCGGAGCCATGCCGGCAACCTCGGTGAGAAGTGCGCCATTGGGCTCACCGCTCCACAGCGCATCCCGGCCGGCGTATCGCTGGTCCCAGTCTTCCTGAACGGTTGCCGGGTCCGGTGTGGCGGCGGGATCTTGAGTCGGTTCCATACCTTGAAGCATGCGTCGCCCGGAGGCCGGGCTGCAAACCCCGTTGCCGGACCGGCAAAGGCTGCAGGCCCACCCCGGCCGGGCCGGCTGCTATTCCCGGGCGCCGGCGTCCGGCCGAAGCCGGATGAGCCGCTGCGGGCCGTCGTCGTCCAGTTCCACCAGGTCACTGTGTGAGGAAAGGAAGTCGGTAAAGGAACGGAAGCCAAGCGGCTTCTCGTTGAAGGACGGGTCCATCCGCCGCATCTGGTTCTTCACCGTGCCGGTGTTCAGCCATTCGTCATCGCCCTTGGCATGGCCGATCTTCAGCGCCCGGACCAGCAGTTCCGTGGCGAGCGTCCGCGGATCAATGTCCTCGGCGACGTCCGGTTCCTCGAAACGGGCATCCTCGGTGTGCGAGAACATGGGCACTACGGTGAGCTTGCGCGCCTTGCTGGGGGTCTGGTCCATCGCGGCCTCAGCCGGGGATGGTGATGATCCCGGAGCGGCCTGTGCTGCCTCCGCCTTCACAATGCCGGGCAGGGAATCATAGTCTTCGAATTCGTCACAGGCCGCGGCCAGGGAGGTGCTGGTGGACCCGGCGACACCAATGCCTACAACAAACCGGCCAAGGCGCTTCGACTTCTGTGCCAGGGCAATGTAGTCCGAATCCCCGGCCACAATAATGATGTGCGTGAGGTCAGGCAGGCGGAAAAGGTCCTCGACGACGTCCACGGCGAGGCGGATGTCGGCGCCGTTCTTGGTGCCCCGGGTGGTGGTGGTAAAAAGCTGCGTGAGGTCCACGGCCCGGGACATCAGCTGGCGCTGGTAGCTGGCATTGACCGGCACGGACCAGTCCGCGTAGGCACGGTTAACCACCAGGGTGCCGAAGGACGCGGCGAAGTCGATGATGGCGTTGAAGTCCACGGTGGCCGCGGCGAGCCGGGCAGCGACCTCCGGATCCGCGTCCCTGCTGGTCTTGTCGAAGTTGCGGATCCCGTCACGTTGGAACGCGTTGCGGCCGTGCAGCTGCTGGTAGCGGGAGATCACAATGTTGTCGAAGTCGATGTACAGGCCGACGCGCGGATCGCTCGGTTCATGCATGGGGGAATTCCTTCTGGACGGCGGACGGCTTGCTGCCGCCCGTACCCCCAGTTTCCTGCGGCCGGTACGGCTGGGGCAAACCGGCGTCGGCAGAGCCGGCGGTAAAAGCCGTCACCCTTGCACAGCAGGCCACCCGGAGACACCAGCGGGGCCGGGCAGGGTATCAGCGATCCGGCGTGAACCGCTGCTGGCCAATGACGGCGAGCAGGCCGAGCTTTTGTGCCCCTTCACTGCGTGGGGGCGCGGTCAGCACCAGCAGCGCCTGCCCGCGATCCTCGCTGTACAGCGTCTGGCAGTCCACCTCGATTTCGCCCAGCTCAGGATGCAGGAGTGTTTTATGGTCGGCGAAACGGGTGGCCACCGCGTGGGACTTCCAGATCCGGTCAAACTCCCGGGAGCGGTGCAGCAGCGCCTCAACCACGTCCCGTGCTCCCGCAGTGTTGCCGGAAACGGCGACCCGCAACCCGGCAACCTGCGCCCGGCCCTGCCGTTCCTGGTCACCTGCCGGATAGATGCTGCGTTCGGCGGGGTCCGTAAACCAGCGGTAAACGCTGCTGCGGGCGTGGCCGGTAAACCGCGAATGGTCGCCCAACAGCAACTTGGCGAGCCGGTTCTGGGCCAGCGTTTCCCCAAGCGCGGAAAGGATGAGGGCCGGCGTATCCTCCAGCCGGTCCAGCACCCGCAGGAGGGCGGGCGTCACGTGGGTATCCGGGAAGGTCCGAAGCGGAGGATTCCGATCCGCCAGACGGAACACGTAGTCCCGCTCGTCATAACTGAGCCGCAGGGCCCGTGCCAGGGAGCCCAGCAGCTGCTCCGACGGCTGGGGGCCGCGTGCCTGCTCCAACCGGGTGTAGTAATCAACCGACATGCCCGCCAGGAGGGCAACCTCATCCCGGCGCAGCCCGGAGACCCGGCGCCGCAGGCCGGGGGAGAGTCCCACGTCTTCGGGCAGCAGTGCGTCCCGGCGGGACTTCAGGAAATCGGCGAGTGCGGCGCGGTCCATGGCTCCATCATGATCCACCGCAGCCGTTCCATACAGGGACCGGGAATCCTACGACAAACGCTCCTCTGCCGCCCGTCGGCCGCCCGGCCAAGACTTGGAGCATGAACATTTACGGAAACACCATCTTCATTCCCGGCGCCACCTCCGGCATCGGCCTCGCGCTGGCCCTCCGCCTGCAGGCTGCCGGCAACAAAGTCATCATCGGCGGGCGGCGGACCGACGTCCTGGCAGAGCTCGCTGCCGATCACGGCTTCGGTACCGTGGTTATTGACACCACGGACCCGGACTCCGTGCCGGCGGCCCGGGATGCGGTGCTGGAACGGTATCCGGAGCTGAATGTCCTGATCGCCATGGCGGGAATCATGGCACCGGAGGACGTCCACGACGGTGGGTTCCTGGCCCGCGCCGAGCGGATGGTGAACACGAACATCAACGGACCCCTGCACCTGATGGCAGCATTCATCGGGCAGCTGCAGACCCGGGAGGAGGCCGCGATCATTACTGTTTCGTCAGGTCTGGCCCACACACCGCTGATGTCCACGCCCACCTACAACGGCACGAAGGCCTTTATCCACCGGTTCACCGAAACCATCCGCCTGCAGCTGGCAGATACCCCGGTCCAGGTGATTGAGCTGGTGCCGCCGGCGGTGCAGACCGAGTTGATGCCCGGCGGGTCGGTGAACGAGCGCTACCTCCCGCTCGACGATTTCGCCGACGAAGTCATGGCCCTGCTCGAGGCACAGCCCGACGCCCGGGAAATCCTGGTCGACGCCGTGAAATTCCTTCGTTTTGCCGAAACGGAGGGACGCTATGCGGACGCGGTGGCCGCCGTAAACCCGGCCGTACCCGCGGGGGAGCCGGGCTAGGCGCCGCTAGACGCGCCGGTAGGCGAGGTCGAAGATGAGCCGGCCTGCCTGGTGCGCCTTGTTCTCGAAGCTGGTGAGCGTGCGGCCCTCAAAGCGGGGGGCCCACCCACCGCGCTCATCGACGTCGTCCTCCGGGGCCTTGTTTTCCAGACCTTCCCGGCGGACCCGCGTCAGCGGGCTGTCCGCCCCGGCCCGCTCACCGGCGTGCAGGTTCCCGAACAGGGAAGAGGCATCGAGGACCTCGCGCATCTGCACGGCGTAGTCGGACCAGTCCGTGGCCAGGCGCCACGTGCCACCGGGAACCAGGACCCGCGCCACCAGTTCGGCGAAGGATTCCTTGACCAGGCGCCGCTTGTGGTGGCGGGTCTTGTGCCAGGGGTCCGGGAAGAATACCCAGACCTCGTCAACGGACCCGGCGGGCAGCATGGTGGTCAGCACCTCCGGCGCGTTGGCCTGGACCACCCGCACGTTGGTCAGGCCCTTCTGCCCGATCCGCTGCAGCGTCTGCGCCAGACCCGGCAGATAGACCTCCACGGCCAGGAAGTCCTTGTCCGGATTTGCCTCGGCAGCGTGCGTGACTGCCTCGCCAAGGCCGGACCCGATCTCGACGACGAGGGGAGCGGTGCGGCCAAACTCGGCCGTGGCGTCGAAGACATAGTCCGGGTGCACGGAGGTGTCTGCTTCATCACGCGGCACGTCCACCACGAAGCGGTCCGAAAGTTCATCCCACGCCTGCTGGCGCCGGCCCTGCAACCGGGAGCCGCGGCGGACAAACGAGACAGGTGAGCGGAAATGCCGGTCCTCGGTGTCAGCGGTGTCGGTGGCGTCGGGCAGGGCTGGTTCAGTAGTCATTACCCTTAATGCTATCGGCTGGCGTGCCCCCAAAGTTCACTGCGGCTGGCCGTCGAATTAGGAAACTTCCCCCCAGCAGGTAAGCTGGTGGGAGATGTTGGTCCTGCCACGGCGTAAAAACCGTGTGTGTAAGCAGTCCAGCCTGCGTCGATGAACGCTTTCTTTTGTCCCGCCTGTTAGTGCGGTAGACACTGTCTGACTTTTCTTCGGCGAACCCCCGGCCCAAACGGCGTTGGGGGCCACTTACCGAAAGTTGCCTGTCTTTTAATGACTACTTTTGCTGCCCTTGGCGTGCCCAAGGCGCTTGTTTCCTCCCTCGCCGCTGCCGGAATTGCCGAGCCTTTCCCCATTCAGGTGGAGACCCTCCCGGACACCCTCAAGGGACGCGACGTCCTGGGCCGCGGCCGCACCGGCTCGGGCAAGACCCTCGCATTCTCGCTCCCGCTGGTTGCCCGGCTGGCCGACGCCGAAGCCGCCTACCGCCGCCGGCCCAACCGCCCGCTGGGCCTGGTCCTGGCACCGACCCGCGAGCTGGCCACCCAGATCAACAACGTGATCGAACCGCTGGCCAAGGAACTGGGCCTGAACACCACCGTGATCTACGGCGGCGTCTCCCAGCAGCGCCAGGAAAAGGCGCTGAAGGCCGGCGTCGACATCGTCATCGCCTGCCCCGGCCGGCTCGAAGACCTGATGAAGCAGAAGGTCATCAGCCTCGAGTCCGTGGAAATCACCGTGCTGGACGAGGCCGACCACATGGCCGATCTCGGCTTCCTTCCGGTGGTCCAGCGACTGCTGGACCGCACCCCGGAAAAGGGCCAGCGTATGCTCTTCTCCGCCACCCTGGACAACGGCGTGGACAAGCTCGTCCGCCGCTACCTGTCCAACCCGCTGACGCACTCCGTGGATGACCCGCAGGCCGCAGTCACCACCATGGAACACCACGTGCTGCTGGTCCAGGACCAGACCGCCAAGAAGCTGCTGGTCAAGGAACTGGCCTCCGGCCAGGGCCGCCGCATCATGTTCATGCGCACCAAGCACCACGCCCGCAAGATGGCCAAGTTCCTTACGGACAGCGGCATCCCCACGGTGGATCTCCACGGCAACCTGTCCCAGAACGCCCGTGACCGGAACCTGGCCGAATTCGCTTCCGGCGATGTCCGCGTCCTGGTCGCCACTGACGTCGCCGCCCGCGGCGTGCACGTGGATGACGTGGAGCTTGTGGTCCACATCGATCCGCCCACGGAACACAAGGCGTACCTGCACCGCTCGGGCCGTACCGCTCGCGCCGGTTCCGACGGCACCGTGGTGACCCTGACCCTTCCGGAGCAGAAGAGCGAAGTGTCCAAGCTGATGAAGGCAGCCGGTGTGGACGTCTCCATTGAAAAGGTCAGCCACAACTCACCGTCAATCGCCAAGCTCATCGGCGAACGCGCTGCCGTGGTGGACCCGCACGTCCGCGCCGCGCAGCTCGCGGCCAAGTCCCCGCAGCAGGGCGGCGGCCGTTCCACCGGCGCCAACGCCCAGCGCAAGCGCGCCGCCCGCGGCACCAGCGCCCCCCGCGCCGGCGGACGCGGCGGCAACGGCGGACGCGGCCGCGTCTCTGCCGAACGCCCCGAGCGGATGGACCGCAGCGAACGCAATGATCGCGCAGCCGCCGGTGACGGCGCACGCACCCAGCGTCCGGCCCGCGCCGTGGAAGGCCGCCGCACAAGCGCCGGCGCAGCCACGGCCTCCGGACGCAACCGGCGCCCCGCCACGGGCCAGCGCGCTGAAGGTGCAGGCGCCGGCCAGCGTTCCGGCGGAACTGCTGCCGGCCGTCCGGCACGTGCCGGCGGTTCCCGCCGCGCTACCGCTCCGGCATCCAACGAGCGCCGTTCACGCTAAATAATTGCCAGTGCCCCAGGCACTGGCAAAGAAAAAGGCGCCGCCTCCCCCTCGGGAAGCGGCGCCTTTTCGCTGTGTCCGGGCAGCGGACCTACTCGGTGTACAGGCCCATGCCGCGCAGGACGTTGCGGCGCGCGACGTTGGAAATGATGAACCGGCGTCCGGAAGTCACCTCCGGCTCAATCCGCACAAATGCGTTTTTGGTACCCGCCTGCCAGGGGAACAGGGGCAGGTCTTCGGAGGCCAGAAGGTCCTCGTTGTCCGCCAGCAGGGAAGCGGTGCCCTTGAGGACCACGCTCCAGGCGGAGGAAAGGTTGTCATCATAGCCGTCGATTTCGAAGGCGACGGTGTTTCCGGACAGTGCGCCGGAGAGCTTGGTGCCCGCGGCGGTGCGGAAAACCACGCTGCCGTGGTCCACGGCAAAGTTGATCGGGAAAATCTCCGGCCGCCCGTCCACAATGACGGCCAGCCGGCCGAACTGTGCCCGCCGGATGTAGTCCCAGCACTGGTTGGAAGTGAGTTGGTCTGCGGTGGCTTCTTCGGAGGTCGGCATGCCGCCAGTCTAGGCCAGCGGGGCCCGGCGCGGCCAAGCAGGCCCGGGGCCGTGGCTTAACAATGGCCGGTGGAGAAGAATGGGTGGATGAAAGCGATCCTGAATGTCATCTGGCTCCTGTTCGGCGGCATCTGGCTGGCGCTGGGGTATGCGCTGGCAGGGGTGCTCTGCTGCCTGCTGATCGTGACGATTCCGTTCGGCATAGCCTCCTTCCGGATCGCTAACTACGCCCTCTGGCCCTTCGGCCGGACAGTGGTTGACCGCGGCGGATTCTCCGGTCCGCTGAGCCTGGTGGGCAACATCATCTGGCTGCTGCTGGCAGGGATCTGGATTGCCATCGGCCACGTGGTCACCGCCATTCCGATGTTCGTCAGCATTGTCGGCATTCCGCTGGGGATCGCGAACCTGAAGATGGTGCCCATTTCCCTGATGCCGCTGGGAAAGGTCATTGTGCCTACGGATAGCTGGCAGATCACTCCCTATGCAGGAAACGCCTACCGGCAGCCGGGGTATGCGGGGCGGACGGTGCCGGGACAGTACCCACAGCCCGGGCCGTACCAGCAGCCGGGGCAGTACTAACCTCGGGCAGGCCTAACCCGGGGCGGCTAGCGGGCACGCCTAGCCGCGGGGCACGCCTTCCAGGAAGGCCTTCATCAGCGGTCCGCCCGAGGTGGAACCGCGTTCACCCTGCTCCACGAACACCGCCACGGCCAAATCGCCCTGGAGGGCAAGCACCCAGGCGTGGGTCTGCGGGGGATCCTCGCTGCCGAATTCCGCGGTGCCGGTCTTGGCCAGCACCGGATCCCCGGGCACCTCACTCAGCATCTGCACACCGCCCGCGGTGACCACCGCGCGCATCATCTGCCGCAGTGACTCAGCCTCGGCCGGAGTCAGGTTGCCCGGCGCAGCGGCGGACGAGGTCGTGTCAGGGGAGGGGGCAGCAGAATCGCCGTCAGCCGTGCCGTTGCGGATGAGTGAGGGGGCAACGCGTTCGCCGGTGCTGATGGACGCGCCTGCCACGGCCATCGCCAGCGGGCTGACGAGTATTTCGCCCTGGCCGATCAGCGACGCCGCATGGGCGGTTCCCTCTGCAGCGGCAGGAACGGACCCGAAGAAGGCCGGCGTGCCGAGGGACGCCTCAACACCTATCCCCAGATCTGCCGCTGCTGCCGCGAGGTTCTGCTGGGACACGCTGTCCCGTGCATTGAGGAACGCGGTGTTGCAGGAATTGGCGAACGCAGTGCGCAGTGGAATGTCGCCGGTCGCCGCGGCCGGGTAACCGGGTACGTTGGCGAACCGCCGCCCGTCCACGGTGAGCTCGGCCGGACACTGGACAGTGGTCTCCTCCGTGGTGCCGGTGCGCAGCATGGCAAGCGCCGTAGCGGTCTTGAAGGTGGAGCCGGGCGGGTACTGGCCCAGCAGGGCCGTCTGCTGGCCTTCGCTGCCGGGGCCGTTGGCGACGGTGAGGATCTCACCGGTGGAGGGCTGGATGGCAACGATGGCCGACGCCGAGGGCTCATCTGCCAGGACGGACTCGGCGAGCGTCTGCAGCCCGGGATCGAGGGTTGTCTGCAGGCTGGTGCCGGGCTCGGGGTCAAGGGTCATCACGCTGGTGCTGGCACCGTCGGCGCTTTCCACCGTGATTTCCACTCCGTCGCTGCCCCGCAGCTGTTCGTCGTACTGCTGCTGCAGGCCGGAGAGTCCGGCGGTATCACCGGGCGCCAGCCGGCCTTCGGAGTTTTCGATCAGTTCCGCTGTGGCTTCGCCCACGGTCCCCAGCAGCGCCCGTGCAAACTCCCGGGTGGGTGCCAGGACCCGTTCGGACGGCAGGGCAACCGCGCCGGGAATGGCTTCGACGTCGGCGACGGTGACCGGGCCCTCCGCCTCCGCGCGCTGGACAATGGCTTCAACGAAGGCCTCCGGCCCGGAGGCCTCAACCTGTGCGGTGTAAGCGGCCGGATCCAGTCCGGCCAGCTCGGCGAGGGCAGCGGCGGAGGTCGCCTGCAGCCCCTCCGGCACATCCGGTTTGCTGATGCCGATCCGCAGCACCGGCCGGGCGCCCATCAGGGGTTTCCCGTTGCGGTCCAGGATGTCCGCGCGGGGGATCAGGGCATTGGCGGTGCGGACCAGCTTATCGCCGTCCTGCAGTGAATCGAACAGGACTGAAGGTGACCACTCCACCAGCCAGGCGCCGTCGTCGCCGCGGCGAAGCTGGGCGGTGCTCTCGTAATTCCAGTCGGGTGTTGAATCGCCGTTGACGTCCCAGGCATAGGCCAGCCGGGCGGTGGCGGCGTCGTCATCCCCGGGATCCTCGTCCACACCGGCCACGGTCACGGCGGGACGGACCGGGCCCATGCCCGCCAGCAGGGTCTCCAGCTCGGTGTTCACTTCTGTGGCGGTCCCGGCGGTGAACGCCGACTCCGAAACATCGGCACCGCTCAGTCCGCGTGCCAGCTCGGCGGCGGCGTCGTCCGGGGCAGGTTTGTCCGCGGAACAGGACACCAGAGTGAAGGCCAGGGCAGCTGCGAGTACGGAAACGGTTGCACGGTTTTTCCCCATCCGGACAGGCTACCCGTGCAGGGTGACGGAAGATGCCCGCTGACACGCACAAAGGGCGGCCGGATGCGCTCCGGCCGCCCTTTGTTACGTCGCGCGGAATACTAGGCGGTGCGGTCTGCCTTCACCAGCTCCGCGCAGCGCTCACCGATCATCATGGTGGTGATGTTCGGGTTGACGGTCACCAGTTCCGGCATCGCCGATGCATCGGCGACCCGCAGTCCGGTGACGCCCTTGACCCGCAGCTGCGGGTCAAGCGGAGCCATCGGATCGTCAGCGGCGCCCATCCGTACGGTTCCGGCCGGGTGGTAGACGGTGTTGTGCGTTTTTTTGATGTACTCGGCGATCTGCTCGTCCGTCTGCACGTCCTTGCCCGGGTACAGCTCCTCGCCGGCCCATTCGACCATGGCCGGCTGGGCCACGATCTCGCGGGCCTTTTTGATGCCGGCCACCATGACCCGCATATCGTGCGGGTCGGTGAAGTAGCGCGGATCCACCATCGGCTTGTCCCGGAAGTCCCGGCTCCGCAGCCGGACCGTGCCGCGGGAACGGGCATGGGTAACATTCGGAGTCAGGCAGAAACCGTTCTCCGTGGTGGGGTAGCCGTGGCGCAGGGTATGCATGTCAAACGGCACCGAACCGTAGTGGAACATCAGGTCCGGACGGTCCAACCCGTCCTCGGTGGGAGTGAAGACACCGATCTCCCACCACTGGGTGGAGGTTTCGGGCATCGGCTTCTTCGCCTCCCACTGGATCACGCCTTCAGGATGGTCCTGCAGGTTCTCGCCGACTCCGGGGGAATCCACCCGGACCTCAACGCCCCGCTCCTGAAGATGTTCCTTCGGGCCGATGCCGGAGAGCATCAGCAGCTTCGGGGAGTCGATGGCTCCGGCGGAAACAATGACCTCCCGGCGGGCACCCAGGTGCTTGGCACGGCCGAACGGGTTGTCAACGACGTCGACGCCGGTGCAGCGGTTCGCGCCATCGAAGGTCAGTTCCTTGGCCAGGTACCCGGTGAGCAGGGTGAAGTTCTTCCGCTCCATGATCGGGTGGATGTAGGAGACGGAGGAGGAGGAACGGGTCCCGTCGGCACGGCGGTTGATCTGGAAGAAGTTGGCGCCGTTAATCACGGTTTCCCCGGTGTTGAACTTAACCCGCGGGATGCCGGACTGCTCGCAGGCGTCCAGCAGGGCGACGCCGCACGGATCATTGGCGGGGATGTTCATCAGGTGCACGGGACCGGAATCGCCGTGATGGGGTGCATCGGGGCCGGCGTCCTCATTGGACTCAAGCTTCCGGTACAGCTCCCAGGCCATCTTGGCGTTCCATCCCTCGGCGCCAAACTTGGTTTCCCACTCGTCAATGTCTTCGCGGGGAGCCCAGAAGGCAATGCAGGAGTTGTGGCTGGAACACCCGCCCATCACCTTGGCCCGGGCATGGCGCATAAAGGAGTTGCCGTTTTCCTGCGGTTCAATCTGGTAATCCCAGTCGTAGCCGGATTCCAGGAGCTCCATCCAGCGGTCCAGCTGCAGGATCTCATCGAGCCCGCGGTCATCGGGCCCGGCCTCGACCAGTGCCACCTCGACGTCGGGATCTTCGCTCAGGCGGGCCGCTACAGCCGCGCCGGCGGACCCGCCGCCGACCACGATGTAGTCGAATTCCGTCTTCTCAGCCATAAGGTCCTAGCCCTTTCCGTGATCGGTGAACCAGCCGGTCACCTGCGGGTTGATGTTCTGGTAAATGTGCTTGGCTTCCTGGTATTCGCCCAGTCCCGTGGGGCCCAGTTCACGGCCGATGCCGGACTGTCCGTAGCCGCCCCATTCGGCCTGCGGCAGGTACGGGTGGAAGTCATTGATCCAGACGGTGCCGGCGCGCATCCGGCGGGCAACGCGCTGGCTCTTGCCGGCGTCCTGCGTCCAGACGGCTCCGGCCAGCCCGTAGTCGGTGTCATTGGCCAGTTCCACGGCCTCGTTTTCGCCGTTAAAGGTTTCCACCGTGACGACCGGGCCGAAGGCTTCATCCATCAGGGAGGAGCCGCCGCGCTTGACGTTGTCCAGCACGGTCGGGGCGTAGTAGAAGCCCTTTTCCAGGTCCCCGGTGCCCCAGGTGCCGCCGCAGCGGATACGGGCGCCTTCCTCCACTGCCTTGTTGACGTAGGCGGTGACCTTGTCACGGTGCGCGGCGGAGATCAGCGGCCCGGTTTCGGCCTTTTCGTCGAAGGGTCCGCCCATCCGGATCATTTCGGCGCGGCGTACCAGCTCATCTACGAAACGTTCGGCAATCGGTTCCTCAACCAGCAGCCGGGCACCGGCTGAGCAGACCTGGCCGGAGTGGACAAAGGCGGCGTTCAGGGCGTTGTCCAGTGCGGCGTCGAAGTCGGCGTCGGCGAAAATAACGTTGGGGTTCTTGCCGCCCAGTTCCAGGGCGACCTTCTTCACGGTCTTGGCCGCGGCGGCGGCGATGATCTTGCCGGTGGCCACGCCGCCGGTGAAGGAGACCAGGTCCACGTCCGGGGACTCGGAGAGCGGTGCTCCGGCCACGGGCCCGGCGCCGAGCACCAGGTTGGCAACGCCGCGGGGCAGGCCGAGTTCCTCGAGCACCTGCATCATCAGGATGGCGGTGTGCGGGGTCAGCTCGGAGGGCTTAAGGATGAAGGTGCAACCGGCTGCCAGTGCGGGTGCGATCTTCCATGCTGCCTGCAGCAGGGGGTAGTTCCACGGGGCGATCAGCCCGCAGACACCCACGGGTTCGTACTCGATCCGGCTGACGACGTCGTTGTTGCCTGCGTCCACCATCCGGCCCGCGTTGGATGCGGCGATCTTGCCGAAGTAGCTGAAGCAGGCAGCGATGTCATCCATGTCGATTTCGCTTTCCACCAGGCGCTTGCCGGTGTCCAGCGTCTCCGCACGGGCAAATTCATCCTTCCGCTCGCGCAGCCGGGCAGCGACCTTCAGCAGGAAGTCCCCGCGCTCCGGAGCCGGCACGGAGGACCATTCCCCGCGCTCCCACGCCGCCTTGGCCGCGGCGATCGCCCGTTCGGTGTCTTCACGGGTCGCCTCGGAGACAGCGGCGACGAACTCGCCGTCGGCCGGGTTGTGGATCTCGCGGATGCCGCCGTCGGATGCGGGCACCCATGCTCCGTCGATGAACAAAGTGGCCGTTGTCATGCTCGTCCCTCCTCGCTGACAAAGTCAGCTTCCCAGTTGTCTTTCGGAACCTGGTCCTCCGTGATGGAGGTATTGCCCGGCACCTCTCGGTTGAGGTGCAGGAACTCCAGGTGGGTCTCGTAGTGGTCCAGGACATCGGTGATGACCTGTTCCTTCGTGTAGCCCATGAGGTCGTAGCCGTGGCTGCCCTCAAGGGAGAACACCTCCATGCGGAAGTACTTGCTGTCCGCCGACGCGTTGGTGGCGTAGGACGGGGTGTCGTACTGCACGGGGTAGATCTGGTATTTGAAAACGCGTTCCTCGGCCATTCCCACCTGCAGGTCCAGGTGATGGATGCCGTGCGGTGCCGCCTCGCCTTCGCAGAGCGCGACGTCGGCGCCGCGTTCCTTGAGTTCGTCGTGGACTTCCTGCAGGGCAGGGCGGGCAACGGTTTCGATGAAGCGTTCCACCTGCCGCGGACCCGGGTAGGTCATCACGCGGGAGAGTCGCTGGCGCCAGCTGCGTCCGCCGCGCGCGTCCAGGCTGCGGCCGGCAATGATGCTCGGCAGGGAGGCGCGGTAACTGTCCGTCAGGGAGTTCTCCACCCGCAGGGCCTTGTATACGCCCAGCATGATGAACAGCAGCAGGATGGACAGCGGCAGTCCCATGATGATGGTGGCGTTCTGCAGGGTGGTGACACCGCCAACCATCAGCATGGCCAGGGTGAGCAGGCCGGTCACCACGGCCCAGAAGACCCGCAGCCACTTGGGGCCGTCGGAATCCGCGTCCTTGAGGTGAGAGGTGAAGTTGGCCATGACCAGGGCACCGGAGTCTGCGGATGTCACGTAGAACAGCAGTCCGGTGAAGGTGGCGATGGCCGCTGTGGCCGGCGCCCACGGGTACTGCTCCAGCAGTCCGTAGAAGGCCCGTTCGGGCTGGTTCATGGCCACTTCGCCGAATGCCGCGTTGCCGCCCATCACCAGCTCCAGGGCGGAATTGCCGAAGATGGAGATCCACAGCAGGATGAAGGCGAACGGGACAACCATGGTGCCCAGCACAAACTGCCGGATGGTGCGGCCGCGCGAAATCCGGGCCAGGAACAGGCCCACGAACGGAGCCCAGGCAATCCACCAGGCCCAGAAGAACAATGTCCAGGAGCTGAGCCACGCGTCCGGACGGTCATAGGCCATGGTGTCCATGGTCATGGCGGGGAAACGGCTCAGGACGTCACCGATGTTCTGGACAATCCCGTCGAGCAGGAAGTTGGTTTTGCCTGCGATGAGCACAAACAGCATCAGGCAGACGGCGAGGATGACGTTGAGTTCGGACAGCCGCCGGATGCCCTTCTCAACGCCGGAAACCACTGAGACGGTGGCCATAATGACGGAAAGTGCAATCAGTGCGATTTGCACGGTCAGGTTTTCGGGCAGCCCGAACATAAAGCTCAGGCCGTAGTTCAGCTGGACGACGCCGATGCCGAGGGACGTGGCGATGCCGAAGATGGTGCCGAGCAGGGCGGCAATATCCACGCCGTGGCCGAGCGGACCATCGATTTTCCTGCCGAAGATCGGATACAGGGCCGAACGGATGCTCAGGGGCAGGTTGTGCCGGTAGGCGAAGTAGCCCAGTGCCAGGCCCATCAGTGCGTACAGCGCCCACCCGGTGATTCCGTAGTGGAACAGTGTCAGCACCAGTGCCTGCCGGGCGGCCTCCGCGGTGGCGCCGTCCCCGGTGGGCGGCGCCAGATACTGGGTGACCGGCTCCGAGACCGAGAAGAACATCAGGTCAATCCCGATGCCTGCGGCAAAAAGCATGGACGCCCAGGTGAAGACGCCGAACTGCGGTTTGGAGTGGTCAGGGCCCAGCTTGGTCTTGCCCACGCGTGTCAGTGCTGTGACCAGAACAAAAACCACAACGAGGCTGACCACCAGGAAGTAGTACCAGCCCATGTTCTTGGAGACCCAACCCACCATGGAGCCGATGACCGTCTCAGCGTTGTCGGCGGCCAGCATGGCCCACAGGGCGATGGCGAGGATTCCGGTAGCTGAACCGATGAAGACCGTCTTGTTTACCCGGGTTCGCGGCACAGCGGTCTCCGCTGTCTCCGGTTCCGCAAGTTTGCTCATTGGGGGGTCAGTCCTTCGGGTTGCTTTGGAGTTGTAAAAGGCGCTCCGGCAGCCGGGAAACACTGAATGTGGCCGCGGCAGCGCACCGGCCTGCTGCAACTCTGCGGCAGGACTCACGGTGGCAGCGGCAGTGGCAAAGCACATCCGGAGGCATTTTCGAATCTATCAAAGCCCTCGACGCCCCCTCGATTCCTTAGATGTGGGTCACATTCCTCCACGTCAGGGCCGTCGGGCGAAGCCCTGGTCCCGGCTGGCTCCCGGCAGCCGGTGAGCCCTGTGCACACCCTGGTTTCCCTGCTACCGTTTTTTGGAAATGGCACTTTTGTGGCCAACACCACAAGCTGCTTCCACGGGAAATTCCGGCTGACAGCCTGTCGGCGCCGACGGCTGATGCCGGCTCTGGGCGGTTGCGGGTTGTTCGAAAGAGGAGTGGGCGGATGTCCGATCTGGACATAATTCTGGACAAAACGGAACGCTCCATGGGCCGCCGGCAGATCCAGGCCGGCCATGCGCTCATGGTGGTTATGGTGCGCGAAATCGGATGGCCCATTGGGGACGTATGGTCCGCCCTGACTGTCCCGGAGCGGTTGGGGCAGTGGCTGGGTACACCTGACGGGGACCTTCGCCGGGGCGGCACCTGGAATCTCCCGGATGGTTCCCACGGTGACATTCTGCGCTGCGATGCTCCCCGCCTGATGACCGTGTCCTGGGCCCGGGGGGAGAGGCATCCGGCGGAGCTTGAGTTCCGGTTGGCGGCAGAGGACGGCCGAACGCGGATTGAGCTCCGCTACGCATCAGTGCGCAAGGGGTTTGCCCTCACCTCCGACCCGGCCGGCGGGCTGTGGACCGGAGGGGCCGGGTGGGAGTATTTCCTGGACCAGTTGGAAGAGTATGTGGAGGGCCGGGTGCCGGAGAAGGCACTGGGACTGATGCCGGACCTCAGCCCCGACGAGGCAATGGGGGAGCTGTTCGAGGCGCGGAATGCGCGGTGGCGACGGGCCGCGGATGACTTTGACCAGGAGCATGCCCTCTAGTTTTCGGCTGGGACCGGTCCGCAAAATGGCGGAACCGGAGCACCCGCAGAAAACCCCGGTCCGCCGGTGGATGTGCTGTGGATAACTTTACTTTCAAAGTTGAGCTAATTAGACTCAACTTTGTTAGAGCAGCACCGCTAAAGCTGAATCTGCCCAGGTTTTGAGGAGCCACCGTGGACACCAAATTCACGAACAAGAGCCAGGAAGCGCTCTCGGCTGCGGCCATGAACGCGAACACTGCCGGAAATCCGCAGATCGAACCCTCCCATCTGCTCAAAGCGCTGATGGACCAGCGGCAGGGCGTTGCCGTCGCGCTGCTTAAGGCCGCCGGGGTCAACGTGGACACGGTCAGTGCCGGAGCCAGCAGCGCCATCCACCAGCTCCCTTCCTCCTCCGGATCTTCAGTGGCCCAGCCGCAGTTCTCCCGTCCCCTGCTCCAGGTTATAAACGCCGCACAGCAGGAGGCGGAACAGCTGGGGGACGCTTTCGTCTCCACCGAGCACCTCCTGCTGGGGCTGTCCCTCGACAGCGGGCCGGCGGGCAAGGTTTTGCGTGAGAACAACGCGGGCCATGATGCCCTCATCGCCGTGCTTCCATCCGTAAGAGGAGATCGTAAAGTGACCAACGCTGATCCGGAGAACACCTTCCAGGCACTGGAGAAATTCAGTACGGACCTGACCGAGATGGCCCGCTCGGGCAAGCTGGACCCGGTGATCGGCCGGGATGCGGAAATCCGCCGTGTCATCCAGGTCCTGAGCCGCCGGACCAAGAACAACCCTGTGCTCATCGGCGAGCCCGGTGTTGGCAAGACCGCCGTCGTCGAAGGGCTCGCCCAGCGCATTGTGGCCGGAGACGTGCCGGAGTCGCTGAATGGCAAAACCCTGCTGTCGCTGGACCTCGGGTCCATGGTGGCCGGCGCCAAGTACCGTGGTGAGTTCGAGGAACGCTTCAAGGCCGTACTCGAAGAGATTTCCAACGCTGAAGGGCAGATTGTCACCTTTATCGACGAACTGCACACGGTGGTGGGTGCCGGCGCAGCGGAAGGGTCCATGGACGCCGGCAACATGCTCAAGCCGATGCTGGCCCGGGGCGAGCTGCGGCTGATTGGCGCCACCACCCTGGATGAGTACCGGGAGAATATCGAGAAGGACGCAGCGCTGGAGCGCCGCTTCCAGCAGGTTTACGTTGGCGAGCCCAGCGTGCCGGATACTATCGGCATCCTCCGCGGGCTCAAGGAACGCTACGAGGCACACCACAAGGTTGCCATCGCGGACTCGGCCCTTGTCGCCGCAGCCACCCTGTCCAACCGGTACATCACCGGGCGGCAGCTGCCGGACAAGGCCATTGACCTGGTGGATGAAGCCGCTTCCCGGCTGCGGATGGAAATCGATTCCGCGCCGGAGGAAATCGATGAGCTCCGGCGTGCCGTTGACCGCCTGACCATGGAGGAACTGGCCCTGGCCAACGAAACCGACCAGGCCTCCATCGAGCGGCTGGAAGTGCTGCGTGAAGACATGGCCAACCGAAAGGAGCAACTGGCTGCCCTCAATGCCCGCTGGGAAGCTGAAAAGGCCGGCCTGAACCGGGTGGGCGACCTGAAGGCCAAGGTGGACGAACTGCGCGGCCTGGCGGAAAAAGCCCAGCGCGACGGTGACCTCACCGAGGCGTCGCGAATCCTCTACGGCGAGATTCCCGCCCTGCAGAAGGAGCTCGAAGCCGCCCAGCAGGCAGAGGCGAGCAAATATGGTGACGAGGCCCAGGAGCTGATGGTCTCCGAGGAGGTCACGGCGGACGACATCGCCGAAGTGGTTTCGGCCTGGACCGGCATTCCGGCAGGCCGGATGCTGCAGGGGGAATCCCAGAAACTGCTGGACATGGAAGAAGTCATCGGGTCGCGGCTGATCGGACAGACCAAAGCGGTGGCTGCAGTATCGGATGCTGTCCGCAGGTCGCGGGCCGGCGTCAGCGACCCGGACCGCCCCACCGGCTCCTTCCTCTTCCTGGGCCCCACCGGCGTCGGCAAGACCGAACTCGCCAAGGCGCTCGCAGACTTCCTCTTTGATGATGAGCGGGCCATGGTCCGCATCGATATGAGCGAGTACTCCGAGAAGCACGCCGTGTCCCGCCTGGTGGGAGCACCCCCCGGATACGTGGGATACGAAGAGGGTGGCCAGCTCACCGAAGCGGTGCGCCGCCGGCCGTATTCAGTGATCCTGCTGGACGAGGTGGAGAAGGCGCACCCGGACGTTTTCGACATTCTGCTGCAGGTCCTCGACGACGGACGCCTCACGGACGGGCAGGGCCGTACGGTGGATTTCCGGAACGTCATCCTCATCCTCACGTCCAACCTCGGCTCGCAGTTCCTGGTGGACCCGGGCATGAATGAGGACCAGAAACGGGAATCGGTGATGGCCATGGTCAACGCCAACTTCAAGCCCGAGTTCCTCAACCGCCTGGACGATGTCATCCTGTTCGACCCGCTGAGCCTGGAGGACCTGACCCGGATTGTCGACATCCAGGTGAGGGCGCTTGCCGCCCGCCTGCACGAGCGCCGGCTGGTACTGGACGTCACCGACGCGGCCCGTGAATGGCTTGCGCTTACCGGCTACGATCCGGCCTACGGTGCCAGGCCCCTGCGCCGCCTGGTGCAGCGCGAGATCGGCGACAAACTGGCCCGGGGCATCCTGGCCGGAAAGATCAGCGACGGTGACACGGTGCTGGTGGACCGGGCCACCGACGGACTGGACGGCGACGGCCTGGTGGCCGAGACCGGACTGACAGTGGCTGCGGCCGGCTAACGGCACGCCGGTCCGGCAGGGAACGACCTTATAAAAGACGAAGGGCTGCACGGCGGGTACTCCCGCTGTGCAGCCCTTTTTGCTGTGGTTCTCTGACGCTGCTCCGACAGGTTAGCGCAGCAGGGACCCGGTGATCTCCTGGCCTTCGGGTGCAAAGACGAAGCAGTCCAGCCGCCGGTCACCGTTGGACCAGGTCTGCTCTGTAGGGATGGACTTGGTCAGCTTCAGGTCCGGGTATTCAGCTGCGGCATCCGCGAAGTCCACGGCGTCGCAGACTTCATTGACGCGCTCTTCGAGGGCGGCTGTGCCGGGGAAGGCATCCCCGTCGGGGAAACTGTCCGTGGCTACCAGCTGGGCGTCGTGCGGGGTCTCGCAGCTCACGACGTCGGCCCGGGAGTTCACATCTTCCCAGTCCTGAAGGCAGGCGCCGGTTTCGAGGTCCACCGGGTTGACGTTCTCCTCGATCACGCCTTCGCCCTTGTCATTGAACACGAAGACAAATAGCAGGATAGCGACGACGGCGGCCAGGACGATCCCGCCGATGATCAGCGCCAGGCGGGTGTTGCGTCCGGTCGAGCCGCCCTGTTTGGCTGCTGCGCCCGCTGCGGAAGGCCCGGCGGCTGCAGTTCCTGAGCCCGGCGTGCCCGCAGCTGTTCCGGCAGGATTCTGCCGGGCGGCTGAGGCGCCCGCAGCCTGGCTTTCGGCAAGGCGGCGGGAGCGGCGCGTGTCAGCGGCCGGTACGGCACCCGTTGCCGGAAGCGCAGCATCTGCGGAGCCGGCACTGGTGCCCTCGGCGCCCGCTGCATCCGCGGCGGACGTCGCGGAAGATTCGGGCAGGGCGCCGGTTACGGGTGCTGCGGCCGCGATTCCGTGCAGGGGGTGATCCTCGCGGCTGCCATCGGGGCTGCCATCGGGGACGTCGGCAGGGGTTTCGCCGGTTTCCTTCTCCGTGCCGGGTTCACCGGCTTCTCTTTCAGTATCGGGTTCGCCGGCTTCCGGTTCGGCAACCGCGCCGGCAGTTGCGTCGTCTGTTCCTTCGCCGTCAGCGGCAGCTTCACCATCGACAGCGGGGTCTGTCTCAGCGGAGGTCTCAGCCTGAGGATCTTCCTCAGTTGCCTCGGCGTCTGTCCCGGCGGGGCGTTCTGCCTCCGCAACGGCCCCGGTTCCTGCCTCGGCATCAGGGGCAACCCCGTCCGCGGTTACCTCGTCCTCGATTACCCCGTCGGCTGACCCGGCCTCCGCTGCCTCGGTATCTGCCGCGGCTTCTGCAAGGCCGTCCGCCGCAGCTTCCGGCTCCGTCGTTTCGGCATCCATATCGACAGGCGCTTCGGCATCCGCGTCGACAGGAGTTTCTGCTTTCTGAGCGACATCGGTTTCTGCTGCGGCATCAGCCTCAACGGCTTCTGCCGTGTCCTCAGGAGATGCTTCCGCATCCTCAGCAGGTGCCGGCGTGGCGCCGGCGCCCTCCATGTCCGGGGCGGCGTTGGCAGCCGGTGTGTCCTGCTCCGCCTGCTCGGCGTCCTGTTGTGAACCCTGCTCAGTGTCCGAACCGGCAGTGTTGTCGGCAGGTGCCGGTGCAGGAATAGCTGTCCCGGCGGTCGCGGGATCGCCGGCATCCACGGTTGCGTCGTCGCCGTCGCCGTCGCCGTCGCCGTCGCCGTCGCCGTCGTCGTCGCCGTCGCCGTCGCCGTCACCGCCCACGCTGTCGCCGTCGCCGCCCTCGCTGTCGCCATCACCAGCGCCGTCGCTATCTGTGGCTGCTTCGTCAACGGCCGGAGGTTCTGCTGCGTCCGCGACGGCGTCCTTGCCGACCTGGATCTCCGCGCCGGCAGGGGCGGGCTCAAGTCCGGAAAGCCTGCCCGCTTCCGCCGCATTCGCTTCCACAGCGGCCGCTTCAGAGACAACTTCCTCCAGCGAGGCGGCCTCAACTGCATCGCTGCTCAGGGCCGGATCGGCCAGGGCGGGTTCTTCAAGCGTCAGTTCCTCGGGCGCCACGACCACCGGTTCCGGTGGAAGCACAACGTCGTCTGGAAGCACTACGTCGTCGGCCGGGATGATATCCGGTTCCTGCGCGGGGTCTGCATCCTCGCCTGCCGGGCCAGCGCCAGGAGCACTGTCGGCCGGAGCCGCGGCGGGGGAACTGCCGTCACTGGCTGTGCCGTTGCCGGCGGACTCCTCCTCCGGTGCGTTGTCCGGGTTCTCGAAGCTGCGCTCCCATAGGCCGGTGTCGTGGCTTCCGTCAGCGGAGAGCCAAGCGGGGGAGTCCGACCGGGCGCTCAGATCTGGGAAGGCCGATGACGAACCGGCCTCCTCCGGTGGCGGTGAGTCCGCTCCCGGTGTATTTTTCTGATCGCTCATGGTGAACGCCTGTCCTCCCTATAGGTGGCGCCGCGAAGCGCCCCAAAACTGTCTCTACCCCTGACTTTAGCCAATATCCGGGGGCAGGCGCAGGAAACGGGGTGTCGGGGAGCTGTACTAAGTGGTTAGGCAATAGCTCCTGTCGGGGTGCCGGGGGCACAAGGCGGCGGGAAAACATGTAACCTGTACTTACGACAAATTGACCAAATATTCCGAGGCCTCGTTCATCTGCCCGAACGACCCACCTCCGGATCGACGCAAAAAGGGGGTCACGCCATGGGGCGCGGCCGTCAAAAGGCAAAAGCAACCAAGCAGGCACGGGAAATGAAGTACTTCACCCCTGCCACGGACTACTCGGCGCTCCAGCGTGAGCTCTCAGGACCCACGAGTCGTCCATCGAGCCGATACCCTGAGGAACCGGCTGAGCCGGACTACTCGGCGTATGAGGATAAGTACGCGGATCAATTTGGCGACGAAGACGATGATGAGGGTGACCGCCGCATAAGCTAGCGGCAGCCTCAAACGTTGGCCGATTGCCACGCATTCAGCGGATCACCTTCGGGTGGATCCGCTGAATGTCGTTAACACCGGTTCTCCGGACCCGCTACGGGTCCAGGGCCCCGGACCAGGTTTCACCGGTCCGGGGCCTTTGCCGTTCTCAGGCGTAGTCGCCAACCAGCCGCACTGAGCCGCCGTCAACACCCTTGGCGCCCTGCACAAAATCAGGGTCCGAGCCTGCCGGAGTTTCCTCGGCGTCACCGATTGTGCCCATCACCCATGCCGGGACACCGCGGGAAGCGAGTTGCCGCAGCGCCGCGTCCGATCCGGCGGCGTCGACAATGGCTACCATGCCGACACCCAGGTTCAGGGTGCGTTCCAGATCCGGCCTGGGCACGTTCCCCAGTTCGGCGACCAGCTTGAAGACGGGAGGCAGCTCCCAGGTGGAACGGTCCACTGTGGCCTGCAGGCCCTTGGGCAGGACACGTGCCAGATTGGCCGCGAGTCCGCCGCCGGTGACGTGGCTGAAGCCATGCACGCCGGCCGGCTCGTGGCGGGCCAGGTCAAGGCAGTCGGCTGCGTAGACGCGGGTCGGTTCGAGCAGTTCTTCGCCGAGGGTGCGGCCGAAGTCGGGGACCTGCCGTTCCAGCTGCCAGCCCGCGTGGTGGATCACGCGGCGGACCAGGGAGTAACCGTTTGAATGGATGCCGGAGGCTGCCATACCAATCACCACGTCGCCGCGGCGTACACGCTCCGGGCCGAGGAGGTTGTCGGCTTCCACAACGCCGGTTGCTGCGCCCGCGACGTCGTACTCGTGTTCACCGAGAAGGCCGGGGTGCTCAGCGGTTTCACCGCCCACCAGTGCGGTACCGGCAACCTTGCAGGCAGCCGCAATGCCGCTGACAATGCCGGCAATCCGTTCCGGCACCACCTTGCCACAGGCAATATAGTCGGTCATGAACAGCGGCTCGGCGCCCACCACAACAATGTCATCGACAACCATCCCCACCAGATCGAAGCCGATGGTGTCATGGATGTCCAGGGCCTGCGCAATGGCGACCTTGGTACCCACGCCGTCTGTGGAGGTAGCGAGCAGGGGCTTCTTGTAGGTCAGGAGGCGGGAGACGTCATACAGGCCCGCGAATCCTCCCACGCCGCCCAGGACCGAGGAATTGTGCGTGGCCTTCACCGCGGCCTTCATCAGTTCAACGGCTTTGTCTCCGGCTTCGACGTCCACCCCTGCGGAGGCGTAGGTGATGGAGGTGTCAGGGGCGCTCATACGGCCTCTTTCTTGTCGGAATCGTTAAGCAGGTTCTCGAATTCGCTGTCCGGGCCGGGATCGCAGCCGTTGGAGCCGCTGTTCTCGGCGGGATTGGCCGTACCCTGGGTTTCCAGCAGATTCTTGCCGAGCCGGTCCGCTGAGGGCAGCTCGATCGGATACACGCCGGTAAAGCAGGCAGTGCACAGCCGCTCGCGGGGCTGCATGGTGGCATCGATCATGCCGTCTTCGGAGATGTAGGCCAGGCTGTCGGCGCCGATGGACGCGCAGATTTCCTCGACCGCAGCACCGTTGGCAATGAGCTCGGCGCGGGAGGCGAAGTCGATGCCGTAAAAGCAGGGCCATTTCACCGGGGGAGAGGAGATCTTCACATGAACCTCGACGGCGCCGGCCTCGTGCAGCATCCTTACGATGGCCCGCTGGGTGTTGCCGCGGACAATCGAGTCATCAACAACGACCACCCGCTTGCCGCGGATCACCGATTCCAAAGCGTTTAGTTTCAGCTTGATGCCCAGCTGGCGCAGGGTCTGGCTGGGCTGGATGAAGGTGCGGCCAACATAGGAGTTCTTCACGAACCCGTGGGCGAACGGAATGCCTGATTCCTCGGCGTATCCCACTGCAGCCGGGGTGCCGGACTCGGGGACGGGAATCACGATATCTGCTTCGACCGAGTTTTCACGGGCCAGCTGACGGCCCATCTCCACCCGGGATTCGTAGACCGAACGGCCCGCAATGGTGGCGTCGGGGCGGGCCAGGTATACGTACTCGAAGACACAGCCGGCCGGGGTCGGCTCCCCGAAGGTTCGGCTGCGGACACCGTTTTCATCAATGGCGATGAATTCACCGGGCTTGATTTCGCGGATGAAGCTGGCGCCCACGGTGGCCAGTGCGGACCCCTCGGAGGCCACCACCCAGCCGCGTTCCAGCCGGCCGAGGACCAGCGGGCGGACACCGTAGGTGTCCCGCGCGGCGTAGAGGGTGCCCTCGTCCATAAAGACAAACGAGAATGCGCCGCGTAGCTTGGGCAGCAGGTCCATGGCCGTGTCTTCGAGGGAGCGTCCGTCGCTGCCGTTGAGCAGTGCGGTGACCAGGGCCGTGTCGGAAGTGTTGCCCTGGGCAATTTCGCCGCTGCGGGGGCGGCCCTCCCGTTCGAGGATCAGTTCATACAGTTCCGCTGAGTTGGTCAGGTTGCCGTTGTGGGCCAGTGCCACCGTGCCGCTGGCCGTGGCGCCGAGGGTCGGCTGCGCATTCGCCCAGTGGGATGCCCCGGTGGTGGAGTACCTGCAGTGGCCCACCGCGATGTGCCCCTGCAGGGTGTTCAGTGTTGTCTCGTCAAAAACCTGGGACACCAGGCCCATGTCCTTATAGACGCTGATGCGGCTGCCGTCGCTGGTGGCGATGCCCGCCGATTCCTGCCCCCGGTGCTGCAGGGCGTACAACCCGTAGTAGGTAAGCTTCGCTACCTCTTCGCCGGGGGCCCAGACTCCAAAGACTCCACAGGCGTCCTGTGGGCCTTTCTCTCCGGGCAATAGATCATGGGAAAGCTTTCCGTCTCCGCGTGCCATGCAAGCATTCTCTCACGCGTTGTGAGCCGGGCCGCCTGTGTGCGCAACCGTTACGGCAGAGGCTTTTCCGAGGCCGCGGATTCCTGCGGTGCGGAGGCTTCGGGGGCGTCGGCATCCACGCTTTCCACGGTTGCCCGGCGGGACTTGCGGACGCTCACCCAGTCCAGGGTCAGTGCAGTCAGTGCGCCGAGGACCAGGCCCGGCATAGCGAACATCATGGTGAAGAAACCGAACGTTGCCTCGCGCGTGAAGTTCGGATCCTCGGCGCCGCCGTAGGCAACGAAGAGTGCAGCGATAAACCCGGCGATCACGCCCAGTGCCAGGAACGGGACGAAGCGGGGGGCGCGGCGGACTGTAATCTCGCGGCGCTCGGGGCTGTGCTGCTCGGAAACCATAGGTAGATTCTACCGGCCGGGAAACAGCGGAAGCACCTCGGATAAATCGGCACGCAGACCTGAGGCGGCCACCTTTCCCGCCTGCACTGCCTCCGACCAGGACTGCCGCCCCGAGATCAGCTCAAGCCAGGTGGCGCCGTCGGTCTCGATCACGTTCGGCGGTGTGCCACGGGTATGCCGCGGCCCGGCCACGCACTGGGTGACGCCGAAGGGTGGGACACGGACCTCCACGCTGTTGCCCGGGGCCCGTTCGGCGAGCTCCTCGAGTGTGTACCGTACGGCCGTTGCGGTGGTGGCGCGGTCCGCCCCGCCCGCTGCCACGGCCTGGAGGGCCGCGCGTCCATCCGCTGCGGAAATC